>NZ_JBTZSU010000004.1:0-213651 GCF_054890965.1 Arthrobacter sp. C152
AACCCGCCCAGGAAGCCATGGAAAACGTCAAAGCCACCGCCACCGACGCCGCCCACCACGTCAAAACCGAAGGCCAAACGGCCGCCGCCGACCTCAAAGACCGCGCCACCGACGCCAAAGACCACGTCCAAAACACCTGAACCAAGGTGATGCCGGCCGGCTCCGCCACCCGCGGGGCCGGCCGTGCCGTGTCCGCGGCACGGAGCCTGGAACCCCTGGACGGGCACGCGTGCCCGGCTAGCGCTTGCCTTTCTTCCGCGACCCTTTGCCACGGCCCTTGTCCGGGTTGGGTGCGTACCGCTGGGCGACTTTCGGTGCCTTCTTCGATGCGGGCGCGCCGCCGCGGCGGTCCGGTTTGGGCTCCTTTTTCACCTTTCCCGGCTGCGCCGAGGGCTGGCGGGAGCTTTGGGCGGTCCGGCCACGGACAATCCCGATGAATTCCTCGAGCACCTCATCCGTGGCGCCGCTGGGCCAGATGAGCGCGATTTCGGTTCCGGCAGCACCGGTCAGCCGGCGGGCAACCGTGTCCTTGACGTTGAAATGCCGGGCGACGGACATGGGAAGAATCACCAGCCCGGCCCCTGCAGCCACCACCTCCAGCGCCGCTTCGGGACCCCCGAGGGCGGATACGTCCAGGAACGCGTCCTGTTCCAGGTCCCCGATCGCCACCTCCTCGAACACCGAGATCTCATGGCCCTTGGGGGCGACCACAACCGGCTGCTCCTCGTACAGGGGGATGACGCTGAGGCCTTCGCGTTCCACGGGAAGGCGTACGAAAGCCATGTCTGCCGTCCCGCCGCGGACCGCACCGAGCTGGTCATCGCCGTCGAGCATAAATGCCTTCAAGGGAATATGCGGCATCCGCTCCTCCCACCGGCGGATCCATTTGCCGGGCGTCACGCCCGCAGCGTAGGCGATGCGCAGCTCACGGGGGGCCGCCTCCGCAGCTGCGGCGTTGGTGTCTGGAGCGGAGGTATCGTCGGCGGGCACGTCTTCACAGTACCCGCCGCCCGGATACCCTTGAAGCATGACCTCTGCTAACTCCCAGTCCATGAAGCCGGCCACCGTTGCCAAGAAACTTGGCATCTACCTGCCGGCGACGCCGCAGGAGTTCCAGGATTCGAGCATTACCCGCGAGGAATTCGCCGAACTGCAGGCCAACCCGCCGGAGTGGCTGGCCGAGCTGCGCCGCAACGGCCCGCACCCCCGGCCCGTGGTTGCCCAGAAGCTGAACGTTTCCATCAGCGGCCTCGCACGCGGTGGCGTGGAAGAGGCGCTGACGACGGCGGAAATCACCGCGCTGCTTCAGGCTCCCCCGCAGTGGCTGGTCACCGAGCGCGCCACGCACGCGGCCGTCCGCGCCGAAGCGCAGCGCGTGAAGGACGAGGCCGCGAAGAAGGCAGCCAAAAAGGCACGCGCCTAGGCGTATCGGGGCAGTCAGTCCTGGTGGAGCTGGACGAAGTTGCCGCAGCCGTCGTCGAACACGGCACTGGTTCCGAACGGATCCGTGGTGGGCGGGGTCTTGAAGCTGACCCCGGCCGCCACCAGCCGCTCGTACTCCGCCTGGACGTCCGGGACCCCGAAGACAATCGCGGGCAGGCCTGCCTCGTGCACGCGGTTCATGTAGTCGGCCCCGATCGGGTTGTCGCTGGGCTCCAGCAGCAGACCCACGGAACTGTCGCCCGCGCCCGGATCCTTGATGATGTAGAGGTTGTGCTCGGGCATGGCCATCAGGGTTTCAAAGCCCAAAGTGCCCGTGTAGAAGGCATGGGCGGCCGCCGGATCCTGGACGTGGATGCTGCACATTTTCAGTCTCATGGCCCCCACGCTACCGCTGGGCGGTGCCTCGCGGCAGATATTTTCATCCCCGCCGCCCGCCATTGACGTTGCCCGTGGAACACGGTGCAATGGAATGACCAGCCCGGACGGCCGGGGCCTGGAGGGCGCTGGAGGTGCACCATGTCAGCCATCGCGGAACCCCTGTTCCAAGGCCTGCTTCAGGGAGTGTGGGCCGTCCTCCTCTGCGGGCCCGTGCTTCTTGCCGGGGTGGCCGGCACGGTCTTCACCGTCCGCCGCCGCGCGCTTGCCCCGGCCGGCGATTCCGTCCATGGCCCGGACCAGCTCTTCTGGGACCTGTTCCTGGGTTCGTGCGTGGCCCTGCCCGCGCTGCTGATCCCCGCATTGATTTCGCCGTGGGCGGGGCTGTTCCTCGCCGGAGCGGCCGCCGCGTCGGGGATGGCCGCCTACCGCGGGACCCCCAGGCTAGTGGCCCGGAGGGCCGCCCGCCGGGAGCAGGGGCGGCAGCGTGCGGCGCACCAGGCCGCGCAGGAGCGGCACGATGAGCTGATGCTCCGGTGGCGCCGCTACGAGCTGGACCCGGCCTGCAGCATCGACTATCCGGCACTGACCGATGTGCGGCTGCCCGAGACGTCCGCCATGATCAAGGCCATGCGGCGGGCGGACCAGCTCCGGACTGTTCCGCACCAGGGCTACCCGGACGCCGTCGGATGCCTGGCCGCGTCTCTTGCCGCCGCGGAGCATGCGGCAGGGATCCCGCCGGTCCTGCCGGCACAGCAGGCGTGACGTTAACTGCTGTGTCGGCAGCGGTGGAACCGGATGCGCCCCCGGCGATAGCATCCGAGGATGAAGCCTGAGGAATTTCCGGCCCATGACCAGTACGGCCGCCTGCTGGAGGACCGCGGGGTCTGGCGGCAGGCCACCACCCTTGAAGGGGCCGGCGAGCTGACCGCGCGCTGGCTCGAAGGCGGCAGCTCCTACCAGCCAGGACACTTCGCCGCGGGCTTCGACGCCGAAACGGAACCCCTTGCCCCGGTGCTGGCGGAGCTGAACCGGAACGGCCTGTTCACCAAGGAATCCCAGCCGGGCATCCTGGATGATGCGGCCGCGCAACGGGAGTACGTCACAGGGTTTTGCAGTGCCGCGACCGCCTCGGACCTGCTGGCGCTCTCCACCCGCACGGAACTGGTGACCGTCGCCCACGCCCCCGGCGAAGCCAGCAGCGCCGCCATCCCGGTGACCCTTGCCGGGACGGAGGTCACCACCGTGCTCGGCTCCAGCGAAAACCCGGTGGAAGAGGAACAGATCCGTGACTGGGCGGAGGAAACCAACGAGACCCTGGCCCTGCTGCTCGCGGACTCCTGGTACGTCGAGATCCTGGATCCGGTGTGGGGACGCAACGACGTGCTGCTGGCGGCCGTCCTCCAGACATTGAAGGGGGCGGAGCAGCCATAGCTGCCCCGCCCCTGCCGTACCTTTAGAGCTCGACGGTTCCGCTCTCGCCGACGCTCATGCGGCTGTGCGTCACCTTGGACTTGACCCACTGCAGGACCGTTGCAGCCGTGCCGCCGGGGCTGGTCCAGTACTCCGCCGAGTCCGAGTCGACGTGCAGCAGGCACACCTCGGGGGTGTCCGGGCCGTCCGGGAACCACGCCTCAACCGCCTGGTTCCACAGCTCGCGGATTTTTTCCCGGTCGGTGACCACCTGGGCGGTACCCGCCACGGAAACCCACTCCGTGTTCTTGCCAAAGGCGACGTTGACGCGGGAGTCCCTGCGGACGTGGGCGACCTGCGAGGTGCCGAGCCCGGTGAAGAACCACATGCCGCCGTCGTCCTTTACCTCCTGGACGGCCAGCGGCCTGCTGACGAGGGCGCCTTCTTCGTTGATGGTGGTGACCATGCCGATCTTGGAATCGTTGATGATCTCAGTAACCTTGCTGATGCTCTGCGCGTCAGTCATGCCTCACCTCGTTCGTCTGAAGTCGGGGACGCTCCCCGCCGCCAGCCTAATAGTAAGCATGCTTATTTACCAGCCGGCGGCCACCGGCACTTTTGCCATCTCGACGATGCGGGCGGCCGTCAGGCGGCCCATGCGGATGGCGCCGTCCACGTGCTGGTAGCCTTCCGCGGCGAGGTCCGAGGACGACCAGTAGATGGGGCCAACCGGCGCGTGCTGGTCCTTGCCGTAGCGGTGGAGGCCACCCAGGTCATAGCTTGATGCGTAGGCGCCGCGCGTCCATTCCTCCGAGCCCCAGTCGGACTCGTAGTAGACCTCGGGGGTGAGGGCCTCGTCGCCAAGGTAGCTGGCGATCGATTCGAGGATCGCCTTCCGGCGTTCCCCGGCACTGAGTTCGAAGACGGCGTCGGCCTTCTCGTCGGAGACGAAGCCCACCAGGGTGCCGCGGGAATCACCGTGGTTGGTGTTGTCGTACACCTCCTGGACCAGGGCGTCCGCGCCGAAACCGGTTCCGGAAAGGCCCTTGTCCCGCCAGAACGGTGTGCTGTAGACGGCGTGCACCTTGATGACCAGGCCCAGGGACTGGTGCTGGTGCATCTGGTGCTGCCGGCGCGGCAGGGGCGGATTGAAGGAAACGCGGGAGTAGAGGTTGGGCGGCACGGCCATGATGACGAACCTGGCGCTGACGGTGGCCCGGTCCGATTCGACGGTGACGCGGTGGCCGCAGTCGGCGTCAGGCTCCCAGGTGACGGTGCGCACCGGCGAGCCCAGCACGACGTCGTCCCCCAGTTCCTCCGCCTGCAGCAGCGAGACCTGCTGCATCCCGCCCACCACGCGGCGGTCCAGGATGAAGTCCTCATCCGTCAGGTGGGTGAAAGAGCCCGCGGACGCTGCCATGAGGACGGCCTGCAGGGCGGAGAAGGCGTGCGCCGGCTTGGTGAGCATGCCGCCGGCGATGAACAGGCCGATGTTCTTGCAGGCTTCCTCGTTGGAGGAGTTCTGCCGCAGCCAGTGGTGGAAGGAGATGGTGTCCAGCTCCCGGGCCCTGGGGTGCGCCCACGGCTCGGTGGGTCCGACTTCTGCGGCGAGTTCGTCGAGGAGGGCCACCAGGCGGTCCATTTCGACGGCGGTGTCCGCGTCAACCGGGAAGGAGTCCCCCGTGTAGCGGACGGGTGCGCCGTCCGCGCCGATATAGATGGACTCGCCGTCGCGGTAGCGGGGGTACGTCTCCAGGCTCAGTTCCTGCAGCAGTTCCAGCAGGGCGGTCTGGTCCGGTGAGACCCACTGGCCGCCGATCTCGAGCATGGCGCCGTCCACGGCGTCGGTCCAGGTGCGGCCGCCTACCCGGTCGCGCGCTTCGAGCACGGCAACGGTGAGTCCGGCCTTCTTCAGTTCACGCGCGGCAGTCAGCCCGGAGGGCCCGGCTCCAACGACCACGACGTCGCGGTTCAGGTTCAGCATGATGTCCTCTCTGCGGCCCGCCCGGTGACGGTCACCACTAAATGAATGCCGTTCATTTAGTAGAACTATAGCCCGCACCCGCCGGGAGCGGAAGTGCCGGATGGAATAATGCTGGAGACCACCAACGAAAGGGCAGCAATGCCGGCAGTACCAGCCATGACGGGCCGCACCACCAGCACCGGCGGTGCACAGAGGAGGCGGGCGGGCCGGCCCTCGGCGGCGGTCCTGGACAAGTCCGGAATCACGGCGGCCGCACTGGACCTGGTCAGCAGCAAGGGGTATGAGGGGCTCACCATGGCGGCCCTGGCCAAGGTACTGGAGGTGGCACCATCAGCCCTCTACAACCATGTGAAGTCCAAGCAGGACGTCCTGCTCCTGGTGGAGGACCACCTGATGTCCCTCGTGGACGTCTCCGGCTTCGACGCCCGGCCATGGGAGGACGCCGTGCGCACCTGGGCCTGGAGCTACCGGGACGTCTTCGCGGAACACACCCCGCTGATTCCCGTGATCGCCGTCCTGCCGGTCACGGACGCCCCGCAGACCCTGGCGATGTATGAGACCGTCAGCAAAGGATTTTCCGACGCCGGGTTCCCCCGGGAGCGGATCGTGCCGGCCATCGTGGCGCTTGAATCTTTCATCTTCGGCTCCGCCTACGACGTCACCGCGCCGGACGACATTTTCGAGTCCGGTTCCATGGCGGACGCCACGCCCTACTTCACCGCCGCCGTCCGCGGTTCGGCAGCCTCCGGCAGTAGCGAGCAGGGCCGGCCGGCGGATACCGCGTTCAGCCTGGGGCTCGATGCGCTCATTTCGGGACTGGGCACACTGCGCCGCCGGTAGCACTACTTGTAATACAAGTTGTTCACTTATATCCTAAGAGCGTGGGCGAAGGAGCCCAGTCCCGCCTCTAGGAGAACTCATGAGCACCGTCGACCTCATCCGGCACGTCAAGCTGTCCACCGCCCGCCTGCCCCTCACCATTCCCATCAGTGACGCCAAGGTGTTCACCGGCCGGCAAAAGCCCATGACCGAGGTGGTCTTCCTGTTCGCGGAAATCACCACGGAACTCGGCCACTCCGGCATTGGCTTCAGCTACTCCAAGCGCGCCGGAGGCCCGGCCCAGTACGCCCACGCCAAGGAAGTGGCGGAGGGCCTCATCGGCGAGGACCCCAACGACATCGCCAAGATCTACACCAAGCTCCTCTGGGCCGGCGCGTCCGTGGGCCGCTCCGGCGTGGCCACCCAGGCTCTCGCCGCCATTGACATCGCCCTCTATGACCTCAAGGCCAAGCGGGCGGGCCTTTCCCTCGCGAAGTTCCTGGGCGCACACCGTGATTCGGTGCAGACCTACAACACCTCCGGCGGCTTCCTCAACGCCACGCTGGACGAGGTGAAGGCACGCGCCAGCCAGTCCATCGAGGAAGGCATTGGCGGCATCAAGATCAAGGTCGGCCTGCCGGACAGCAAGGAAGACCTGCGCCGCGTCGCCGGCGTCCGCGACCACATCGGCCCGGATGTCCCGCTGATGGTGGACGCCAACCAGCAGTGGGACCGCGCCACCGCCCTGCGCATGGGGCGCCGGCTGGAGGAATTCGACCTCGTCTGGATCGAAGAACCCCTGGATGCCTACGACTTCGAAGGCCATGCCCACCTGGCCCAGGTCCTGGACACCCCCATCGCCACCGGCGAAATGCTTGCCTCCGTGGCCGAGCACAAGGGCCTCATCGCCGCGAACGGCTGCGACATCATCCAACCCGACGCACCGCGCGTCGGCGGCATCACCCAGTTCCTCCGCCTCGCCGCCCTCGCCGATGAACGCGGCCTGGGCCTGGCACCGCACTTCGCCATGGAAATCCACCTCCACCTGGCCGCGGCCTACCCCCGCGAACCGTGGGTGGAGCACTTCGACTGGCTCGACCCGCTGTTCAACGAGCGCCTGGAAACCAAGGATGGCCGGATGATCGTCCCGGACCGCCCCGGCCTCGGCGTGACGTTGAGCGACCAGGCCCGCGCCTGGACCACCGAGAGCGTGGAGTTCGGCGCCTGATCCCGACGCCGTACCCTTGGAACCATGAGCCGGAACCTCACTACTGACCTCGCCGCTGACCTTCGCAACCGCATCGTCGACGGCGTCATCCAGCCCGGCGAGAAGCTTCCCAGCGAAAACACGCTGATCAGCGACTTCGGCGTGAGCCGGACAGTGGTGCGTGCCGCGCTCACCCGGCTGCAGGCAGAGGGACTGGTGGAAACCGAGCGGGGGCGCGGCAGCTTCGCGCTCACCCCGCCCGCGGAGGGACCCCCGGCAGTGCCGGGCGTCCGGCCCGTGGCCACCACCGAGGACAGGCTGCACCTGCTGGCGTTCCGCATGGGGGTGGAGACCGAGGCCGCGGCCCTGGCCGCCCGCCACCACACCGACCGGCAGCTCCGTGCCGTGGGCGCCGCCCTGGAAACCTTCACCGAAAGCGCGGGCCACCCCGCGCACGCCATGAAGGCGGACTTCGAATTCCACCGCGCCGTGGCGGCTGCCTCAGGCAACCCCTACTACTCGGACTGCCTCGCCGCCCTGGGGCAGACCATGATCGCGATGCCCCGCACCCGGCTGATGACCGGCGTCGAACACTACGCCCGGGACCATTTCGACCAGGTGGTGCAGGAGCACCGGTCCATCCTGGACGCCATCGCCGACGGTGACGAGGCTGCCGCGGCGGCCGCCATGCGCAGCCACCTGGCAAACTCCCGACGCCGGTTCAAGGCGTCGGCGCGCCCGTCCGCTTAGGCCCCGGCCGCCGTCGTTGTCCCGGGCAGGCGCCGCAGCACCCTTCACCGGACGCGGCACCAGCCGACGCGGTAGTGCGAAGTCCGCCCGCGGGTGCGAAGTCCGAAAGCTGGTGCAATCCGGCAGACCCTGGGTTTCGTGCCGGAAACGCAAAAAGAGCCCCGGTCCTAAGACCGGGGCTCTTCTATATGCGTGCGCGAGGGGGGATTTGAACCCCCACGCCCTTTCGGACACTGGCACCTGAAGCCAGCGCGTCTGCCGTTCCGCCACTCGCGCGCAACTTCTTCCACTCAGCCGGACCGGTTTCCCGGATCCGCGCCTTGTAAAAGCAGCGAGATCAAGCATAACGGACATCGGCGGCAAATTACCAATTGGCCTCCGCGCCGCCTCCCGTGGCACGTAAAGACCGGACGGAATACGCCCCGAAAGCTGCGTCCGGAGTCAGCGCCGAACACGGCGCAGTGCAGATGTCACCGAACTTTTACCGGCGCACGGCCGTTGCGGATTAAGGTCATTCACAGGGCATCCCAGTAGTATCGGATGTAAGAGTGGCTGCCGCCTGCAGGGACACCATCCAGTGTCGAACCGCAATGCAGGTGCTGGTCCCCAACGGATACTGCCCCGGGGCCGGGGGGAAAGGAGAAGGACCATGGGTCTGCTTGACAAGGTGGAACGCGGCATTGAAAAGGCCGTCCGCGGTGTCTTCTCCACCGGTTCCAAGGCCCAGGTTGAACCCGTGGAGATCGCCAGCAGGCTCCGCCGCGAAGTGGACCACAAGGCAATCACCGTGGCCGCCGGACGCACCCTGGTGCCCAATGTCTTCGACGTCCAGCTGAGCGACGAGGATTTCAAGCGTGCCCAGGAATGGGGGACCCCGCTGGCCGAAGAACTGTGCGACGTCGTGATCAACCACGTCCGCAGCCAGGGCTACACGCTCCAGGGGCCGGTCCGGATCTCCTTCCGGCGTGAGAGCGGTTTGCGGGCCGGGGATTTCGAAATAGCCTCCGCTACCGAAAAGTCGCAAAGTTCCGGCGCCGCCCAGCCGCGTCCCAACGTCCCCGCAGCACCCAGCCGCCAGCCGGTCAGGCTTCAGCCTGTGCTGGACATCGATGGGCAGCGCTATTCGCTGAACGCGCCCTCCATCATCCTTGGACGGTCCTCGGAGGCCGACATCCACGTCGACGACACCGGCGTATCCCGCCGCCACCTCGAAATCCGTACGGAGAACGGCGTGACGAGCGCCGTGGACCTCGGTTCCACCAACGGCAGCTACGTCAACGGCCAGCGGGTTTCGGGAAGCACTGAACTTACTGACGGCTCCACCATCACGATGGGACGGACAAAGATCATCTTCCGCCTGCTTCCCGCCAGCCCGGGTGGCCACGCATGAGCGACCTGACCATCACCGCCCTGCGGTTTGGGTTCCTGCTGCTCCTCTGGGTGCTCATCTTCAGCATTGTCTCCGCCATGCGCCGGGACCTCATGGTGGGCCGCAAGGCAGCCGCGGGCGCCCCGTCGGCACGCCAGGTGCGTCGCAACCCGGATCTCGCCGAGCCGCCGCAGCCGCCGGTGAAGCAGCAGGCGCGGCAGCTGGTGGTAGTTGAAGGCCCGCTCAAGGGCAGGACACTTCCCCTGGCAGCCAGCCCGATCCTGCTCGGCCGCGCCCAGGAGGCAACCCTGGTGTTGGAGGACGACTACGCCTCCGGCCGGCACGCCAGGCTCTTTCCCCAGGGCAGCCGCTGGTTCATAGAGGACCTGGGATCCACCAATGGAACCTATCTGGGAGACCAGCAACTTACCCGTGCCCTGCCGGTCGAGCCAGGGGTACCCGTGAGAATCGGCAAGACGGTCATTGAATTGAGGCCGTAACCATGGCCGCCACCGAAAACCCCGCACCCGGATCCGAGCCCGGAGCGCGGCCACTCATCATGCGCTTCGCGGCGCGGTCCCACGTGGGCCGGATCCGTTCGAAGAATGACGATTCAGCCTATGCGGGCCGTCACCTCGCCGTGGTCGCGGACGGCATGGGCGGCCACGCGGGCGGTGACGTGGCTTCAGCGGCAACCGTCCTGGACATGATCCACCTGGACCGCGCGGACTACGAAGGTGATGCCGGAACCACCCTCGCCGACGAGATCCAGACCGCGAACTCCCTGCTCTCCGAGCTTGTCCACATCAACCCAAAACTTGCAGGAATGGGCACGACTGTCACGGCCCTCCTGCTGGCGGAGGGGAAGCTGCACTTCGCGCACATCGGCGATTCCCGCGCCTACCGTTTGCGCGACGGCGAATTCAAGCAGGTCAGCGTGGACCACACGTTCGTGCAGCGGCTGATCGACGAGGGCCGGCTCAAACCCGAGGAAGCTGAAACGCACCCGCACAAGAACGTCCTGATGCGCGTCCTCGGCGACGTCGATGCGAGCCCCGAACTGGACCTGGACACCCTGGATGTGAAGCTGGGTGACCGCTGGCTGCTCTGCTCCGACGGCCTGAACTATGTCGCCGGGCACGCCGTGGAGCGCACGGTCCGGGAAACCCGGGACCTCGCCGAATGCGCCGAAAGCCTGGTGGAACAGACGCTTGAGGCCGGAGCCCCGGACAACGTCACCGTGGTCATGGTGGACATCGCCGAAGAAACGCCCGACGACGTCAGCACGGCCGCCGTCGATATCATCCCGCCCGTGCAAGGCAGCAAGCCCGCTGCCGCGGCCGGGGCAGCGGGAGACGACAAAGAGGCGGGGGCAAAGGACGCAGAGGCAAAGCCGGCGGCCAGCCAGGAACCCGCAGACCACGCCGAAACTGGCCAGGACAAGCCCGCCGCGGCCTCCGGCCAGGAGACACCCGGCAACGCCCCTGACAAGGACGGAAAAGCCGGTTCCGCCGAGCCCGGCAGCACCGACCCCCACCTTGGCGAGCATCTGTCCGCGGAAGTCCTGCGGGAGGAACTGGCTTCCCGCCCGCACCACCTTGTCGGCGCTGCGGCCGCAGCCGCCGAGTCCGGCTCCATCCCCACGGTTGCCGGCCGGACCGTGGCCAGGCGCGCAGCCACCCTCCTTACCCACAAGGCTGAGTCCGCCGGCGACCCCGCCGACGCCCTGGTCCCGCTGCGTCCCCGGCGCTGGGTGGCCTGGACGATTGCCGCGGCAGTCCTGGTGGTGGTGGCCGTGGGCCTGTGGCTCGGCTACGCGTGGACCCAGACCCGCTACTACATCGGCGAATTCGATTCCCGGGTTGCCATCTACAACGGCGTATCACAGCGGCTTGGCCCCATCCAGCTGTCCTCCCTCGAAGCCGTGACTGACATCCGAATGGACTCCCTCCCGCCGTTCTCCCAGCAGCGCGTCCGGCAGACAGTCCCCGCCAATGATCTCTACGATGCCCAGCGGATCGTGAAGAACCTCGAGCTCACGGGAACCACGTCGCCGGAGCAGGAATGCCCCACGGCTTCCGCGTCCGCGTCGGCCGGGGCATCCCCGGCAGCCAGTGCGGCGCCCCCGCCGGCTCCGGCCGCCTCCGCGTCCCCGGCGCCCACTGCTTCCCCCACCCCTACCATCACCTGCGAGGCGGCCAAATGAGCCAGGTAAACGCCATGCCCAAGCCTCGCCGCAACGTCGAACTGTTGCTGCTGCTCCTGGCGCTTGCCGTGGGCATCGGCGCCAACATGCTGGTGGGCGTGGATGCGGAGAAGGCATTCGACTCAGATTTCTGGTTCCAGTCCAGCCTGCTGGCAATCGCGGCGCTGGCCTTCCACGGCGTCCTGAGGTTCCGGGCGAAGTATGCCGACCCGGTAATACTTCCCATCGTGGTGGCACTGAACGGCCTCGGCCTTGCCATGATCCACCGGCTGGACGGCCCCGGGGATGACACCGGAAACAACCAGCTGCGCTGGACCCTGGTTGCCATGGCCGTGGCCATCGCAGTGGTGTTCTTCCTCAAGGACCACCGCATCCTGCGCCGGTTCACGTTTATTTCCCTGGCCGCCAGCGCATTGCTGCTGATCCTGCCGCTGGTCCCGGGCATCAGTGCCGGGGAGATCCTGGGGGCGCGCGTGTGGATCAGGTTCGGGCCCATGACGTTCCAGCCAGGTGAAGTCGCCAAGATTACGCTGGCCATATTCTTTGCCGGGTACCTGTCCTCCAACCGGGATTTGATCCTGCTCGCCGGCCGGAAGATCGGCCCGCTGCAGTTCCCGCGGTTCAAGGACATGGGCCCCATGATCACCGCCTGGCTGGTCAGCATCGGCGTCCTCATTTTCCAGCGCGACCTGGGCTCATCCCTGCTGTTCTTCGGCCTGTTCATCGTGATGATCTACGTGGCCACCAGCCGGATCAGCTGGGTGGTCATCGGCCTGGCCCTCATCCTCGGCGGCGGCTTCGTGGCCGCCCAGGTGTTCTCCCACGTCCAGCAGCGCGTCTACGGCTGGCTCAACGCCTTCTCGCCGGACGTCTACGAAAACGGCAGCCGGCAGGTCATCGAGGGCCTGTTCGGCATGGCCAACGGCGGCCTGGTGGGAACCGGCCTCGGCCAGGGGCGGCCGGACCTCGTCCCGTTCGCCAACAGCGACATGATCATTGCCTCCCTCGGAGAAGAACTGGGCCTGATCGGGCTGTTCGCCGTCGTCCTGCTCTACCTGCTCTTCTTTACCCGCGGATTCCGTGCCGCCCTGGGCACCCGGGATGCCTTCGGGAAGCTGCTCGCCTGCGGCCTGTCCTTCGCGGTGGCGCTCCAGTGCTTCGTGGTGATCGGCGGCGTCACCCGGCTCATCCCCTTGACGGGCCTCACCACGCCGTTCCTGGCGGCCGGCGGGTCCTCGCTGCTGGCCAACTGGATCATCGTGGGACTGCTGCTGTTGATCTCCCATGCGGCCCGCGGACCCGTGGACACCACCCCGCTTCCTCCGGCCGGGACAGCGGAGGCCACCGGCATTGACACTCCCACCGAGGCGGTGAAACAGGCGTGAACCAGGCAATCAGGCACTCATGGGTGGCGGCCGTCGCCATGTTCGCGCTGATCTTCGGCGCCATCAGTTACGTCCAGGTTGTGGGCGCCGACGACCTCAAGACCAATCCGCTGAACCAGCGCGCCATCCTGCAGAACTACTGCAACGACCGCGGCGCCATCATTGTCGGCGGCAGCCCCGTGGCCGAGTCGGTGGAAACCAGTTCGGAAACGTGCAAGTTCCAGCGCACCTACCCGCAGCCGGAGCTGTACGCCGGGCTGACCGGTTACTTCTCCAAGAACTACGGTGCCACCGGCCTGGAGCAAAGCATGGGATCGGAACTGGCCGGTGACTCCGACCAGTTGTTCCTGGACCGGGTGGGGCAGCTCTTCCTGGGGAACCAGCCCAAGGGCGCTTCGGTGGAACTCACCATCGACCCCCAGATCCAGCAGCTTGCCTACAGCCTGATCCCGGACGGCCAGCGCGGCTCGATCGTGGTGACCAACCCCAAGACCGGGGCCATCCTGGCCATGGTTTCCAAACCGTCCTACAACCCGAACCAGGTGGCCACCCAGGACGCCAAGGCAGAAGGCGCCGCCATCAATGAGCTGGTGAAGGTGCCCGGCATCAACTTGAACCAGAACGTCAGCGGTCCCACCGGTGAGCTGCTCGCCCCGGGCTCTGTCTTCAAGCTCGTCGATACCGCGGCCGCGCTTGCCTCCGGGAAATACAACAAAGACAGCGTGCTCCCCAACCCCGCCGAAATGCCCTTCGACGGGATCCAGTACAAGCTGCCCAACTACGCGGGCGGCAACTGCTACACGCGGGATACCGCCGGGTTCGCCTTCGCCTTGCAGCAGTCCTGCAACACGCCGTTTGCCAGCATTGCCCTGGACCTCGGCCGCAACGCCATTGCCGAGCAGGCCAAGAAGTTCGGCTTCGGCGAACAGGTCGGCGACCAGCTGAAGCTGGGCCATGCGCAGGGCAACGGCTTCCCGGACAACCTCGACGCACCGGGACTGGCCCAGTCGGCCATCGGGCAGAAGGATGTCCGCGCCACGCCGCTGCAGATCAACATGATGACCTCCGCCATCGCCAACGGTGGCATCCAGATGCAGCCCAAGCTCATCAAGACCCTGCGTTCCCCTGACCTGCGCGTCATCGACGAACCACAGCCGCAGCAGCTGCGCACCTCCACCACCCCGCAGATCGCCAGCCAGATCACGGAGTGGATGGCAAGTGCCGTCAGTGACGGCATCGCCAAGGGCGCGGCCGTCCCCGGTGTCCAGGTCGCCGGCAAGACGGGAACGGCAGAGCTCGGGAATGGAACCAACAACTCCTGGTTCACGGGCTTTGCCCCCGCAAACAATCCGCAGGTGAGTGTCACGATCGTCATGGAAGGCGTGAACATCACCACCGGCGCACAGCTGACCAGTCCGAACGCGAAGAAGATTTTTGAGGCGGTGTTGAATAAGTGAGGCCTACAACCGGAATCACCCTCGGCGGCAGATTCCAGCTGACCACACGGATCGCGATCGGCGGCATGGGGGAAGTCTGGAAAGCGAAAGACCTCGTCCTTGGCCGCATCGTGGCGATCAAGGTGCTCAAGGAGGAATACACCGGCGACCCCGGCTTCCTCCAGCGCTTCCGGGCCGAGGCACGCCACACCGCGCTGCTGAATCACGTAGGGATCGCCAATGTCTTCGACTACGGCGAAGAAGAAGGCTCAGCCTACCTGGTCATGGAACTGGTGCCCGGGCAGCCGCTGAGCAGCATCATCGAACACGAGCAGGTGCTCTCGCCGGACCGCACGCTCTCCATCGTCGCGCAGACCGCCCGCGCCCTGTCCGTGGCGCACGCACAGGGGCTGGTCCACCGCGACGTCAAGCCCGGAAACCTCCTGATCACCCCCGACGGACGCGTCAAGGTCACAGACTTCGGCATTGCCCGCCTGGCGGACCAGGTGCCGCTCACGCAAACGGGCCAGGTGATGGGCACCGCGCAGTACCTGGCGCCCGAACAGGCGACCGGCCAGACCGCCACGGGGTCGTCCGACATCTATTCCCTGGGCGTCATCGGGTATGAGTGCCTCACGGGCCACCGGCCCTTCTCGGGCGAGTCACAGATCGCCATCGCCCTCGCGCAGGTCAACGACGCCCCGCCGCCCCTGCCGGAATCCCTGCCGTCGCCCGTCCGGGCGCTCCTGATGTCCATGCTGGCCAAGGATCCGAAGAACCGGCCGGCGAACGCGATCAAGCTGGCCGAAGCCGCCGAGGCCATCCGCAACGGAGACATCGGCGCGGCCCGTGCCGCGGTCCCCGGGATGCTTCTGTTCGACGCTGAGACGGGCCCCATCACCGCCCCGGTGGACACCACCACAGCCCCGACCGGCGTCATCGGCGCCCAGCGCGACTCGACGCCGTCCGCCACCTCCGCCCTGCCCGTGGTCGGGGCCGGCGCAGGAATGGCTGCCGGCGCCGCGGGTGCGGCGGCGGCAGGGGAGGACGGCCGCCAGGGGACGCTTGCCCGCGCCAATGCGATGGCGGCTGAGCGGAACTGGGACCAGGAAGAGGAAACGTACGACGACGGGCCCGCCGACGAGCCGCGGCGCAAGGGCCGCAGCCCTTGGACGTGGCCGTTGGTCGCCTTGATCCTGCTGCTGCTGTTTGCCCTGGCGGGCTTCCTGCTGAGCCAGCTGGGACTCTTCTCCCCGTCCGGCAACCCCACGTCCGTGCCCAGCACGAGCACCAGTCCGTCCGCGTCTGCCAGCCCCAGCCGCACCACGGCGTCGGCCACACCAACGCAGACCCGAAGCACACCGACGCCCACTCCAACGCCGACGCAGGACACCGTCAACGTCGTCGCGGCAGGCTACCTGGGCAAGGACTACCGCCAGGTACAGACACAACTGGAGCAACTGGGCCTCCAGGTCACGGTACTGCCGCAGGAGAGCACCGCGACCCCCGGAACCGTCCTGGAGCTGAACCCCACCGGAACAGTGCCAAAGGGGTCGCTCATCACCGTCATTTACGCGACGGCTCCGAAACCCGCCCCCACCAGCGCGGCGCCGACCCCAGCGCCCACCACTTCGCCGGTCGCTGGGCCGACGCCCATCTCGCCGCTGCCCACCTGTGCCACCGGCCAGGCACCGGGAACACCGCCGACCTGCGCTCCGTAGCCACCGGGATCACCAGTGAATGAGTCACCACGCACACCGTTGCACCGGGAGGACAGCCTGCCGGTGGATAACCGGCGCATCCTAAGCGGCCGGTACGAGCTGGGCAGCCTCATTGGCCGGGGCGGGATGGCCGATGTCTACCGCGGCACCGACACCCGGCTGGGCCGTACGGTCGCCATCAAGCTGCTCCGTCCGGACATGGCCAGGGATCCGCAGTTCCAGGCCCGGTTCAAGCGCGAGGCGCAGGCGGTCGCGGCCCTGAACCATCCCTCCATCGTTGCCATCTTCGACACCGGCGAGCACCAGGTCCACGACGGGTCCGGCGAGGACGTCCGCGTGCCGTACATCGTGATGGAGTACGTGGAGGGCCGGACCCTGCGCGACCTGATCCGCGCAAACGAGGTCAGCATCGGGCAGGCCATCGACTACTGCCTCGGCGTGCTCGGCGCACTCGAATACAGCCACAAGGCCGGCATCGTGCACCGCGACATCAAGCCGGCCAATGTGATGTACTGCGCGGGCACCAATACGGTGAAAGTCATGGACTTCGGCATCGCCCGCGCCATCGCCGATTCGTCGGCCACCATGACCCAGACGCAGGCCGTGGTGGGCACGGCGCAGTACCTCTCGCCGGAGCAGGCCAGGGGTGAAACCGTCGATGCCCGCAGCGACCTGTATTCGGCCGCCTGCCTGCTCTACGAAATGCTGACCTCCCGGCCCCCGTTCGTCGGTGACAGCCCGGTCTCCGTGGCGTACCAGCACGTGCGTGAAATCGCCGAACCGGCCAGCAGCCTCAATCCCGAGGTGACGCCGGCGCTGGACAGCGTGCTGGCCAAGGCACTGCAAAAGAACCGGGACGACAGGTTCCAGGACGCCGCTGCCTTCCGCCGCGCCCTGCGGGCCGCCAGGGCCGGGGTCGCCGTTCCCGCGCTTCCCGCATCGGAAGCCCCCACAGACCCGAACGACCACGTTCCGGAAGCACCTGCCCCTCCCACCGAGGCTCTTGCCGCCACCGGCGCCGGCTTCCTGGACGAGGCACCCACCGGCCGCCTGAGTGCTGCCACCATGTTCCATGACGACGACGCTGCGGCAGTTCCGCCGGATGGCCTGGACGGCACCATGGCCAGCCCGGCGCCCCTCGGTGCGCGTCCGGAACGTGAGCAGGCCGCACGGCGGAACTCCCGGCGTCGGGCGTGGATTGCCACCCTGGTGGTCTTCACGCTCCTGGTGCTCGCCGGCGCCGGTCTGTGGCTTTACGCAACGGTCAACCGCCCGGCGCCGCCCGCACCCAAGGTGCAGATACCGGTGGTGGCAGCCATGACCGAAACAGCTGCCCTGCAGGAGCTGTACAACGCGAACCTGAAGCCCAAGATCACGCGGTCGCAGAATGACACCGTGCCCAAGGGAACCGCCATCGGCACGGATCCGGCGGCCGGAGCCAGCCTGGACCCCGGCGCCGAGGTGGTGCTGAACATCTCCGACGGCCCCAGCTCCGTGAAGATTCCGGACAGCCTGCCCGGCAAGACCGAAGCCGCTGCGCGCGATATCCTGCGGCAGGCGGGGCTGGTGGGTGCCCCATCGACCACGACGGCGAACAGTGCCACCGTGCCCGCGGGGATCGTCATCACCACCAGCCCTGCCCCGGGGCAGAGCGTTGGTGTGGGAACGACGGTCGAGCTCGTTGTCTCCACCGGCAAGGTGGCCGTTCCCGAGCTGCGCGGGCGCACCCGGGAAGAGGCCGAGGCCGCGCTCAAGGAGCTGAGCCTCGTTCCCGCGGTGATCGAGGTGGAGAACGCGCAGGTGGAGCCCGGCAAGGTGACGGACCAAAGCGATCCGGCCAACGCCACCGTGGAGCAGGGAAAGACCGTCACCATCGTGGTGGCGAAGGCGCCGCCGTCGCCGACCCCCACGCCCACTCCGACGCCGACCCCGACGTCCACGAAGAAGGGCTGAGAGCGGCGGGCCCTGGACGGGCCCGCCGGTGCTGCGCGTGCCGGATGCCTAGTGCTGGATGAGCGGGCTCAGTTTCGCTGCCCGCGCGGCTGCGCCTTTCATGCCCAGTGACTCCAGCCAGTTGCCCAGCATCTGGTAGCCGCCCTCGGTCAGGACCGATTCGGGGTGGAACTGCACCCCGCACAGGGGGGCCGTGCGGTGCTGCAGGCCCATGACCACACCGGAGGCGGTCTGCGCCGTGACTTCCAGGACGTCCGGGATGGACTCGCGGACTGCCGCCAGCGAGTGGTACCGGGTGGCGGTGATGGGGGAGGGGAGGCCGGCGAAGACGCTGGTGCCAATGTGTTCCACCAGGGACGTCTTTCCGTGCATGAGTTCGGGGGCATGCGTCACCTTGCCGCCGAACGCCTCCGCCAGGGCCTGGTGGCCCAGGCATACGCCGAACATGGGAACGCTGTGCTCGCCGCACCACTTGATCAGTTCAATGCAGACGCCTGCCTCGGCGGGATTCCCGGGGCCGGGGGAGATCAGCACGCCGTCGCGGGCGCTGGCGAGTTCGATGGCTTCGGCCAGCGTGACATCGTCATTGCGGACCACTGTGGTCTCGGCGCCGAGTTCCTGGAGGTAGCCCACCAGGGTGTAAACAAAGCTGTCGTAGTTATCCACTACGAGGATCTTGGTTGTCATGGCTGGTCTGCGGAACCAATCGTTGAGTCGGTGAATTGGGTGAAGTGGGACATCCAGGGGAAAAGGAACTGGACCATCAATACCAGTGCAACGGCAATCAGTACCAATGAGAAGACGATCCGCAGCCACAAGGGCCCGGGCAGATGGCGGAAGATCCAGGCGTACACGGTCAGCCCTTTCCTGTTGCTGCCGCAACCTGCGCCGCGATCTCGGCCGGTGGCCCGGCCGATGCGGGCCGCCAGCTGTCCAGCAGGGCGTAGGCGATGATGCGTTCCTCGGCGCCGAAGCGGGGGTTGCAGCTGGTCATGGTGAGGTAGCTTTCCGTGGGGGCCACGCCTGGCTGCGTGGGCACCGGTTCCAGGACGTCGGTGCGGGAAGGCAGCACGATCTGGTTGTTGCGGAAGACATAGACGTAGTACCCGTCCTTGGTCTGGACGTAGATTTTGTCGCCCGGAACCAGCGTGTGGATATTGTCCAGCACGGCGCCATGCGTCTGCCGGTGGCCCGCCACGGCAAAGTTGCCCACCGCACCCGGCATGGCCGTGTTGCTGTAGTGGCCCAGGCCCAGGGTGTCCAGCACGTCCTGGCTGGTGCCCTGCACGATGGGCCGGGTATAGGTGGGACCGAACCGGGGGATGTACATGATCCCGATCGTTCCCGCATGGCCCGGCGCCGTTCCCACCACAGGCTTGCCGAAGTCCTCGGCGGCGGGCGGAGCGGTGGTGGCGGGGGACGTGGGAGCGGGTGCGGGCGTGCCCAGGTCCTGGGCGAATTCCTTGATCACCTGGCTCTGTTTGGCATCCGATTCGACGTTGGTCC
Organism: Arthrobacter sp. C152; assembly: GCF_054890965.1. Classification (NCBI taxonomy): domain Bacteria; kingdom Bacillati; phylum Actinomycetota; class Actinomycetes; order Micrococcales; family Micrococcaceae; genus Arthrobacter; species Arthrobacter sp. C152. The sequence continues at coordinate 19,568 of NZ_JBTZSU010000004.1, forward strand.
ACCACAGTTGCCAGGCGACGAAAAGCAGGAGGATGATGCCCGCCGTGATCAGCAGTTCACCCAGCACCTGGATGGTTCCGCGAAGGAAGGCACGGCGCGGTGCCGGCGCAGCGGTGCGCTCCGCCTTCTCCTGCAATACCACGCGTTCTCCTCCGGACGTTTAGGCTGGGCACCGGCTGCCCATGAACTGCCGCTAGAATTGGCTGCTAGTAAGAATCCAGATTTGACCAAGATCGCGCAGACCGCTGGCAACTTCCTTCTTGCAGGATATCAAGCCCGGGACGCCGAGCTTGCCCAGCCCGCCAAGGAGAGCCAGTGCCCGAGTCAAAGCCTCGCAAGAAGACCGCCAGCACCGCACAGCCGGCTGCCCCGCAGGCCTACAAGCCCAACCCCGTCTGGTTCAAGCCTGTCATGTTCGGCCTGATGATCATCGGGCTGTTCTGGATCATCACCTTCTACATCAGCGAGGGGCGCTTCCCCGTCCAGGCCTGGCAGTCGTGGAACATCGTTGCCGGCTTCGGCATCGCCATTGTCGGCTTCCTGATGACCACGCGCTGGCGCTCCTAGCCTGATCCAACCGCCGCTGCCCAAGGAGGTTCCACTGGCTCCCGATCCTGTTGGCGTGATTGTTGGCGAGGACGGCCTCGCCCGGCCCGCATGGGCTTCGACCGACCCGCTGATGCGCTCCTACTACGACCAGGAATGGGGCGTTCCGGTCACTGACGAGCAGGGCCTTTACGAACGCATCTGCCTGGAAGGTTTCCAGGCAGGACTGTCCTGGGCCACCATCCTGCGCAAGCGCCCCGCCTTCCGGGCCGCCTTTGCGGACTTCGATCCGGAGGCCGTGGCGCTCTACGGCGACGCTGACATCGACCGGCTGATGCAGGACGCGGGCATCATCAGGAACCGGCTCAAAATCGCGGCCACCATCAGAAATGCCCGGGCCACCCTGGACCTGCGCAACGACGGCGGCCTGGTGGACTTCGTATGGGGGTTCCGCCCCGCCACCACACCGATGCCAACGATGCCCGCGGAAATCCCCACCCAGTCCGCGGAATCGATCGCCCTGTCCAAAGCGCTGCGAAAGCGCGGTTTCTCCTTTGTCGGCCCCACCACCATGTTCGCCCTGATGGAGGCTGTGGGGATCGTGGACACGCACCTCCTGGCGAGCCACCGGCGCGGTTCGTCAGGGATCTGGCCCTCCTAGCCCTTCACCCCCACGCCCCAGGTTGTCCCCAACTGTTGGGAAAGTTATCCACAGTGTGGAAAACCTGGGGGTGTTCAACCGCCCGCCCTCCATCGCGCCGGGCTTGGGAGGGCCGGCCTGAAACCTGCAGCGCGAATGCGGTTATTAACAGTGTGGAATACCTGTGGATAACGCGTGATCCGGCGCTCCAAGGGCCAGGAACGGATCAGGGACGGTTGCGCCGGACCGGGTGGTGGCTGGTGATGGAGACGCGGTTGAAGGCATTCATGGTCACGGCCAGCCAGCTCACCGCGGAAAACTCTTCGGCGCTCAGGCATTCGCGCGCAAAGGCCTCCTCGCGTTCCCGGGCCTGTTGGTCCGGGAGTGCCGTAATGCTCTCCACAAGGGCCAGGGAGGCACGCTCCTTGTCCGTGAACAGGGCCGTATCCCGCCACGCCGGCAGCACCGCCAGCCGTTGGGGGCTCTCTCCGGCCTCGGCGGCCTTGCGGACGTGCAGGTCCAGGCAATAGGCGCAGCCGTTGATCTGGGAAATGCGCACGTTCAGCAGTTCCACCAGGCCGGTGCCAATACCGGCTTCCTCTGCCGCTTCCTGGACTTTCAGTCCCAGCCCGCTCATCGCCTTCCACAGGTCCGGGTGCTGCTTGTCGAGGTAGAGGTGCTCGGTAGTGGGCATCGCGTCGGTCCTTCGTCTTGGGGCGGCTGGCAGATAACCATCCTAGGTTCACCCGGAGTTAAGGCGGTGGATGCTTATCCACTTACCAACATCGCAATACCCACAAGTTATCCACAGCTGTGGGAAACGTCGGGGAAAAACCGGCTCCTGCCCGGGATCCGTCCTAGTCCCATGGCAGATTTGTAGCCGCTAACTACACGCCTGTCAGTTATTAACAGTGTGCATAAGCATGTTGAAACATCATGCCGCACAGGGTCGAAGGTCCTGAATCCTCCGGCCCTGGGCACTTCTATCCACATGAAGTCCCGGAACGGGCATCTTATCCACTTACGCACACCGGTATCCCCACAGGTTATCCACAAGTGTGGACAACGCGGCCCGCTCCCCAGCTTCGCCCGCGCAGTGGTGCGGATCCTGGCCCGATGCCCGTTGAACTACAGGCATGTAAGTTACCAACAGTGTGGAAAACAGCTGTGGAAAACAAAAAACCCGGCACCATCCGGTGCCGGGGCTGCGGGGCCGTAGCCCCAACCGCTCTGCTAGAGGGCCACGCGGGCCCAGCTCACTGCGGTGAGCAGGGCCAGGACAGCCAGGATGCCGAGGGCCTGGACCAGGCCCTGCCGGCGGCCTCGCGGGGTGTAGGCAAAGACTGCTGCGCACAGTCCGCCCGCCACCAGGCCACCCAGATGCGCCTGCCAGGCAATCTGTGGGATCAGGAAGCCGATGACGCCGTTGATGGCGATAAGCACCCACAGTTGGCGGGTGTCCGCGCCACGGTGGCGCTGGATAAGGAGCATGGCGCCGAAGAGCCCGAAGATCGCTCCGGAGGCTCCCACCACTCCGTACAGCGGCTGGCCCGGCACATAGAGCGGTGTCAGAAGCAGGTAGCCCACTGAACCACCCAGCGCCGACACCAGGTAGAGCACCAGGAACCGCAGGCGCCCCAGCAGCGGCTCAAGGGCCTGGCCAAAGACCCAGAGCATGTACATGTTCAGGGCGATGTGCAGGATGAAGCCCTGTGAATGCAGGAAGGCAGAGGTGAGCATCCGCCACGGTTCGAACTCGCCCCAGCGCGGCTCGGCGTAGACGTTGGCAAAGCCGAGTGCCTGGTAGATCGCGTCGTTTGGAACCAGCCACTGCAGTACATACAGCACGGCGCAGGCGGCGATGATGCCGAACGTCACCAAAGGACGGCCGGTGGCAGCGGCGCCGCCGTAGACCGTCCGTACCCCCGGCGTCGTGCGCTGTGTTTCATTGACGCAGTCAATGCATTGGAATCCGACGGCGGCCGCCCGCTGGCACTCGGGGCATGCCGGCCTGCCGCAGCGCTGGCAGCGCACGTACGAGGGCCGGTCCGGGTGCCGTGGGCACACCGGAACCTGGGCGGACGGCTCAGCCGACGGAATTCCGTAACTCATGCTCTGGCGTTACAGCTTCTCGATGTCGATGCTGTTGATGGTGACGTCTTCGACGGGACGGTCGCCCATGCCGGTGCGGACACCCTCGATGGCGTCCACGACCTTCTTGGAGTCCTCGTCCGCCACCTCACCGAAGATGGTGTGCTTGCCCTGGAGCCAGTCTGTGGGGATGGTGGTGATGAAGAACTGCGAGCCGTTCGTGCCCTTGCCCATCTGGATGCCGGCGTTCGCCATGGCGAGCTTGTAGGGCTGGTTGAAGCTCAGCTCCGGGTGGATTTCGTCGTCGAAGCGGTAGCCCGGGCCGCCGGTGCCGCGGCCCAGGGGATCGCCGGCCTGGATCATGAAGTCCTTGATGATCCGGTGGAAGATCGTGCCGTTGTACAGCGGGGTGCCGGTCTTGTCTTCGCCGGATTCCGGGTGGGTCCACGCCTGCTCGCCGGTGGCGAGGCCGATGAAGTTCTTGACCGTCTTGGGAGCGTGGTTGCCGAACAGGTTAACCACGATGTCGCCGAGGCTGGTGTGGATGGTTGCTTTTGCAGTTGCGATGGCAGTCATAGGGCCCATTCTTCCATGACGCCCCAGGGCGCCGGCGGTTGGGCCGGCAGTTCCGCGCTGGGTGAAATCTCCCTAAAATCCGCAGAGTGAATAGCCCGTGAAGATCTGGGCACGTAGGCTAGCGACAGAACCGTCACATTAATCGGGAGGTAGTTGTGAAGAAATCGGATCGTATTGCCCGTGACCTTGAGCAGTCGGTCACCTCTGCGGTGGAAAACGCCAAGGATTGGGCGGCTCCCCGGGTGGAAGCCGCCGTGGAGTGGGCGGTTCCGCGGCTCCAGCACGGACTGGATACCGCCTCTCCCAAGATCCAGGAAGGCCTCAAATCAGCGGCCCACAACCTGGCTGACGGTGTGGCGACCGTAACCCCGCGCATCCAGGATGGGCTGGCCCACCTGGCTCCGAAGATCAACGACGTCGTGGAAGGCGCATCGCCGAGGCTGCACGAAGCCCTGGACAAGGCCACCCCGGTGGTCCTCAATGCCCGTGACCGTGTGGTGGTGGAATACCTGCCGCGGCTCTCGGACCAGATCGGGGTGGCCTCTGAGGCAGTGCACCGCACCCTCGAGAACGCACCCGCCCGCGTGGATGCAGTCGCCCAGAAGCTGGGCGACGTGGGACTCGTCCACGCCCTGCAGGAACAGGCGCACGCCACCGGCACCCAGCTGAAGGCAGCGGCCACCGAGGCCGGCAGGACCGTCGGCATTCAGCTTGCCCAGCCGGAAAAGCCCAAGAAGCGCGGCTGGCTGGTCTTTGGCGTGATTGCGGCGGCCGTGGCCGCCGGCGTCGCAGCATGGAAGGCGTCCAAGCCGGTCGAAGACCCGTGGAAGACCCCCTCACCCGTGACCCCGACCCCCGCTCCCGTACCGGCCACCACCGTCAGTGACGTGAAGGAAGACACCGCAGACGCCGCGGACAAGGCAGCAGCCGCAGCGGGCTCGGCAGCCGGTGCGGCCGCGGACAAGGTCTCGGACGCCGCCGCGGCAACCCAGGAAAAGGCCGACGAAACCGCTGACAAGGCCAAGCACGTGGCAGAGGATGCTGCCGAAGGCACCTCCACCGTAGCCACCGACGCCAAGACCGCCACCAAGAACATCGCCTCGAACATCGGCAACAACGACAAGGGCACCAGCGAAGCCTAGCCTTCCGCTGCGTCAAGAGGGGCTCCGCACTGAACACCGGCGGGGCCCCTCTTGCGTTGCCCGGCGCTGCGTTGTCCCGCACTGCCTTCTCCCGCCCCGTTTTGCAGTCCCGCCAAGGCCTGTGCCTCGGCGGCCCGAAAAGGCGCGGGTGCTAGATTTGAAGTGATGCCAGCCAACCAACCTCTGGGGATGCCTTGAACGACGCAGCCGAGCAGCTCCGGGTCTCCATTGTCATCCCGGCCTACAACGAGGAGAGCGTCATCCGGCAGTGCCTCATCGCTGCCATCTACCAGTCCGTTCCGGCCCACGAGATCATCGTCGTGGACAACCTCTCCAAGGACCGCACCGCTGACATCGTCCGCCAGATGCAGATGGAATACCCGGAGAGTCCGGTCCTCCTGCTGACCCAGGACCGGGAGCAGGGTTTGATCCCCACGCGCAACTTCGGCCTGGACAGCGCCACGGGAGACATCCTGGGCCGCATCGATGCCGACTCCGTCCTCGAGCCGGACTGGGTGGAGCAGGTGCAGAAGGCTTTCGCCGACCCTGCCGTCCAGGCTGCCACCGGCCCCGTCGTGTATTACGACATGCCCATGCGCCGTTTCGGGCTGAAGGCCGACGACAAAATGCGCCAGCTGATGCTGAAGCTGGCCAAGCACCAGTACCACTTCCTGTTCGGCTCGAACATGGCCCTGCGCGCCGGTGCGTGGGAGACCATCCGGAGTGAAACCTGCCGGGACGAGAAGGACGAGATGCATGAGGACATCGATTTGTCCCTGCACCTGGCCGACCATGACCTTCCGGTCCGCTACTGCCCGCAGATGGTTTCCGGAATGTCTGCGCGGCGGCTGGAGGATTCCCCGCGCGACTACCGGTATTACGTCACCCGGTTCGACCGCACCTACAAAGCCCACAACGTGCGGAAAATGGCTTTGAAGGCCCCCATGGTGGTCTTCTTTTCGGTGTACTTCCCGGCCAAGCTCCTGCGCGCCATCCACACCGTCAACACGGCCCAGCCTGTCCGCCGCGGCGGACAGTAGGGTTCAGTCCGTCCCTAATTCCGCGAACGGGCGGTCCGACGGCGGTTCCTCCCCGGGTGCCGTCCCGCGCCGGTTGCCTCGGCTGCTTCTTTGGCCGAGGACGACGACGGCGAGTCCCGCCAGAATCAGGCCGAGTCCCGCGTAGGTTCCGGCGGGAAGGGTTTCATGCAGGAACACCGCGGCGAGCAGCGCGGCGCCCGGGATCTCGAGCAGGATAATCATCGACACCAGGAGCGGGCTCATGGTTGCCAGCAGGTGGTTGAACGCCGTATGGCCCACCAGTTGGGCACACACGGTGATCGCCGCGATGCCCAGCCACCCTGCGGGCTCAAACCCCGCCAGGGGCTGCCCTGACACCACGGCCATGACTGCTACGAAGACCGCACAGATTCCGTAGCAGAGCGTGGTGTACGTCCCCGTCGTCATGCTCTGCCGTGCCTTGCCTCCCGCCAGCGTGTACAGACCCGCCAGTGCCCCGCCGGCGAGGGCCAGCAGGTCACCCAGCAGCGCCTGGGACGAGGAACCCAGATCAAACCCGGTAATCGCCACCACGCCCCCGAAGGCGATGCCCAGCCCCACCAGGACCTGCCAGCGGTGGCGCGTGCCCCGGAGGAGCTGGAAGACCGCGATCCAGGCTGACTGCAGGCAGACCAGCGCCGTCGCTGCGGCGACGGAGGTCAATTGAAGGGAGGTGATGAAGCAGGCGAAGTGCAGGGCCAGGGCGACGGCGGCGATGAAGGACCAACGGAACTCGCGGCCCGTGATCCGGCGGAACTGTGCCGGCTCCCGCACCAGGGTAGGGGTTGCCATGACAGCGGCCGCGATGGCATTGCGCCAGAAGGCAATGGCGAGTGCACTGACGCTGGTGGCACCGAGGGTGGCCGCTATCAGCGGGCCCGACGAAGCAACCCCGAGAACGCCGAGGGCTGCGAAGAAGAAGTTCACCTGCACGCCCCCTATCGGCTGTCCTGATTGCCTGTCCTGCGTTGACTGCCCTGCCGGAAATGGAAAGCAAAAGTCCCGGCCCGCGTTTCCGCGGACCGGGACTTTCTTATGGTGGAGGCACGGGGACTCGAACCCCGAACCCCCTGCTTGCAAAGCAGGTGCGCTACCAATTGCGCCATGCCCCCATAAGAAGCAACCCGCCCATCATACCCTAGAACCGGGAAGCCCCTGACAGGCTTCCGGACCGGGCGCCCGGGTTAGTCCACCGTGTCGGTTGACTGGCTCCAGACCGTTTTCCGGGCTTCGGATTCCTGTGCTTTCCGGTAGAGCAGGACGCCTGCGATCGCCGCTGCCAGTACAAGCAACTTCTTCACATGCTCCCCGTTCCGGCCGGTGCCGGATGAATCCGAACCTGACCTTCGTTTGAAACCTGCACAGGTTCCGTGGGCGTACCAGGACTTGAACCTGGGACCTCTTCGTTATCAGCGAAGCGCTCTAACCGCCTGAGCTATACGCCCCGATGCCTCATCGGGCCGAGACATGACTTTACAGCACATCCCGGCCCGATCTCAAATCGGGCATTTCCACTGGCCGGGGCCCCGTGGAAATGGGCTCCTAATCGTCGGTGAGGGTCACCCCGATGCCGCCCACAAGGGTGGCCGCGATGTTGTAGAGGACGGCGGACAGCATGGACAGTGCCGTCAGCAGGACGACGTTCACCACGGCGATGATGGTGGCGAAGGAGGCCACCTGGCCCAGCGATGCCACCTTCTTCAGCTCGAAGCCGCCGCTCTCGGAGCCTGCCAGTGTGCCGAGCAGGCTGTCCACCTGGTCGAAGATGCCAGTGAGGTCCAGGACCGTCCACAGGACGATGGCGGCCACAACGGTCACAATTCCCAATGCGACGGAGAGCAGGAACGCCATCTTCAGGACCGACCACGGGTCCACCTTGCTGATCAGCAGCCGCGCCCGGCGGACCTTCGCCTTCGGCGCGGGCTTGACGAGTCCAGGGGTTCCCTGGCCCGCGGCTGCCTGGCCGGGAGCGCCCGCAGGACGCTGTCCAGCCGCAGGGCGGTGGCCGGGCTGTCCCGCCACCGGACGCTGCCCGGGCTGGGCAGGCCGGTCACCCTGCTGCGGCCGCTGGGCCGGCACCGCCGGGCGCTGGCCGGGAGCGGCGGCAGGAGCTGCCGGACGCTGCTGGGGACGGACGGGGGCGTTCACGCGGGGTGCCGCTGAAGGCCGGTTCCCGTCGGGAACAGTACTGTTCGGCTTGGGAAATGAGTCGGAATTACTCACTCGTTACCTCCGTGTTGTCTTCGTTCGGCTCAGCGTCGCCCGAGGCGTCCTCTGACTCAACGGCCGGTGATTCTTCTGCCACTGCTGGCACGGCGGATTCCCCGGCGGGCCCGCCATCTTCAGCCAACGTTACGTCATCGCCGGCGGATTCCTCCTCCTCGAGACCGCGTTCGCTGTTGCGTGCCACCTCGATGATCCGGTCATTCTTGTCCGGCTTGGCAAAGATGACGCCCATGGTGTCACGGCCCTTGGCGGGTACCCCGGCAACCGAGGAGCGGACAACCTTGCCACCTTCCATGACCACCAGGACCTCGTCCTCTTCCTGGACGATGAGGGCCCCCACCAGGTCGCCGCGTTCCTCCGCAAGCTTGGCAACCTTGATGCCCAGGCCGCCGCGGCCCTGCAGGCGGTATTCCTCCACGGCGGTGCGCTTGGCGTAGCCGCCCTCGGTCACGATGAAGACGAACGAACCGTCGGTCACCACATTGGCAGCGAGCAGTTCGTCGTCCTCACGGAACTTCATGCCGGTAACGCCCGATGTCGCCCGGCCCATGGGCCGGAGGGCGTCTTCGGTGGCGGTAAAGCGGATGGACTGGCCCTTCCGGGACACCAGCAGCAGGTCATCCGTTTCCGAGACCAGCTGGGCGGAGACCAGCTCGTCTCCGTCGCGCAGGTTGATGGCGATGACACCGGCGGAGCGGTTGGTGTCGTAGTCCTCCAGCCTGGTCTTCTTCACCAGGCCGTTCTTGGTGGCCAGGACAAGGTACGGCGCCTGCTGGTAGTCCCGTAGGTCCAGCACCTGGGCGATGTGTTCCTCGGGCTGGAAGGCCAGCAGGTTGGCCACGTGCTGGCCCTTGGCGTCGCGTCCGGCTTCCATCAGCTCGTAGGCCTTGGCCCGGTACACGCGGCCGAGGTTGGTGAAGAACAGCAGCCAGTGGTGGGTGGTGGTCACGAAGAAGTGCTCGACGACGTCGTCGCCGCGCAGCTGGGCACCCTTGATGCCCTTGCCGCCGCGCTGTTGCGAGCGGTAGTTGTCGCTGCGGGTCCGCTTGACGTACCCGCCGCGGGTGATGGTGACCACCATCTCCTCTTCGGGGATGAGGTCCTCCATGGACATGTCCCCGTCGTAGCCCATGAGGATCTTCGTCCGCCGGTCATCGCCGTGCTTTTCGACGATCTCGCCGAGTTCGGTGCTGATGATCTCCCGCTGGCGCTGCTCCGAGCCAAGGATTTCCTTGTATTCGGCGATCAGCGCTTCGAGTTCGGCGTGCTTTTCCTGGATGCGCTGGCGTTCCAGCGCGGCAAGCCGGCGCAGCTGCATGTCGAGGATGGCCCGCGCCTGCAGCTCATCGATGTCCAGCAGCTCCATCAGTCCGTCGCGTGCGGTCTCGGTGGTGCTGGATGCCCGGATCAGGGCGATGACCTCGTCCAGCATGTCCAGGGCCTTCAGCAGCGCGCGGAGGATGTGCGCTTCCTCCTCCGCCTTCCGCAGCCGGTACCGGGTGCGGCGGGCGATGACGTCCATCTGGTGCGTGACCCAGTGGCGGATGAACGCATCCAGGCTCAGGGTCCGGGGCACGCCGTCCACGATGGCCAGCATGTTCGCGGAGAAATTACTCTGCAGCTCGGTGTGCTTGTAGAGGTTGTTCAGCACCACCTTGGGCACGGCGTCGCGCTTAAGCACGATCACCAGGCGCTGGCCCGTGCGGCCGGACGTTTCGTCGCGGAGGTCGGCGATGCCCTGGATCTTGCCGTCCTTGACCAGTTCGGCGATCTTGATGGCCAGGTTGTCCGGGTTGGCCTGGTACGGAAGTTCGGTGACGACCAGGCACGTGCGGCCCTGCAGTTCCTCGACAGCCACGACGGCGCGCATGGTGACCGAACCGCGGCCGGTGCGGTACGCGTCCTCGATGCCCTTGTGGCCCAGTATGGTGGCGCCCGTGGGGAAATCGGGTCCCTTGACCCGGAGCAGAAGTTCCTCCAGCAGTTCCTCGCGGCTGGCACCGGGGTTGGCCAGGTACCACTGCACGCCGTCGGCCACTTCGCGCAGGTTGTGCGGCGGGATGTTGGTGGCCATGCCAACTGCGATGCCGGAGGAACCGTTGACCAGCAGGTTGGGGAACCTCGCAGGCAGGATGGTGGGTTCCTGGTTCTTGCCGTCGTAGTTGTCCTGGAAGTCGACGGTTTCCTCGTCGATGTCGCGGACCATTTCCATGGCCAGCGGTGCCATCTTCGTTTCGGTGTACCGCGGGGCGGCGGCGCCGTCGTTGCCCGGCGAGCCGAAGTTGCCCTGGCCGAGTGCCAGCGGGTAGCGCATGGTCCAGTCCTGGATGAGGCGCACCAGGGCATCGTAGATGGCGGTGTCACCGTGCGGGTGGTACTGGCCCATGACCTCGCCCACCACGCGGGCGCACTTGTTGAAGGACCTGTCGGGCCGGTAGCCGCCGTCGAACATCGCATACAGCACCCGGCGGTGGACGGGCTTGAGTCCGTCCCGGACGTCGGGGAGGGCGCGCCCGACGATGACGGCCATGGCGTAGTCCAGGTAGGACCGCTGCATCTCAGTCTGCAGATCCACCTGCTCCACGCGGTCGATCAGCACGTCGCCTTCAAGAACGGGATCCGGGTTTCCGGCCTCGGGAGCCGGGTTCTCGGGTGTTTCGTCGCTCATTATTTATTTTCCGTTTCAGGTATATATCAAGTTCAGAATACTTAGGGCCGGGGCCTTAGATATCGAGGAACCTGACGTCCTTGGCGTTCTGCTGGATGAAGTTGCGGCGTGATTCCACGTCTTCGCCCATGAGGACGGAGAAGATCTGGTCGGCGGCGAGGGCGTCGTCCATGGTCACCTGCAGCAGCGTGCGGTGGTCGGGGTCCATGGTGGTATCCCACAACTCGGTGTAGTCCATTTCGCCGAGGCCCTTGTAGCGCTGGATGCCGTTGTCCTTGGGGATGCGCCGGCCCGCCGCCTGTCCGGCCACGAGCTTCGCGTCCCGTTCCCGGTCGCTGTAGACGTAGTCGTGCGGGGCGTTGGACCACTTGATCCGGTACAGCGGCGGCTGCGCGAGGTACACGTAGCCGTTCTCGATCAGCGGCCGCATGTAGCGGAACAGCAGGGTCATCAGCAAGGTGGTGATGTGCTGGCCGTCCACGTCGGCATCGGCCATCAGCACGATCTTGTGGTACCGCAGCTTGGCGAGGTCGAAGTCCTCGCCGATGCCGGTACCGAAGGCGGTGATCATGGACTGGACCTCGGCGTTGCCCAGTGCCTTGTCCAGTCGGGCGCGTTCAACGTTCAGGATCTTGCCGCGCAGCGGCAGGATGGCCTGCGTTTCCGGGTTGCGGCCGCGCTTGGCCGAACCACCGGCCGAGTCACCCTCCACGATGTAGACCTCGCATTTCTCCGGGTCTTTGGAGGAGCAGTCGGAGAGCTTGCCGGGCATCCCGAAGGACTCCAGCGGGCTCTTGCGCCGGGCGTTGTCGCGGGCCTTGCGGGCCGCCATCCTGGCCTGGGCGGCCGAAATGGCCTTGCGGATAACGTCACGGGCGGGGCCGGGGTTGCGCTCCAGCCAGTCGCCCAGGCCGTCGGTGACCACACGCTGGACGAAGCCCTTCACCTCGGAATTGCCCAGCTTGGTCTTGGTCTGGCCCTCGAACTGCGGCTCTGACAACTTGACGGAAATGACGGCGGTGAGGCCTTCCCGGATGTCGTCGCCGGTGAGGTTGTCGTCCTTTTCCTTGATGATGCCTTTTTCCCGGGCATACCTGTTGATGAGGGAGGTCAGTGCCGCGCGGAAGCCCTCTTCGTGGGTGCCGCCCTCGTGGGTATTGATGGTGTTGGCGTAGGTGTGCACGCTCTCGGAGTAGGCGCTGGTCCACTGCATGGCCATTTCCAGGGCGATGCGCCGCTCGGTGTCCTCAGTTTCGAAGGCGATGACGTCCTCGTGGACAACCTCCACCTTCTTGCCGGAGTTCAGGTGCTTGACGTAGTCAAGCAGGCCTTCGTTGTACTGGTAGACCACGGTGCGGTGCTCGGCCTTGACCTCGCCCTCGGTGACCAGCTCGTCAAGGTCGAGGTCGGCGTCCGCTTCGTCGGTGGCGGGGTCGCGCTCATCCGTCAGCGTGATGCGCAGGCCCTTGTTGAGGAACGCCATCTGCTGGAAGCGGGCCCGGAGCGTCTCGAAATCGAACTCGGTGGTTTCGAAGATCGCCGGGTCCGGGTAAAAGACCTGGGTGGTGCCGGTGGCATCCGTCGCCTCGCCCATGACCAGGCTGCCCTGGGGCTTGCCGCCGTTGGCGAACGACATCCGCCAGACGTGGCCCTGCCGGCGGACTTCCGTGTCCACCCGGCTGGACAAGGCATTAACAACGGAGATGCCCACGCCGTGCAGGCCGCCGGATACGGCGTAGCCGCCACCGCCGAACTTTCCGCCGGCGTGCAGGATTGTCATGACCACTTCGACCGTGGGTTTGTGCTCGGTGGGGTGCATGTCCACGGGAATGCCGCGGCCGTCATCCACGACCTTGACGCCGCCATCGGCCTGCAGCACGACTTCGATATGGCTGCAGTATCCGGCCAGCGCCTCGTCAACGGAGTTGTCCACCACTTCATAGACCAGGTGGTGGAGGCCGCGGGGTCCGGTGGAACCGATGTACATGCCGGGCCGTTTCCGGACAGCTTCGAGGCCTTCCAGCACAGTGATGTCGCTGGCACCGTACTCCCGGGGAGTTGCGGATCCCGCCGTATCGGGTGTGCGGCCATCCTCAACTGCGGTTTCAGCTGCCAGAATGTCTGTATTGTCGTTAGCCACAGGCGCTGTCGACTCCTCTGTTCTCGATGATGGCCGGCCGGTTTCCCCTCCGTATGGAAAGACCACCCGCCAACAGGCACAAACTTATGGCGCCGGTGGCCTGCTGACGGTTTGGTGATCCACTCTCCGCGTGCGGATACGCGCGGAAAACGGACTCAGTCAACGTTTCACCCGCGCCCAGTTATCTGCGACAATTCTACCGCGAACGGGCCCATATCCCCGCATTCCAGGGCCGTGGGCGGCTGCCGACATGGCTGTGCAAGGCTCTTGGCCCCGCCTAGGGCGGCCCAGCGGTAGGCCCTCCGGGTGCCTATACACGCTCCGGGGCTTGCAGGCCTCTACACGCCGTTGGGCGCAGTTTCAAGAGCCGGCTTGCGATTATCCGTACGTATCCCGCGGGCCCCGGCCGTTGACGCTGCGCCCGCCCTTGCGCCAGCTGGGTGCCGCCGGCCCCAATACCTGGATGGTGGTCACCACGCCGTCGCCGAGTTCCCGGCGGAACTTCTCCAGCAGGCTGGTGCTGAGCAGCCTCAGTTGCGTGGCCCAGGCGGTGGAGTCGCAGCGCACGTGCAGCGTGGTTCCGGTGAAGCTTTCCGGGGTGCAGTGCGCGGAGATGTCCGGCCCCACCAGGGTGGCCCATTCCGCCATGACGGATCCGACGGCGACGGGCGAGGACCAGCCCCGCTCGGCAACCAGCCGCCCCACCACCTTTCCCAGGCCCAGCGGGTCCCGGCCGGTGGCGTGGAACTGGCTGAAGCCGCGGGTGTCCCGGATGCCGCGTTTGGCTTTCTGCCCTGCCGGTCCCGGCGCTTTCCGCCGGACTTCCCCGCGCGCGGCGGCAGCTTCGCGCACCCTGTTCAGGGCTGCCTGCGGGGCATCGATGTTGTCAGGTTCGCGGCCCGGCTGCAGTCCGCCGGCAGCGTCACCGTTCCTGCTCATCAATACCTCCCGGGACGACCTTCACCCGCCGCCCGGAGAGTTCTTCCGGAATGTCGGCGTCGACGGCGGCGGTCACCAGGACCTGTTCCGCGCCGGAGACTATTGCGGCCAGTTTACGCCGCCGCTGGACGTCCAGCTCGGCGAACACGTCGTCGAGGATCAGGATGGGGGCGGATCCGCCGGTCCGGGCGTCATCCAGCATCACGTAGTACGAAGCGAGCCGGAGCGAGAGGCACATCGACCAGGTTTCCCCGTGCGAGGCGTAGCCTTTCGCCGGTGCCTGGCCGAGCGTCAGCTCAAGGTCGTCCCGGTGCGGGCCCACCAGCGAAATTCCGCGTTCCAGTTCCTTCTTTCGGGAGTCAGCGAAAGCCTGGATGTACCGCACCGTCAGTTGTTCGACCGACAGCAGGCGCAGGTCCTCCGTATCGGCTGAAGCACCTCCCGCCGCAGTGCCCTGCGCGGCTCCGGCCGGAACGCCGTCGTCGTCCATCTGGTTCTGCAGCGTTGACCGGTAGGTGGCATCCGCGGGCTTGGACCCATCCGTGAGGCCTGCGTAGGCGCGGGCCAGGTGCGGCCGGAGCCGTTCCACCAGTTCCAGGCGCGCGTGCAGCAATTCGGCGCCGGCCTTGGCCATGTGCTGGTCCCACACATCCAGGGTCGCCTCATGGGCGGACGTGAATTTGCCGCCCCTGGCCGACTTGAGCAGGGCGTTGCGCTGTTTCAGCACCCGGTCGTAGTCGGCGCGGGTGGCGGCATGGTGCGGGATGAGGCTGGCGAGCAGTTCATCAAGGAAGCGGCGGCGGTTGGATGGGTCCCCCTTGACCAGGGCCAGGTCCTCGGGAGCGAAGAGCACGGTCTGGCAGATACCGAGGAGATCGCGCGCCCGGACCGGGTTGCTGCGGTTGATGCGTCCCCGGTTCGCCCGGCCGGCGTTGATTTCCAGCTCAAGCACCGTTCTCTGGGTGCCCCGCACCAGCCGTGCGCGGACCAAGGCACGCTCCGCACCGAACCTCAGCAGCGGAGCATCCGAACTCACGCGGTGCGAACTAAGCGTGGCCAGGTAGCCGATGGCCTCCATCAGGTTGGTCTTGCCGATGCCGTTGTAACCCACCAGCACGGTAACGCCCGGTCCCAGGGCGAGGTCCACCTGGGCATAGCTGCGGAAGTCGGTCAGTGAGAGGTGTTCCAGATACACGCGGATTTCGGCAATTCTGGGGCGCTGCGCGGCCCCGGTGGGTGCTACTTGGCGGGACGGGTGGCGTGGCCGCCGAACTGGTGCCGCAGCGCGGAAACCATCTTCATGGCCGGTGAGCTGTCCTCGCGGGACTCGAAGCGGGCAAACAGGGCGGCCGTGATGGCCGGCGCAGGGATGGCGTTGGCGATGGCCTCTTCAACGGTCCACCTTCCTTCACCCGAATCCTCGACATAGTCGTCGATGTTTTGCAGGCCCGGGTCCTCATCCAGGGCCTTGACCAGGAGGTCCAGCAGCCAGGACCGCACCACCGTGCCTTTTTGCCAGGCGCGGAACGTGCCGGGCAAATCATTGATGATGTCCTTGGAGGCCAGCAGCTGGTAGCCCTCGGCGTACGCCTGCATCAGGCCGTACTCAATGCCGTTATGGACCATCTTGGCGTAGTGTCCGGCTCCAATGCCGCCGACATGGACGAAGCTGTCCGCCCGGTCGCCTTCGGGACGCAGAGCATCGAAGACGGGCAGGGCACGCTCAATATCCGCCGCATCCCCGCCAGCCATCAGGCCGTAGCCGTTCTGCAGTCCCCAGACACCGCCGGACACACCGCAGTCCGCGAAGCGGATGCCCTTGGCGGCAAGCAGTTCGCCGTGCTTCTGGTCCTCCGTGAACCGCGAGTTTCCTCCATCAATCACCAGGTCGCCGGGTTCCAGCTTGCCGCTGAGCTCGGTGATGACGGCATCGGTAACCGGGCCGGCGGGGACCATCACCCAGATGATCCGGGGCGCCGGGACTGCCGCGACCAGGTCATCCACGCTGGCGGCGTCCGTGACATCCGGATTCCGGTCGTAGCCGGTGACCTCAACCCCGCCCTTGCGCAGCCGGTCGCGCATGTTGAATCCCATTTTTCCAAGGCCGATCAGTCCAATGTGCATGGTGGAATCCTTTTCTGCGCTAGTGGGAGCCGATGGATGGGTGGGGCCCGTTGGCGAGGGGCCCGGCCTGAGCTTGCGAAGGTTGGGAGCCGATGGGGATTAGTTGGGGAGGCGGACCGGCATCACCAGGTAGCGGTAGTCATCCTGGTCGTCACCGTCCGCATCTGCCTGCGCCGTGATCATGGCGGGCTTGGGTGCGGTGGTGAACGAGAACCGGACGAATTTCGTCTCGATCACGCTGAGGCCCTCCACCAGGTAGTGCGGGTTGAAGGCGACAGTGATGTCCTCGCCGGAGAGCTGGGCTTCCAGCTCCTCTGAAGCCTGCGCGTCCTCGCCGGTCCCGGCGTCGAGGTTGAGCAGACCGGATGTGAAAGCGAGCCGCACAGGGGTGTTGCGCTCGGCCACCAGCGAGACACGGCGGACGGCTTCCACGAGTTCCTGCGTCTGCACGGTGGCGTGGATGGGCGTCGATTCGGGGAACAGGGACCGGATCTTGGGGTAGTCACCATCGACCAGCAGGGATGTGGTGGTGCGGCCGCCGCTTTCGAATCCGATCAGCCGGCTGTCGTCGTCGGACAACGCCAGGCTGATGTCTCCGCTGTTGCCCAGCGTTTTGGCTACTTCGTTCAGTGTCTTGGCCTTGACGAGGGCACTGGTGGAGATCCCCGGAGTGACGGGCTTCCACGGCACTTCGCGCATTGCCAGCCGGTAGCGGTCGGTGGCCAGGAGGGTGATCAGGTCATCCTCGATTTCCATGCGCACGCCGGTGAGGATGGGCAGGGTGTCGTCCTTGCTGGCGGCGATGATCACCTGCGATACGGCCTGGGCGAAGGCGTCGCCGGGAACCGTTCCACTGATGGCCGGGAGCGCAGGCAGTGGAGGATATTCCGCTTCGGGCATGGTGGCGAGGTGGAAGCTGCTTCGGCGGCAGGTGAGCGTGACCTTGTTGCCGTCGGTTTCGACGTCGACGGGCGCCGAGGGGAGGCTGCGGCAGATGTCAGCAAGCAGCCGGCCGGAGACAAGGATGGTGCCTTCATCGCGGATGTCCGCTGCGATTTCAAGCCGCGCAGAGGTTTCGTAATCGAAGCTGGAAAGGCTCACTGTTCCGGCTTCAGCCTTCAGAAGAAGGCCGGAGAGGACTGGCACCGGCGGCCGCGGAGACAACGAACGGGCTGTCCAGGTGACGGCTTCTGCCAGGACGTCCCGATCGACTCTGAACTTCACGGAAGGGTGCCGCCTTTCATTGCTGTTGCCATGTAAACCCGCCGAACTGTGCGGGCAAATCCCGGAAAATCTTGCCGGCGCCCCCGGCCGGTGCATGGTCCACGCTGATGGAAACCACACAAAAACCCAGGGATGGGAGCGCTGCTGACAGCTTAGCCGGAAGATCCGCGATTAACCCATCCCCAAACCGCCGCCGGGCCCTTCAGGGGGCCGGCAAGGCCCCGGGGTGGACGTGCGGATCGATCTTGTTGTTTGAGGGATCTGAATTTTTTGGGATTCGTAGTGTTAATAACTGCTGTGGAAATTGTGGATAACCCGGTCCTGCCGCACGGTGCCGCGGTTAAGCCCTGTTCACGGCGTGTGCGTTTCCTGGGTTTTAAACAGGGTGTGGATGGGGACAACCGAAATGCCCGTTTGTGACGATCCACAGACGGCTTAAGGGTTTTAAGCCCATTAACCGCGCTTGTCCCCTTAAGTATCCACAGGCTTATCCACATGCCCCTGTTAATAAGGTATAGAGTGCGCGGCGCGGTGTGGATTCAGGAGTCGCGCTGTTGCTGCTTGATCCGGTTGGTCAGTTCCGTCACCTGGTTGTAAATCACACGGCGCTCGGCCATCAGCTCGCGGATCTTGCGGTCGGCGTGGATCACGGTGGTGTGGTCGCGGCCGCCGAGCTCCTGCCCGATTTTCGGCAGCGACATGTCCGTCAGCTCCCGGCAGAGGTACATCGCGATCTGCCGCGCGGTGACAAGGGTTCTGGTCCGCGACTTGCTGCAGAGCTCTTCCATGCTGAGCTTGAAGTAGTCGGCCGTTTGCTGCAGGATCTGGCTGGACGTGATTTCCTCGGCGCCGTCGTCAGTGATGAGATCCTTCAGGACCATCTCGGCCAGCGCGACATCCACCGGCTGCCTGTTCAGGCTGGCGAAGGCGGTCACCCGGATCAGGGCCCCCTCGAGCTCGCGGATGTTGCTGGAGATCTTGGAGGCGATGTACTCAAGCGCATCGTCCGGCGCGGAAAGCCCTTCGCTGAGCGCCTTCTTCCGGAGGATGGCGATACGCGTTTCAAGTTCCGGCGGCTGGATGTCCGTCAGCAGCCCCCACTCGAACCGGGACTTCATCCTGTCCTCGAAGCCCGCCAGCAGCTTGGGCGGCTGGTCCGAGGTGATGACCACCTGCTTGTTGTTGTTGTGCAGCGAGTTGAACGTGTGGAAGAACTCCTCCAGCGTGCGGTCCTTGCCGGCCAGGAACTGGATGTCGTCGATGAGAAGGACGTCCACGTTGCGGTAAGTGGTTTTGAAGCTGGCGCCCTCATCGTCGCGGATGGAGTTGATGAAGTCGTTCGTGAACTCTTCGGAGTTGACGTACCGGACGCGGATGCCGCTGTAGAGCCTGCGTGCGTAGTGTCCGATCGCGTGCAGCAGGTGGGTCTTGCCCAGCCCGGAGTCGCCGTAGATGAACAGCGGGTTGTAGGCCTTGGCGGGAGCTTCGGCAACTGCGACGGCGGCGGCATGGGCGAAGCGGTTCGAGGAACCGATCACGAAGGTGTCAAAGACGTACTTGGGGTTGAGCCGGCCGAATTCATGGGACGTGCTGGGCA
The DNA here is from genome assembly GCF_054890965.1 of Arthrobacter sp. C152. Classification (NCBI taxonomy): domain Bacteria; kingdom Bacillati; phylum Actinomycetota; class Actinomycetes; order Micrococcales; family Micrococcaceae; genus Arthrobacter; species Arthrobacter sp. C152. The sequence continues at coordinate 38,539 of NZ_JBTZSU010000004.1, forward strand.
GCATGGGCTGCGGCTTTTGTTCGATCAGCTGGTCCGGCGCAAAGGACGGCTCGACGACGGGCTCCGGTTCCTCGTGGATCGGGACCAGGTCGGTGTCGACGTCGATGGCGCAGCGGATGTCCTCGGAGAAGACGTTGTGCAGGGCATCGTCAAGGGCGTCCTTGACCTGCGTCTGCAGGACCTCGCGGGTGAGTTCGTTCGGGACAGCAACCAGGAGGGTGGAGCCAATCAGGCCCTGGGCCTGGGCGAGGATGACAAAGCCGCGCTGGCGGGGAGATACGCGGTGGTCCTGTTCCAGCAGGCTGACAACGCGGCGCCAGGAACTTCCGACAGTATTGGCGTGGTTGGCTTCGTCTACTGTCATCAATCGGTTCCCTCAAAACTTGCTGTGCCTGCATTGCCTGCAGCCCCAGTCCGGAACCAGGGTGCTGGCCCAGCTCAATCCACAGGCTTATGCACAGCCCGTGGATAATCGGCTACTGGGACACTCTAGGGGATGAAAAGCCTAGAAGATAGCTGGCCTTCCGGCTGTGGATAATTACACGGTTGTGGTTTCGAAAGAGGGCCTGTGAGCCACTTCATCCACAGGCTGTGGGGACAACTTAGGAACAGTTGGGGACAGCTGCCGGGGGCGCCTTCGGTTTGACGCAGGGCCTTAAATTGCCCTAACGTTGTGAAGTCCTTTGTGTCCGCTTTTTGGCCCCATCTGAACTTCCAGTCGCACTGCGCCTGGGCAGCCGGGGGAAGCGTGCATATACAAAACTTAGCGTCGGCCAGTTCTTCCCCATACTGATCGGGTGGGCGCACCTTTGATCCACTGGAGTAACTAACGTGAGCAAGCGGACTTTTCAGCCGAATAACCGCCGTCGAGCCAAGAAGCACGGCTTCCGCCTTCGTATGCGTACCCGTGCCGGCCGCGCCATCCTGGCAGCCCGTCGTGGCAAGGGCCGCACCGAACTTTCGGCCTAAATAACTGACTTGTCGGTAGACATCCCTTTGCGAGTTTAAGGTGCTGGCCGCCCGCAACCGCCTGAGGACTGCAACCGATTTTTCAACAACCGTACGTTCCGGTGTCCGCAATGGACGCCGGAACGTAGTGTTATATGCGGCAGCCATTGCTGCCGACGAACCCAGCCGGATCGGGTTTATTGTTTCCAAGAGTGTAGGGAACGCTGTCGCCAGGAACCTCGTTAAGAGGAGACTGAGGGAAGCGGCTGCTGCCTCGCTGCGTGAACACGCAACTGGACTTGCCATTGTGGTCCGGGCACTGCCCGCGTCCGCATCCGCCAGCTGGGACCAACTGCTGGCGGACTATAACGCAGCACTGGAAACTACACAGAACCGGCTGGCCGGCCGCCTTTCACGGGCAGCCGCCACTGGTTCGGCCGGTACAACACAGGAGGGGACAACGCGTGCCTAACGCCACTGCCGTCGTCGCCCGTTTCCGCACTGTACCCGCCGCCGTCGGCAGGTTTCTCTGGAACCTGCCCCGGAACATCCTCATTCTGCTGCTGATGGCCTACCGCAAGGTGGTTTCGCCCTTGTACGGCCAGGTCTGCCGATTCTTCCCGTCGTGTTCGGCGTATGCCCTCGAAGCGGTGACCGTTCATGGCGCCGTTAAGGGAAGCTGGCTCGCGCTGCGGCGCCTTGGCCATTGCCATCCATGGAACGCCGGCGGTGTGGACCACGTCCCCGCCGGCCGCCGGGAATGGCCTGCGGGCCGGACCCCCACAATTGTTGTGCTGAACAACCCGGACAAGTACCTGGCTGCTCGGACTGATGAAGAAGGCCGCACTGCGGCCTGACGAATAGGGATAAGTATGGACTTCTTTGGAACAATCATGGCCCCGTTCAAGTGGCTGGTTTCCATCATCATGATTGGATTCCACGATGGCCTGAGCGCCATCGGGATGCCCGCCGCGAACGGCTGGACTTGGACTTTGTCCATCATTGGGCTGGTGCTGGTGATCCGTGCCGCCCTGATCCCGGTATTCGTCAAGCAGATCAAGGCCCAGCGCGGCATGCAGCTGCTCCAGCCGGACCTGAAGAAGCTGCAGGACAAGTACAAGGGCAAAACCGACCAGCTGTCCCGCCAGGCCATGGCGCAGGAACAGATGGCCATGTACAAGAAGCACGGAACCAACCCGTTCTCTGCCTGCCTTCCCATGCTGATCCAGATGCCGTTCTTCTTCGCGCTGTTCCAGGTCCTCTCGGGCATCTCGGCGGCCAAGGACCAGGGCCAGGGCATCGGTGCCATGAGCCATGAGCAGGTTGTGGAGTTCGACGCGTCCAGCATTTTTGGTGCGCCGCTGTCTGCTGCGCTGCTGCATGGCGGAGCCGGCAACGTTGCTGTGGTTGTGCTTTCCATCGTGATGATCCTGGCCATGACGGCCTCGCAGTTCATCACGCAGAAGCAGATCATGGCCAAGAACATGTCTGAAGAAGCCATGGCCAGCCCGTTCATGCGGCAGCAGAAAATGATGCTCTACATCCTGCCGATCGTGTTCGGCGTGGGTGGCATCAACTTCCCCATCGGTGTGCTGATCTACTGGACCACCACCAACCTGTGGACCATGGGCCAGCAGTTCTTCGTGATCCGCCGCATGCCCACGCCGGGTTCCCCCGCAGCCAAGGCCCTGGCCGAGCGCCGTGCCGCCAAGGGCCTGCCGGCCCTGTCAATCCTGACCGGCAAGAAGGACGAAGAGGCAGAAGCCGCCGCGGCCGCGGCCGTTCAACCCAAGGGACAGCGCGTCCAGCCCCAGCGCAAGAACAGGAAGAAGAAGTAATGTCAGCAGAGAGCTCTGAGCACGCCTTTTCCGAAGAGACCGTAGACCAGGACGAATCCGTGAACCCCGCTTCCGCCACCAAGGTTTCCGCCGTCAGCCGCCTCGAGGAAGAGGGCGACATCGCCGCTGACTACCTGGAGGAACTGCTGGACATCGCCGATATCGACGGCGATATCGACATCGAAGTCCGTAACGGCCGCACCTATATCTCCATCGTTGCCGAGGAGGAAGCCGAAGGGCTCGAAAGCCTCGTGGGCGAAGACGGCGAGGTACTCGAAGCGCTCCAGGAACTCACCCGCCTGGCTGTCCTTTCCGCTACGGAAAACCGGTCACGGCTGGTCCTGGACATCAACGGCTACCGCCAGGAACGTTCCGGCCACCTCCAGAAGATTGCCGAGGATGCCGCCGCAACCGTGAAGGAGACAGGTGAGCCGGTTGCCCTTGAACCCATGAGCGCTTACGAGCGGAAGATCGTGCACGACGCCGTGGCCGACCTTGGCCTGGTCAGCGAGTCCGAGGGCGAAGGCGCCGGACGCCACATTGTTGTATCCGCCAGCTAGAGATTGCTGATCATGGTTGACATCACGGCAGCAGAACTTCGGGCGGCCGAGAAGATCTTCGGCGACCGCCTGGACCTGGCCAAGCGGTACGTTGAGCATCTGGCCACCTCGGGGACCGAGCGCGGACTGATCGGGCCCCGTGAAATCCCGCGGCTGTGGAGCCGCCACGTGCTGAACTGCGCGGTGATCGAGAGCGAGATTGCGCACGGCAGCCACGTGGCCGACGTCGGCAGCGGCGCCGGGCTGCCCGGACTGTGCCTTGCCATCGCCCGGCCCGACCTCGAACTGACGCTTATTGAACCACTGGAGCGCCGGGTGATCTGGCTCCAGGAAGTTGTCGATGACCTGGGCCTGGACAACGTCACGGTGATGCGCACCCGGGCTGAACTCGCCGTCGGGCATGTCGATGCGGACGTGGTGACGGCCCGGGCAGTGTCCGCGCTGACCAACCTGGCCGGCATGACCATTCCGCTCCTTGCCGGCCGCGGTGAGGTGGTGGCGATCAAGGGCCGCAGCGCGGCTGAGGAAATCGACAAGGCTGCGAAGGTCATACGGAAGCTGGGTGGCGTGGAGACGTCGGTGGTCACCGTCGGCGAAGAGCTCCTCGAGGAGCCCACGACCGTCGTTCGCATCCTTGTAAACAAGTCCCAAAAGAAGTCCTAATGCGGTCCTGCTGACGCCGGTCAGCGCGACGAAGCAGTTAGGCTAGACACCGGCAGCAAAATTGGCTGAACGAGAGTGAGTGTGCCCCAGTGACCAGTAGTGAAGCCTCCGCACAACGGATCCCGCCGTTTGTGTCATTGGGGTCGGCACGTTCTGTCGCTGGGCTGGGCATGGTACCCGCGCGCGCCGGAATACATCCGAAATCAGTTGATAGCTCGGTGCCGTCACTGGCTGTTTCACGTGAAACAACCACTTCCGGTCGCTCCAACGTCATCGACACCATTGACGACTCGAGCCCCATCGCACGGGAACTGGCCCACGAAACCAGGCGCCGGGAACGCCTGATGGGTCGGAAGCTTCCGCGGCCGGAGAAGACCCGCATCTTCACGGTGTCCAACCAGAAGGGCGGTGTGGGCAAGACCACCACCACGGTGAATATCGCCGCTGCCCTCGCCACGGCCGGACTGAACGTCCTGGTTATTGACATCGACCCCCAGGGCAATGCCTCCACCGCCCTGGGCATCGAGCACCACGCCGACGTTGACAGCATCTACGACGTGCTGATCAACGACGTTGCACTTGCCGACGTCGTCGCACCCTGCCCGGACATCGGGAACCTCATCTGCGCACCGGCCACCATCCACCTGGCCGGCGCCGAGATCGAACTGGTGTCGCTGGTGGCCCGTGAGCAGCGGCTCCGCCGGGCCATCGATGTCTATGCCAAGACCCGCGAGAAAAACGGCGAAGAGCGGCTCGACTATATCTTCATCGACTGCCCGCCCAGCCTGGGCCTGCTGACCGTCAACGCCTTCTGTGCAGCCAGCGAAGTGCTGATTCCCATCCAGTGCGAGTACTACGCGTTGGAGGGACTGAGCCAGCTGCTCAAGAACATTGAGATGATCCAGAAGCACCTCAACGCCGACCTCGTTGTCTCAACGATTCTCCTGACGATGTATGACGGCCGGACCAACCTCGCCGCCCAGGTCGCCGCGGAAGTACGGCAGCACTTCCCCGACCAGGTTCTCTCGGCCGTGGTTCCCCGGTCGGTGCGCATTTCCGAGGCTCCGAGCTACCAGCAAACGGTCATGACCTACGATCCGTCCTCCAGCGGCGCGCTGTCCTACCTGGAAGCCGCTGCTGAAATAGCAGAACGCTAAAATCTTCAAACTGCAACGCCTGGAGCCCGGCCGGGGCCTGGCTCTACCACTGGAGGGATTTACCCATGAGCGAGAAGCGACGGGGCCTAGGCCGCGGTCTTGGCGCGCTGATTCCAAGTTCCGCCGCAACCAATGGTTCAGGTAATGGCGGGGCCGTTTCGAGGCCCGTGGACCTCTTCTTCCCGGAGGGTCGCAGGAAGACTGAGCCTGTGGAGCAGCCGCCCGCTGCTGCGGCTCCGGATGCAGTGAAGGACGATGCCAAGCAAGCTCCGGCTGCCGCACGGCGACCCGCAGCCAAGCAGGCCCCAGCCACCGGTGGGAAACCGGCGACCGCCAGGAAGCCCGCTTCCAAACCAGCGGACCCAGCGCCGGCCGCGCGTGCCACCGACGGCGGCCCTGCGAAGCAAAAGAGGACTGCATCCACTGCGGCACCGGCTACTCCTGCAGCATCTCCCACCGGTGATGAGGCAGCAGAGCTGAACGGTGGCCGTTCCGCAGCTCCCGCGCCGGAAGAGGCCGTGACCTCCCTGGAAGCCGCAGGGCCTGCATCCGATATTCCCGCGATGCCAGGTGGCCAGATGGCCGGCGATGTTGAACTGGTGGAGGTTCCTGGAGCACGCTTTGCGGAAATTTCCGTCACAGACATCCATCCGAACCGGAAGCAGCCGCGGAACGTCTTCGACGAGGACGACATGGCTGAACTCGTGCATTCCGTGCGGGAAATCGGTGTCCTGCAACCGATTGTTGTCCGTACTTCAACCGAAGATGGTAGTGAGGCGTATGAACTTGTCATGGGTGAGCGCCGCTGGCGGGCTGTCCAGGCCGCCGGGCTGGACACGATCCCTGCCATCATCCGGGATACCACCGATGATGACCTGCTGCGCGACGCCCTTCTTGAAAACCTGCACCGCAGCCAGCTCAACCCCTTGGAAGAGGCAGCGGCCTACCAGCAGCTGCTTGAGGATTTCGGCACCACGCACGAGCAGCTGGCAGACCGTATCGGACGCTCCCGTCCCCAGGTCTCGAACACCCTCCGGTTGCTCAAGCTCCCGCCGCTCGTGCAGCGCCGCGTAGCCGCCGGCGTCCTCTCTGCAGGCCATGCACGCGCCCTCCTGTCGCTTCCCGATGCAGCTGCCATGGAGCGGCTGGCCCAGAAGATCGTTGCTGAAGGAATGTCCGTGCGTGCCACGGAAGAGGCCGTGACGCTGTACCAGGATCCTGCGAAGCCGGCGAAGAACAACATTCCGAGGCCCGGTGCACGGCATGAACGCTTGGACTATCTGGCATCGTCGTTGTCCGATCGCCTGGACACGAACGTCAAGATTTCGCTCGGTGTTCGAAAGGGTAAGGTGAGCATCGAGTTCGCCAGTGTTGAGGACCTCAACCGGATCATGGATGTTCTTGCCCCGGGGTCCACAAACTGACTTTCCGCGCTTCTGAAAGGGCCTGATTCTTCCTGAATCAGGCCCTTTCTTATGTGCTGGGTTGTCGTGTTTCGTGGCAGTTGCCACGGTGTGGTGGCTGCGGTGCTCCCTGTGTTTTTCCTGGGCGAAGGGGCCTCAGATAGAGCCGGTGCCGTCCAAGTCCTTCCTAGTCATGGAGCCGCTGATACAGGACTGCGACTTTTACGTGCGGTGATCTTTCAGATCCTGGTCCCATGCCTTTCGGGCTTTGGGCACCGCAGAAAATCCGGCGTATGGGATATGACGTTTCCATTCAACTTTTGCCGCACCCTCGTAGATTTCGAATCCAAATGACTGCGTGTCTCTGGAGCTCTCCCCTTGCCCTCATATGAATGCAACTCCTCCCATGCCCGGTTGCGTAGCTGCGGTCGGTTGCGGCCCAGAGCGGCCTTCAAGGTGCGTGTTTCACGTGAAACTTCGCGCAGCCTGTCTGTGTGAGGATGACGAACGGTCAGGTACAGTTGCGTGCGACCAGGCCAAGTTGGCGTCCACGTTCGTGGGGTAGCCTGTGTGTCAGGGTGGTCATGGATTCTCACGTTTCACGTGAAACCATCGGTGCCTCTCCCCAGCTGCGCTGCTAGTCGCAACTTGTTGTGCCTTAGGGGGCGGCGGCAGCTGTGGTCGGCGGTTAGATCCATGAGGGGCCGCAATCAGGACCGCGGTGGTTTGGTGCGGTCTCCCTGAGAATATTGATAAGAAGCGAGGCCCCCTAGCTCTATCGAGCGAAAGGGGGTCCCCAGGCCCCCGTGGGCAGCGGAGCATCATTGATCCGCGAGGGCCCCCTGTGTGCCGGAAACGCTCGAGTTGGGCTCAAAAGTGGACCACAAATTAACAACTTGGGGATAGCCCCGCCTGCAAAGAACAACGTGGGCGGTGTTCGGCGCGGGCCCTATCGGGAGAAATGGGTCTGGAGGAAGGTCTCATGCTTTCATCGCCGAGAGGAAGCCGTTGGGTTCTCCGGACTCCCCTTTCATTTTGAAGTCCTGAGCCAAGCGACCCGGCACGTGAGGAGGCGAAGGATGGCCCTGTCTGCCAGCGAGCGGCGGATGGCGAAGGTGAGTCGGTCGATGTTTCACGTGAAACGCATACTGCCGGCATGCGAAGCTTACGCAGGGTCTGCCGGCAGGGACGCTCCCCTGAGTTTCTGTTAGGCCTTTGGGTATAGATGGCAACCCTCCGCTTGGATCTGTGGATGCAGGGGCCTGGCGGTACCCGGGTAAGTGGCGTCTAGCGAACGGACCGATGATCGCCGACAACCGTCGAGGGACCTGCATTAGCAAGTGGTCGACGGGAGAAGCTTTGTCTCGTGGCCAGCGCTGTCGAATGTCAGAACCATAGTTCGCTATCAGATCCATAGCATTGGCGTACTGGCAGGAACTGATACGTGCTCTTACCAGTTTGTCTCCGGCCGCCGACCGCTGCTGCCGCTACCCTCTCCTAGCCGTTGCCGTGCGATGCCTGAGCCCGGACACCGTGCAAGGCGGGTCCTCCCCCGCGCAATATGATCGGACTCCTTGAAGGCTGCCTGTGACCGGAGCTTCGTCAAGTGTCATTGCGCGTGTAGACAAAGCGCCTGCGGACAGCGGCGTTGATGGAGCTGATGATCAGGCGCTTCGGGGAACCGGCCGCCGAAGCAGGTGATAGGGATGGAGCAGTGACGCGGGCGCGTGTCGTCGCCCAGGTTCCGAGGGCGTTACCGGCGATGAGGTGCCAGTCGGTGGTGCTGGCACTGATCGCTCCAGATTCAATGCCCGCACTGTCCGCCAGATCTGATGCTCGGCCAGGGCGGGCGCGCAGTCGTGCGCGTCTGGGGCCGCTGGCCCACGTTGCGTTCGGATGGCGTTGCGGCCACCGGATGGCAAGCTCAGGGTTCTGTTCGGTAGGCATATGTAAAGTTGTGGGGTGTCTCAGAGGCCGCGCCTTCGCTCTCAGACCCAGTGGATATCCCTGTGGAAAACTTTGTGGATAGTCCGCTGCTGCGTGGGCCAGATTCCAGGTTGGCACACGGCTTGAGGCTCTAACCTGGTCGAATACGGCTTCGGTCACACTCCCTATAGACCGTGACGGTTTCACGTGAAACGTCGCCATTTGGAAGGTGCAGTGCTTCTTGTTCATGTTTCTCAGGATACGGGTTGAATTTCAGTGAGCGAGGTGCGAAGTTATTGCGCATTGCATCGTAGTCCGGCCCGGTTCAATACTTCCGGCCAGCATGGATGCGAGTTCAAGGCCTCTCAAGCTTCAACCGAGCTCATGACCGTCGTGCCGGTCAGGGACGCTGGCCTGTGGATAACACTGTGGATTATTGGCCAGCTCCACTGTGGATAACGTGTGGGTAAACTCACACCAGTCGGCGGGGGGACGTGGGGATTTCCGAGCCGCTCCTCCCACCGGTTCCTTGTCGCTGGCCTACCGGAGCAGCCTTTGGTGGCCCCGCCTGGTGCCTGGACCGCGGACACGTTGGGCCTACTTGGCCTCAGAAAGTAGCCCGGAACGCCTCGTCACAGAACCCAGGATCGGGACCCGTGATACTTCTGGTCGAGTGGCCGGATGTAACTGGAATGCTGGGGCAGCCTCGGCGATCCTTGTCGCAGTCTGAGTGGTCCGAGCTGCGGTTCTCCTTATCTCCGGCTGCGTGCTGAAGATTGCCAGCGGTCTCGCCTGCGAGCCGGCCACTGCTGGCGCCTGAGCTCGAGTAGTCGTTTCCTCAAAAACCGACATATCGTGGCGTCTAGAAGGAGTGCTGCAGGCAACGAACGTACAACAGGTCCGCCAGATTGGCGGCAACTGTTTCACGTGAAACAGGAGCGAACTCCGGGAGGAGGAGGCCGCCTGCAGACCCGCGGCTAGAAGACTTCAGACACTCTCCGCGGCCATATACGCGCAGAAGGAAGTGGCGTCGACATGTAGGTTCCCGGAGTAGCGGATAATGGGTCGCGCAGTCCGACCTCTGCCTGCTTCCGGGAATTGGTGCTGAATGGAGGACCGCCCAGCAGGGCGATCGTCCGGCTCCAGGCTCGCTAGACGGGTCTTCGTGAACAGAGCAGTTCATTGCGCAGGAAGCGGCCTGACGCACGAAAGCGTGTAGTTCATGACCTGCAGAAGTTGCCCTCCGGTCCTGCTTTGACCCCGGCACTATACACTTCGGCACCTGCAGTCGGCGGTGCAATCTCCTTCAGGTGTTCGGTTGCGGAGGACTTCCGTTTGTCGGCAAAAGGCTTCAGATGATCAGAGATCTGAAAAGAGGACGACGCAGTCCTCGCCCAGGTGGATGCCTATTGCTGGCGCCAAGATCCCGGGAAACGGACAGTACGGTGGCGAACGGAATTTGGGCGCGGCAGATTGTCGCACTATGGCTGAATGGTCGAATGGCCAACTTTTCTGCAGTAGCCAGCGCAGCGACCGGCCGGGTACTTGGGAGTGTTCTCGGTTGGGCTGCCGACGCTTGGCAGCCGGGGCTGGGCTCGATGTTTCACGTGAAACGGTCATCGCGGTTCTGGGATCAGTGCTTCCGCGCGAATTTCGCAGGCCTTCCCTCGATGTGGTGCATACTTCCAGTTACGACGAAGGCCTTAGCAGTTCTGTACCATCTTGGGAAGTGGGAACCGTTACTCGAACTGCCGCACAGAAGAGGCGGCCTTGGAGATTTCCTACTTCACGCTGTGAATGGGAACGCAGTAGTAGCAGTACACCCAAGAGCCTTGGGGCGTGTCCGAGCACGCAGAGGTGTGGCGATTAGCCCAGGGTTCCTGTGCGAGATGGGGACACACCACCTCTAGCTCATGGTTCCCGCACCGCGTTTCACGTGAAACATGCTGGGTGGGACCGCCTTCCCCAACCGGTCGGCAGTCGGAGGCATACTGCCTTAAAACAGTTGTGGCCACCGCTCAAGGAGCGGTGGCCACAACCAGCAAGAACCAAATCTCGCGTGAGCCCTGAACGGGCTACGAGAGAACGTCGGCAAATTCCTTTTCGAAGAACTGCTTCGGCTTCGCGCCGATCACGGTGTTCTTCACCTCTCCGCCCTGGAACAGGTACACGGCGGGAATGGACGTGATGCCGTACTCCGCAGCGATGGACGGGTTGTCATCGACATTTACCTTGACGACGTCAACCTTCTCACCGTACTCAACCGAGATCTCGTCGAGAATGGGGCCCAGTTTGCGGCACGGACCGCACCATTCAGCCCAGAAGTCGACGATGACAGGCTTCTCGGAGGACAGGACATCTGTTCCGAAGCTTGCGTCAGTTACGTCTTTTGCGTTGCTCATTGACCTTTTCTTTCTCTTCGATACCAGTAACGCGGACTATTAGTGCAGGTCGGCGAGGTAGTGCTCGACGTCGATGGCCGCTACGCAGCCGGACCCGGATGCGGTGATCGCCTGGCGGTAGGAGGGGTCCACCACGTCCCCGGCTGCGAAGACGCCCGGGACGCTGGTCTTCGAACTGCGGCCGTCCACTGCAATGGTTCCCTCAGGCGTAAGCTCCAATACGTTCTTCACCAGATCAGTGCGCGGATCGTTGCCGATGGCGACGAAGACGCCGGTGACGGACAACTCGGAAAGGGTTCCATCAACAAGGTTCTTCAATCGAAGTCCGGACACCTTCTCTTGACCGAGGACGTCATCGACCGTGCTGTTCCATACGAAATTGATCTTTTCGTGTGCCAGGGCCCGGTCGGCCATGATCTTTGAAGCCTTCAGCGTGTCACGGCGGTGAACAACCGTGACGGACTTGGCGAACTTGGTGAGGAAGAGTGCCTCTTCCATGGCGGAGTCTCCACCACCGATGACGGCAATGTCCTGGTCTTTGAAAAAGAAACCGTCGCAGGTTGCGCACCAGCTCACACCATGGCCGGAGAGCCGCTTTTCATTCGGCAGGCCGAGTTCCCGGTACGCCGAGCCGGTGGAGAGAATGATCGACTTGGCCTTGAAGGTTTCACCCGTGCCGATTGTCACGGACTTCACCGGACCTTCCAGCTCAAGTGCGGTGACGTCCTCGAACTGGATCTCGGTACCGAAACGGGCGGCCTGCTTCTCGAAGTTCTCCATGAGGTCCGGACCCATGATCCCCTCGGGGAAGCCAGGGTAGTTCTCCACGTCGGTGGTGTTCATCAACTCACCGCCGGCGGTTACCGATCCTGCGAACAGCAGTGGATTGAGGTTGGCGCGGGCGGTGTAGACGGCCGCCGTATAGCCTGCCGGGCCCGAGCCCACGATGATGACATCACGTACGTCGGACGCCGTGGTTTCTGCGATGGTCACTGGACGGTGAACCTCTTCCTTGGTCGACTCGCCTCCCGGTGGAGGCCGGCCACATGGCACAACTGCGGCTGCATGCTGAATATTCCGGCGCCTAAAGGAAGCCGTCAGGGACGGCGCGGGGGTTCCCTCCGGCAGGCGCTCTTCCCAGATTACCGTCCCGCAGCATCTGGTGAGTTCCCGGAGTAACAGAGCACATCATCGCGTGAAGTCACAAAAGTGGCCGTCGCCGGAACGGCAACGGCCACTGCACTTGCATTGAAGGAGACGGGCTACTGAACCTTGATCTCTGCCAGTCGGAGTCCGTACCCGTAGCGGGTCTTGGGAGCTGCGAGCTTGGGAAGCGAATTGATGGAAACAAGCACATACTGTGCCTGGACCGGCTCCCCCACCGGGATGTTCAGGTCCGTGGACGTGAAGCTGTTGGTACCCACGGTTTTGGCACCATCCATCGAAGGCCGGTCGTTGGTGTAAACAGTGATGTTTCCACCCGATCCGCCGAGCTGGGACAGTGTCACCGACGACACGGCGGCGGGGGCCTTCAGCTTCACCACCAGCTGGACACCCTGCGGAGCCAATCCGCCCCAGTTCTCGGTGGCAAACTCCATGTCGGACCAGTAGCTGGCGGCATTGCCGTCGTAGGCCTTGACCAAATCCCCGTCAAACGTGGCGGCGAAGTCAAAATTCCCCTGCCGGCTGACGCTTTCGATTGCCGGCGGCGCAGCGGGCGGCGTCGACGAAGTCGCCTGCGATGCAGGCGCGGATCCCTGCTGCGCGTTGCTGGTTGAAGTCGGGGCCTTGGCCTGCGGTTCAGGGGTGAACAGGCTGCCCAGGTTGGTGACGGCGAAGATCAGGCCGGCGATCAATACCACCGCGAGGAGGCCGCCCACCAGCCACCGCATGGAACGCGGCTGCTGGTCCGGGTCATCCCGATTACTGTCGCGGTCATCGTCGCGGTCGGCAAACGAGACCCCTGCCGCAGCCGGCGCGGCTGTCCGGGCAAAGAGGGCGCCTTTGCCTTTGACCGGTTCGGAATCCGCATCGTCGTCGGTATCCCCGTAACTGTCGTGCTCCCCTGCCTGTGCATAGTCGTCATCGGACCACAGGGAGACCTTCGGCTTTTCCGGGGCGGCAGGCTGGCGGGCTGGACGCTCGACGGCGGGCCGGCCGGTACCGTGCGGGCCGGTTTCGCCGGCGCTGGTCTCGACGGGCCCAGTGTCGACGGGCCCGGTCTCCACGGGCCCGGTTTCAACAGGGCCCGTGCCCACTTGCCCGGCCCCGGCCCCTGATGCCTCGGCGCGCTGCACCGGCTGGGCTTCGGTGGCGTCCGGCTCGATCCTCGAAGCGCCTGCTCCTGCCTTCGGCGAAGCCGCACCCGCACCCGCCGCAGCAGCACCTACGGCACCGGCAGCAGCAGCACCGGCAGCACCCGCCGGCCGAACGGGAGGCCGCGGCGGCACGGCAGGCGAAGGACGGTAAGGGTCAACCTGGCTGCGGTGGGTTTCCTGGTAATTGATGTAGCCGGCCTCGACGTTGTCTTCATCGTCGTAGGGCTCGGGTTCGTTGGACCGGGGCTGCCCGAAAATCTCGCTGCCCAGGGTGTCGGTGAAGAACGGCTCAACGTACGGCGGGTTGGTGGCCACCACCAGATCCAGCAGGTCGGCGGCGGACGTGTGGTTGGTGATCAGGTACGTGGCGGCCTCGGTGACACCAAGGTCCAGGACCTGCACGGTGCCGGGACGTTCGCCGGTGGCCACTTCGCGGGCGCTCTGCGCAACCTGCTCGGTATTGTCCGGGCCGGCCACCAGGATGCTGACCGGGCGGTTGAGTACCTGGTCCACACCATCCAGCACCAGATCGTGGTCGTGCGAGGCCAATACCGTGGCTGTGACCTTGTAGCGGCCGCCAAGTACTGATCCGACATCGATCGGGTTGGACACGTGTTCCTCCTAGGCTGTCCGGAATCGCCGGCGTGGATGACGCAACCGCCGTCAGGTTAACCCTGAATGCAACTACCCCTGTACCTGTTCGATCCTAGCCGATCCGGCCCGGACGGCCGTGGAGAAGACGGCGCACAAACAGCCGGAGTATCACTTTTTCCGTGGGCGCCGGGACTTGAAATGCGGGTTTTCCCCGGCCTTCCCCTGGAACGTGCGGCGCCCGGGAATCGGGATCTGCTCGCGGAGCAGGCCGCCGCGGGCGGTGCTGGGCTGGTCCTCGGCCGGCAGGTAGGCGCCGTCGGCACCCTGCCGCGGGCCGTCGTCGTACGTTTCCCTGTGGTCCGTACCGCGCTCCGGATCCGGTCCCGCCCGGAAGGAGACGGCGTCGAATTCCCCGGAAATCCGGGGTATCAGGCCCGTGTCCACGGAGGTAGTGGCCCGCTCTGCGCGCGGCCCCCGTTCCGCTCCGGCGTGGGCGGGAACGGACGACGGCGGGGTCCCGGCTTCCGCAGCGGCGTCGCGGGCGCCGCGGCCCAGCCGTCCCAGCAGCGGGCGCAGCAGGTCGCGCAGTTCCGAGACCCGGAAGAGCCTGAGCAGGAGGAAGTAGACCACCAGCATGACGGGCCCCACCACGATGACGGTCACCAGCGCCGTGATCCGGTTCTGCCAGGCGAAGCCGTCCGGGCTGTAGCTGCCCATGAGCCAGAGGGCGCCGGCGCCGGCGATCGCCGAGCCCAGGGCCGCGTAACCCATCCGGATGTACGAGTTCGCGATCCGGGCGCCGTCCAGATGGCCCAGCATGCGCCGCAGGAAGAAGGCGCTGATGACGACGGACAGGATGTTGCCCACCATGTACAGCACGGCGATCGCGTAGATGATCTGGTTGACCGGGAGGAACTGGATGGCGAAGGCGCCGGCCACGTACACCACCGCCAGCAGCAGCTGGACGTAGAACGGGGTGCGGGCGTCCTCGTTCGCGTAGAACACGCGCGACATCATGAAGTTGGCGCTCATGAAAGGCGTGCTGAGCGCCAGGATGGTGAGCGTCTGGGCCAGCATGACGCCGTCCTGGCGCAGGCCGCCGGAAAAGAACATGCCCAGCGGACCCGCCAGCGCAAACAGTGCCAGGGCGCCGAACACGGTGGCCACGGCCATGGTCCGCAGGCCGTGCGAGAGCGCGTCCCGCAGCTCCGCCCGGTTGCCGTCCTGGGAGGCACGGGTCATCCGGTTGAACAGCACGGTGGCCAGTGAGAGGGCAATGATGGAGTGCGGCAGCAGGTACAGCTGGCTGGCCACCTCCAGCACCGCGTTGCCCGGAAGCGTGGCCGCGGACGGGTCCCCCGACTGCTGCAGCCGGATACGTTCCGCGCCGGGAATGGTGGCGATGCGCATGACGTACAGGAAGGCGAGCTGCCCGACGGCGGCCGTCAGCAGCGTCCACACGCTCAGCCTGGCAGCGTGGCCCAGTCCCACGCCCCGCCAGCCAAACCGCGGACGCAGGCCCAGTTTCAGCCTCATGACCGGAACCATCAGGATGGCCGTTTGGGACAGCACGCCGATGGTGGAGAACCCGGCCACCAGCAGCGTCTGCGTGGCGCCCCAGTTGTCCAGGGTGTGCGGGCTGAACTCGTTCGTGCCGAAGATCCAGATGAACATGCCCAGCCCGGCGATGGCCACCACGTTGTTCAGGATGGGCGCCCACATGGCAGGACCGAAAGCGCCGTTGGCGTTCAGGACCTGCGTCAGCAGGGCATAGAGGCCATAGAAGAAGATCTGCGGCAGGCACCAGAACGCAAAGGTCACCGCGAGGGCCTTCTGCTGCGGCGAATAGCCCTGCGTGGTCAGTTCGATGACCGCCGGCGCAGCCAGGGTGACCAGCGCCGTCAGGCCCAGCAGGAGCAGGACAGCCAGCGTCAGCAGCCGGCTGATGTAGTCGGCTCCCCGGTCCGGTGCCTTGCTCGCCTTGATGATCTGCGGCACCAGCACGGCGTTGAACACGCCGCCGGCCACCAGCAGGAAGATCAGGTTGGGCAGGTTGTTGGCGTTGATGAACGTGTCATTGACCGTTGATCCCAGGCCCAGCGCCGTGCCGAGCATCCAGGTCTTGCCGAAGCCCAGGAAGCGGGACACGAGCGTCCCGGCAGCCATGATGGCGCTGGAACGGGTCTCGCTGCCGCCCGCGGCCGCGGGCTGGGCAGTGTCCGGGCCTGCCGGTTCCGGAGGAACGCCGTCGGGTGCCGCGTCGTCCGGGCGGCCGGACCTGTCGGAAGGAAAGTTGGTAGCTGACATCGAGTTCATCGTCTCACCCGCCACCGCTTTACCAGGCAACGACGGCGGCGGGAGCCTTCAGAGGTGTCCGGGCAGGACCTCGCGGGCGAGGTCTGCGATGCGGCGCTCGTTGGGGAACGACAGCTTCCGTGCCAGTTCCTGGATGGGCACCCACGCCACGTCCACGGCTTCCTGGTCGGGATCGTTTTCGATGGTCAGTTCTCCCCCGGTGGCGCGCAGGAGGTAATGGTGCACGGTCTTGTGGACCCGGTGGCCGCTGACGGTGAACCAGTAGTCGATACTGCCGAGGGGTGCCAGGATGCTGCCTTCAATGCCGGTTTCCTCGGCGATCTCCCGTACCGCGGCCTCTTCGTTGTTTTCCTTGCCCTCCGGGTGCCCCTTGGGCAGGCACCATTCGAGCCGCCCGCCGCGGTTAAGGCGGGCGATGATCGCAACCCGCAGCCCGGCGTCGGCCGTGTCCACCACGACGCCGCCGGCGGAGACTTCCTCAACCGTGGGCAGCGACGCCGGTGCCGACTGCGGGGCAGGGGCGACGTGCGCACCGATCGCCGATGGCAATGGTGCGTTTGTCCTCCTGCCGGGAGCACTCGGTACTGGATGGGCCATGGAGTCCACTCTAACGACACTTGCCCCTTCATGATGACCGGAACATGACACCAACATGGACGGCATATGACGCACTTTGCGCGGCGTAATGGAAAGAACGCTGATCGTGGCACCTTTTTGGACTGCCACGGCGCTGGTTTCTGCCAAGCTTAAGGAACTATGGCGCACGCACATCACAAGATTGATTCCCACACTGTCGACTTCAAGGTGGACCCGGTGGTCCTGGAGCTCGGACAGCGCTTCGTGGATGCCGGCCATGAGTTGTCGCTGGTGGGCGGTCCCGTGCGCGACCTGTTCCTGGGCCGGACCTCGCCCGACCTGGACTTCACCACCGACGCCACCCCGGACCAGACCATTGCGCTGATCAAGAAGTGGGCGGACAACTTCTGGGAGATCGGCCGTGCCTTCGGAACCATCGGCATGCGCAAGGCGGGGTTCCAGATTGAGATCACCACCTACCGCGCCGAGGCCTACGACCCGGACTCCCGGAAGCCGGTGGTGGCGTTTGGCTCCTCGCTGACCGATGACCTGCTGCGCCGTGACTTCACCATAAACGCCATGGCGCTGAAGCTGCCTTCCATGGAACTGGTGGATCCGTTCGGCGGCGTCAGGGACCTCCACGCCTCCTTACTGGCCACCCCGGGCGCGCCGGAGGAGTCCTTTTCCGACGACCCGTTGCGGATGATGCGCGCGGCCCGGTTCGCTGCGCAGCTGGGGGTCTCGGTGCGCGACGACGTCCGGTCCGCCATGACGGACATGGCGGACCGCATCAAGATCATCTCCGCCGAACGGGTGCGGGACGAACTGGTCAAACTGGTCTGCGGCGCCCGGCCGCGCACCGGCATCGACCTGCTGGTGGAAACCGGTCTGGCCGAGCATGTGCTGCCCGAGGTCTCCGCCCTCCGGCTGGAGTCCGACGAACACCACCGGCACAAGGACGTCTACCAGCACTCCCTCCAGGTCCTGGAACAGGCCGCGGAGCTCGAAAGCGATCCCGACGGGCCCGTGCCCGGGCCGGACTTCGTGCTGCGCTTCGCAGCGTTGATGCACGACGTCGGGAAGCCGGCAACGCGCCGCTTCGAACCGGGCGGCGCGGTGAGCTTCCGCCACCACGACATGGTGGGTGCCAAGCTCACCACCAAACGGATGAAGGCGCTGCGCTTCGACAACGACACCATCAAGGCCGTCGCGCGGCTGGTGGAACTCCACATGCGCTTCTACGGCTACGGCGACGCCGGGTGGAGCGACTCCGCAGTGCGGCGGTACGTCACCGACGCCGGTCCCCTGCTGGAACGCCTGCACCGGCTCACCCGCTCCGACGTGACCACCCGCAACCAGCGCAAGGCAGACCGGCTGTCCTTCGCCTACGACGACCTCGAATCCCGCATCGCCGCCCTCCGCGAACAGGAGTCCCTCGACGCCGTGCGCCCCGACCTGGACGGCGCGCGGATCATGGAGCTGCTGGGCCTGAAGCCGGGGCCCTTGGTGGGCCGGGCCTACAAGTTCCTCCTTAACGAACGGATGGAGTACGGGCCCCTGCCGCTGGAGGAAGCGGAGGCGCGCCTCCTGGCCTGGTGGGCAGAACAACCCGAATCCGCACCCGCAGAACCTGTTGCCGGGACCTCCGCCGCCGCCGTCGAACCTTCCACTGAGGAGTCCAAGTGACCAACCCCGCCTTCGCCCCGCGCCCGCAGCTCTGGATCCTCCGCCACGGTGAAACCGAGTGGTCCAAGAGCGGACAGTACACAGGACTCACGGACCTGCCGCTCACCGTCGAAGGTGAACAGCAGGCGGTGGAGGCCAGGAAGGTGCTGGACAACGTCGACTTCGACCTGGTGCTCACTTCCCCTTTAAGGCGCGCACGGCGCACCGCAGAGCTCGCCGGCTTTCCCGATGCCCGGCACGAGCCCCTCGCCGTCGAATGGAACTACGGCGACTATGAAGGCATCAGTTCCGACCTGATCCGCAAGGACAACCCCGACTACCTGATCTGGACGCACGGGGTGCCCAACGGCGAGACGCTGGACGAGGTCGCGGCCAGGGCGGACAAGATCATTGGCCGGGTCCTGGAATCCGGCATGGACAATGTCCTGATCGTGGCGCACGGGCATTTCTCCCGTATTCTCACCGCACGCTGGCTGGAACTCCCTGCCACCGAAGGGCGGCACTTTATCCTGGGGACAGCCAAGGTCTGCACCCTTGGCTGGGACAAAAAGACGCCGGCAATTGTGCGCTGGGGCCTTTAGGAAAACCCTTTTCCTGCTTTTTCGAGAATGTCCGGGGAATTACTGGCCATGCCGGTAATTTTGGGATAGCTTTATTCGTGACCCCGAAGCATCTTGCCGGGGTCCGTTCACCGCAACGCACACCACGCAGCGGACCGCAGAAGGGGAGGTTGGGAAAATGATGACTTTGACTGGCGACTGGAATGCCATCATCGGTGCCTTTCCGGCCTTTGTCGGTTCTGCACGCGTGGCTTCGGCCGGTTCCCGCCCATGGCGTGCCGCGGGCCACTCCGCCGGGCTGCGCCGCCGCTAACCGGCGGCAGCCTCCGGGCCTTCGCTTTCGCTGACCGCGAGGCAGCGGCTGCGGACGGTACCGCTTCCCGGCACCAGCTTTCCTGCACCAGCACCCGCGCGCCTGAACAGGCCACGGGTAATCCGGTGTCCAGGAATACTGCAGCGTTTGCCGGTTTCCGCGGTAGTGCATTTCGCATAACTGCGCTTTTGGCGCAGTCCCTTTAATTCCGCTGTGGAATTATTGCGCCCTAATTACGGCCTCTTTTGCGCGCCTTTAACTGGCGCTAATTTGCCATGCCCTTTTTTGCCTCAACGCTGACAAAGGAGGTGATTTCCTTGGTTAAAACGATTATGGGACTCCTGTCCCGCGCACTGCAGCGCCCCGGTTCCTTCAACAGCGCCATGCTGGAGCAGCACCGGGACGGCGTTTTCATGCTTCTGCACCAGCAGTTGGGTGGACTGCGCTGAGCGCCGGCCCCGGCTTCCGAAACCGGGGCCGGCTGTAAGCTCGATTCCATGCACCAGACCCAGCCGCCGGAGACTGAACGACGGTCCCGGATCGTGGTTCCCAGCCGCAGCGACGTCCTGCTGCGCAACTTCACCGAAGTCATCGGCGGTCCACTGGGAACGAGGGCCGAGCCGGGCCTGGTGTCCCCCGGAATCTTCACGGTGGAGCGGATACTCGTCGTCCTGACGGCCATCGCGGCCCTGGTGGGAATCCTGCTCAAGGGCTACTGCCGGGCCAACGGCTGGGAGACTCCCACCCAGTTCTACGCCACGTGCTACTCGGACTTCCCGGAGCTCTTCCGGAACCGTGGCATGGCCGAGGGCATCTTCCCCATCCTTGGCAGTGGCAGCCAGTTCGAATACCCGGTGATCATCGCCGTGGTCGCGGGCGTTACCTCCTGGCTGGTGCCGGGCGGAAACACCGATGCCCGCGCCCTGGCCTATTTCGACGTCAACGTCCTCTTGCTCGCCGTCGTGGCCATGGCCACCGTCCTGGCCGTCGCCCGCATGCCCGGCCGGCGTCCCTGGGACGCCGCCATGGTGGCAATGGCGCCCGGTCTGGTGTTGGCAGGAACCATCAACTGGGACCTCTGGGCCGCCTGCCTGCTCGCCTGGGGCCTGTACTTCTTCGCCCGCGACCGGCCGCTGGCTGCGGGCGTCCTGATCGGCCTGGGCACGGCAACAAAGCTCTACCCGTTGCTGGTCCTGGGCGCCATCCTGCTCCTGGCCATCCGCACCGGCCGGTGGCGGCCCCTGCTGATGACCGGGGGCGCCGCCGCCGGCACTTGGCTGGTGGTCAACCTGCCGTTCGCCGCGGCCAACCCCGCAGGGTGGGCGTACTTCTTCCAGTACAGCGCCGACCGGGGCGCCGGGTACAGTTCAGCCTGGTTCGCGTACGACCTGGTGGCCGGCAGGCTGGGGTGGCCACGCCTCGGGGCGGAGTCGGTCAGCACCCTCTCGGCCGTATGCTTCGCCGTGGCGTGCCTCGCCATCGCGGCAGTGGCGCTGACGGCACCCCGCCGGCCACGGCTGGCGCAGCTCGCCTTCCTCATCGTTGCGGCCTTCATCCTGGCCAGCAAGGTCTACTCGCCCCAGTATGTGGTCTGGCTGGTTCCCCTGCTCGCCCTGGCACGGCCGCGGTGGCGGGATTTCCTCGTGTGGCAGGGAATCGAAGGCCTGCATTGGGCTGCGATCTGGATGTACCTTGGACAGGTGACCAGCGCCGGTTCTTCCCAGCACAACCTGGACATGCCCTACTACGTCCTTGCCGTTGCTGCGCACATGCTCGCCGTGGCCTACCTCATGGCCCGCGTCACCTGGGACATCTACGATCCGTCCTACGACCCCATCCGCCGGCACCATCTCGACGATCCCCACGGCGGACCCTTCGCCAACGCTTCCGACCGGTTCCTGCTTCGACCCGGCCAGCCAGCGCTTCCGCGGAAGGCCGGCTCCCGTGCCTGACGCCGCCGTCGTTGGATCCGGACCCAATGGCCTCGCCGCGGCCGCCGTCATGGCACGCGCCGGGCTGTCCGTGGAGGTCTTCGAGGCAGCACAAAGCATTGGCGGCGGCACCCGGACCTCCGAGCTGATGCAACCCGGGCACTTCCACGACGTCTGCTCCGCCGTGCATCCCATGGCGTTGGCATCCCCGTTCTTCCGTGCCTTCGAACTGCCGCGCCGGATAGACCTCATCACCCCGGAGTTGTCCTTTGGCTCGCCCCTGGCCGACGGCCGCGCGGCGCTGGCCTACAAGTCACTGGACCGGACGGCTGCGGAACTGGGCCGCGACGGACCTGCCTACCGGCGGCTCATGGAACCCCTGGTCCGGAACATCGACGACGTCATGGATTTCACGCAGAACCAGCTCCTGCGGATACCCCACAATCCCCTGGTGGCACTGTCATACGGCCTGCGGACACTGGAACAAGGGACAGGCCTGTGGAACGTCCGCTTCCGTGAACAGCTGGCCCCGGCACTGCTGAGCGGCGTGGCGGCGCACGCCGTTTCCCACCTGCCCTCCCTCGCCGCATCCGGTGCCGGGCTTATGCTCGGCGCCCTGGGGCATGCGGCCGGATGGCCCATCCCCCGCGGTGGATCCGCCACCATCGCAGCGGCGCTGGCGGACGACATCCGCGCCCACGGAGGAATAATCCATACCGGATCCCCGGTCGACCGGCTGGAGCAGTTGCCCGCCAGCCGGGCCACGCTCCTGGACGTCGCCCCCCGCGGGCTCGTGGACATGGCAGGGGACACCCTGCCCGGCCGCTACCGGCGCGCCCTTGAAGCCTTCCGCTACGGCAACGGCTCCTGCAAGGTGGACTTCATCCTGTCCGGGCCGGTCCCCTGGCGGGCCCGCGAACTCGCCGGCTCCGGGACCGTCCACGTCGGCGGAACCAGGGCCGAACTTGCCCGCTCGGAAAACGAGGTCAGTGCCGGACGCCACCCCGAGCACCCTTATGTGCTGGTTGCCCAGCCATCGCGTTTCGACCCAGGCAGGGCACCGGACGGCCGGCACACCCTGTGGACGTACTGCCACGTCCCCGCCGGCTCACCGGAGGACATGACACGCCAGATCACGGCCCAGCTGGAACGCTTCGCGCCCGGCTTCCGCGACGTCATCGTCGAATCCCACGCCATCACAGCCGCACAGTTGTCCCAATACAACCGGAACTACATCGGCGGCGACTTCAGTGCAGGGGTTATGGACGTCCGTGGGCTGGTCCAGAAACCGGTTGTCTCCCCCGTGCCGTGGCGGACACCCCTGCTGGGCGTCTACCTCTGCTCCTCCTCCACCCCGCCCGGCCCCGGCGTCACCGGCATGCCGGGGCTGCACGCCGCAACGCACGCGCTGAAGGACATCTTCAAGCTGCCGGTTCCTGACCTGGGCATTCACTGACCATCCGCCGGGGGATAATGGCGCGATGGGGAAAACAACAAAACTTTCGCTCGCTTTAGCCACGCTCATTGTGGGTGCCACGCTCGTTTCCTGCGATGACGGAAAATCCGGGGCGGAAGCAGCGGCCCAGCAGCTCGCCACCGCCGTTTCGGCGCTGGACGTCGGCTCCGTGGCCTTCGACGGCAGGGATTCGGCCGCCGCCAACGAGCAGCTGCACACGGTGTTCGCATCCCTGGACCCGCAGAAGCCTGCGGTCCAGGCTGGAGGGCTCACCCTCGACGGAGACAACGCCTCCGCGCCGCTGGCCTACACGTGGAAGTTCGGCGACGCCGAGTGGAAGTACACGGTCTCCGCGAAATTCAGGAAATCCGGCGACAAATGGCTGGCGCTCTGGGACCCGGCCATCCTGGTTCCGGGCCTTGCCGACAGCGAGATCGTCACCAAGGGCTCCCAGTCACCCCAGCGCGCCGACATCCTGGGCGCCAATGATGCGCAGCTGGTGACCTACCGTCCGGTGGTGAACGTGGGGATCGATAAGCCCCAGCTTGGCACCACAGACCCCGCCGACGCCGCCGGAAAGCTCGCCGCGCTGGTGGGCGTGGACCCCGCGGCATACGTCCAGCAGGTCAAGGCGGCCGGCGCACAGGCCTTTGTCTCCGCCATCACCCTCCGTGAGGAGGGCCGCACCATCACCAATGAGCAGATCCAGGCGATCCCCGGCGGCCGGGCCATCCCCGCCTCCGTTCCGCTGGCACCCAGCAGGACGTTCGCCCGCGCCGTCCTCGGCTCGGTGGGGGAAGCCACGGCGGAACAGATCGAAGCGTCCGGAGGCGAGCTCACCGCCGGAGACGTCACGGGCATCGGCGGGCTCCAGCAACAGTACGACGAACAGCTGCGCGGAACCGACGCCGTCGTCATCCGTGCGCAGCGGGCAGACCTGACCCGGGAGCAGATCCAATCCTCGGCAACGGACCCCCGCCGCGTCCTCTTCGAAGTGGCACCCAAGCCCGGGACGCCGCTGAAAACCACCCTGGACCCGCGGCTCCAGGCACTGGCCGAAAGCACCCTCGAGGGCGTGGGTCCGGCGTCGGCCATTGTGGCCCTCCGCCCCTCCAGCGGCGCTGTGCTGGCAGCTGCGTCCGGCCCCGGCAGCAACGGCTACAACACCGCCATGCTGGGGCAGTACGCGCCCGGGTCCATCTTCAAGATGGTCGATTCGCTCGCCATGTTCCGAAACGGGATGACGCCGGACTCCACCGTGCAGTGCACGCCCACCCTCACGGTGGACGGGCGCACCTTCAAGAACTCGGAGGGCTACCCGGCCACCTCGCTGGGCTCCGTCACGCTGCGGGACGCCTTTGCGCACTCCTGCAACACAGCCTTCATCTCCCAGCGCGACGCTGTTTCACAGGCCCAGCTTGAATCCGCGGCCACGTCGATGGGCGTCGCGGTCGAGGCTCCGAAGCTCGGAGCCGAAGCCTTCCTCGGCTCCGTCCCCGGCCAGGCCGAGGGCACCGAGCATGCCGCGTCCATGATCGGCCAGGGCAAAGTGCTGCTCTCCCCGCTGGCTGCGGCCATCATGGCAGGCTCCGTTGCCAAGGGCGCCCCGGTCTCGGCGCAGCTGGTATTGAATCCCGACGCCGGTGCTCCCGCCGCCGGCACGACCGCAGGGTCCACCGCCCCCGCGGCCAGTCCCTCAGCCACCGCCACGGCGGAAGCACCCTCCACGGCGTCGGACAAGCCCATCACGGCGGCCGAGGCCACGGCCCTGGGGGACATGATGCGCGCGGTGGTCACCTCAGGGCACGCGGGCTTCCTCGCCAGCGTCCCCGGCGAACCGGTGGGGGCCAAGACGGGCACCGCTGAGTTCGGCACCGAGAACCCGCCCAAGACCCATGCCTGGATCGTGGCTGTCCACGGCGACCTGGCCGTCGCCGTCTTCGTGGAGGACGGCGGCCTGGGCGCCACCACCTCCGGCCCGCTGCTCAAGCAGTTCCTCACCGCTGCCGGCTAGGAAGACCGCGGCCGGGCCGTGGGAAGATGGAGCCCGTGGCCCATATTGACGTTTCCGGCATCGACTACTTCCTCTCCGACGGCACCCAGCTGCTCAACGGGGTGACCTTCAAGGTCCCGGACGGCACCAAGACCGCGCTGATCGGCCCGAACGGCACCGGCAAGACCACGCTGTTCCGCATCATCGCGGGCGACCTTGATCCCGACGAGGGTGTCGTGGGCCGCTCCGGGAACATGGGCATCATGCGCCAGTTCGTGGGCCAGGTCAGGGACGGATCCACCGTCCGGGATCTCCTGGTTTCCGCCGCTCCCCCGGCGCTGGCGGCCGCTGCACGCGAGGTTGATGATGCAGAGCTCGCCATGATGGAGCACGACGACGAGCCCACCCAGATGCGGTACGCCCAGGCGATCGTGGACTGGGGCGATGCAGGCGGCTACGACGTCGAAACCGTCTGGGACGAGGTCTGCATGGCCGCGCTGGGACTGCCGTTCGACCGCGCGCAGCACCGCCCGGCGTCGAGCCTTTCCGGCGGTGAGCAGAAGCGCCTGGTGCTCGAGGCGCTTTTCGCCGGCCCCGACGAGCTCCTCCTGCTGGACGAACCGGACAACTACCTGGACGTGCCGGGCAAGCGCTGGCTTGAGGAGAAGCTTAACGACTCCAGGAAGACCGTCTTCTTCATCAGCCACGACAGGGAACTGCTGAACAACGCAGCCGGGCGGATCGTGACGCTCGAGCCCGGTATCAACGGGGCCGCAGCGTGGATCCACGGCGGCGGCTTCGCTTCCTACGTCGAGGCGCGGGCGGACCGGAACGCGCGCTTCGAGGAGCTGCGCAAGCGCTGGGACGAGGAGCACATCAAGCTCAAGGAACTCGTCAACATGTACAAGAACAAGGCCGCGTTCCGTTCCGACATGGCAAACCGCTACCACGCCGCCCAAACCCGGCTGGCGAAGTTCCTCGAGGCCGGGCCGCCGGAAGCGCTGCCCATCGAGCAGAACGTGCAAATGCGGCTCAAGGGCGGCCGGACCGCCAAGCGCGCCATCGTCGCGGACCAGCTGGAGCTGAGCGGGCTGATGAAGCCTTTTTCCACCGAGATCTGGTTCGGCGACCGCGTAGGGGTCCTGGGCTCCAACGGCTCCGGCAAATCGCACTTCCTGCGCCTGCTCGCCACCGGCGGCACCGATCCCGAGAAGGAGCACCTGCCCGTCTCGGATGTGGAGATCGCGGAAGTGCCGCACGAGGGGACGGTGAAACTCGGGGCACGCATCCGGCCCGGATTCTTCGCCCAGACCCACGTCCGCCCGGACCTGCTGGGCAAGACCCTGCTCGAGATCCTGCACCGTGGTGACGAGCACCGTTCCGGACTCGGCCGGGAGGCAGCGGCAGGTGCGCTGGACGGTTACGGCCTGGCAGGCCAGTCGGAACAAAAGTACGAGTCGCTGTCCGGCGGCCAGCAGGCGCGGTTCCAGATCCTGCTCCTGCAGCTCAGCGGCGCCACCCTGCTGCTCCTCGACGAACCCACGGACAACCTTGACCTGCACTCCGCCGAAGCGCTGGAGCGTGCCATCGACCATTTCGAGGGAACCGTCCTGGCCGTCACGCACGACCGGTGGTTCGCCCGCACCTTCGACCGGTTCCTGGTGTTTGGCTCCGACGGGAAGGTCTACGAATCGGACGGGCCGGTGTGGGACGAACAGAGGGTACAGCGCGCCCGCTGACCGGGCGGTATTCCGGCTCCCGGGGTACAGCGCTCACTTATATGAGTAAATGATCAAAATTTGCTAGCATTTGATCAATGAAGACTCCTGAGCGGCACCGCATGATCGCCGAGGTCCTTCGGCGCCAGTCGGAGGCGAGCGTGGAGGACCTGATGCGTGCCTGCGGCGCGTCCGGTGCCACCATCCGGCGCGACCTGGAAGTGCTCGCAGGACACGGTGTACTGCGGCGGGTCCACGGCGGAGCCAAAAGCCTGATCGGCCGCGGGGGCCACCCCGGATACGGCCAGCGCGAGCTCGAGGACCGGGACGCCAAGAGCCGCATCGCCGCCGCCGTGGCGCGCCTGCTGGCGGACCGCGAACAGGTGTGGCTGGACAGCGGCAGCACCGCCACCGGGATTGCCCGGACCCTTGCCGGCAGGGACCTGACACTGATGCCCATGTCCCTCCAGGCGCTGAACGCTGCAAACGGCGGGGAGGACGCGCTGGGCATCCGCCCCGCACTGTTGCTTCCGGGCGGCAGCCTGCTGCCCGGCGAGCTTTGTTTCCGCGGGCCGCTTGCCGAATCCAACATCCGCTCGCTCCGGTTCGACACCGCGATCGTGACCCCCTGCGCCGTTGACCTGAAGGACGGGCTGCTGGCCCACGACCTGGAAGACGCGGCGGTCAAGCGGGCGGGCCTTGAATCGGCGGCAAGGGTGGTCCTCGCCGCGTCGGCGGCAAAGTGGCAGGCACACGCCCGGGCGCTGGTCTCCGGCCTCGACCGCGTGGACGTGATGGTCACGGACAAGACATTCAGCACGGCGGAACGCGCCCAACTCGACCAATACTCTGTGGAAGTAGTGAACGTATGAGCACCAACACCGGCACGGACCAGCACGCGGGAGTCAACGCCGCAGCCGTGGCCACCTTCGTGGTCTTCGGCATCAACGGGCTCGTTTTCGCCAGCTGGGCGGCGCGCATCCCCGCCGTCACCCAGATCCTCCAGATCACCTCGGGCCAGATGGGCACCCTGCTCCTGTGCACCGCGGTGGGCTCACTCCTGGCGCTGCCCACCGCGGGCCTGGTGGTCGGCAGGATCGGAACCGCCAACACGGTCCGCTTCGCCGGAATCCTGGCAGCCGCCGCGGGCGTGGGCATCTCCCTGTCACTGTCCGCCACGTCCATCCCCGGAACCGCCGTGTCACTGTTCTTCTTCGGCATTGGCATCGGGCTCTGGGACGTGGCGCAGAACATCGAAGGGGCCGACGTCGAACACAAGCTCCGGCGGACGGTCATGCCGCAGTTCCATGCCGCCTTCAGCGGCGGGGCCTTCGTCGGGGCGCTGGTGGGCGCCGGTCTTTCCAACCTGGGCGTGGACCTGCCGCTGCACCTCGTGGCGATAGCCGCAGTGGTAGTGCTGGTGGCCCTGACGGCGCCGCGCTACTTCCTCCCCCATATCGCTGCCACTATGGCGTCGGAGGGGGAAGCGAAGCCGTCGAAGGGGCCCTCCGCCTGGCGTGATGGCCGCACGATCCTCATCGGGGTGGTGGTGCTGGGCGCCACCCTTACCGAGGGCGCAGGCAACGACTGGATCGCCAAGGCCTCGGTGGACGGACTCGGAACCTCCGAATCAACCGGTGCGCTGATGTTCGCCCTCTTCGTCCTTGCCATGACGGCCATGCGCTTCCTCGGCGGCCGGGTTATCGACAAGTTCGGGCGCACCGCCGTGCTGCGGGCCAGCATGGCTGCCGCCGCTGCCGGCCTCGGGCTGTTCGTCCTGGCCAGCAACATCTGGCTGGCCGCCGTGGGCGCCGCGCTGTGGGGCGTAGGGGCGGCCCTGGCCTTTCCGATGGGCATGTCCGCTGCCGCGGACGATCCCCGCCATGCAGCGGCGAGGGTGTCCGTTGTATCCACTCTGGGGTATATTTCCTTCCTGGCCGGGCCCCCGCTGCTGGGCTACCTTGGGGACCTGACGGGAATCCACACCGCCCTGTTGGCCATCATGGCCCCGATCGTGGTGGCGCTGCTGCTGGCGGGAGCCGCCAAGCCGCTGAAAGTCGACCAGGCGGCAGACGCAACCTAGGACCGGACGGGGTTGGGGTTAGGGTGTTCACATGCAGAGCAGCAGGCGCGGCACCTACCCGTGGATCAGCCGGTTGGATAGATACCTTCTAAGGCATGTTTCCAGCCTTCCCGGGGGCAGCCACGACGACTTCTTCCGGCGGCTTTCGGCCTCCGCCAACCACGGCAAACTCTGGATCGCGGTAGCCGCCGTCATGGCCCTTTTCCCGGGCAAGACCCGCAGGGCAGCGCTCCATGGCCTCATTGCCCAGGCCGTGGCTTCCGCTGTCACCAACGGGGTCTTCAAGACGCTGCTCCCCCGGACCCGGCCGCTGCCCGAGCACCTTCCGGTCTTCCGGTTCGTCCATCCGCAGCCCAAGAGTTCCTCCATGCCGTCGGGACACTCGGCCTCGGCGGTGGCCTTTGCCGTGGGGGCGGGCCTGGTCCGCCCCGCGCTTGGGGCTGCCCTGGCACCGGCCGCTGCGGGCGTGGCATATTCCCGGGTCCACACCGGCGCCCACTGGCCCTCGGACGTCCTTTTCGGCTCCACCATCGGCGCAGCCGCCGCCCTGGTAACACGCCACTGGTGGCCGGTCCGGCCCCCTTTTCCGCCCACCGCGCGGACATGGACGGACGCACCCCGGCTCCCCGACGGCGAAGGGCTGAGCATCGTGGTCAACACCCTCGGCGGATCCTTCACCGAGGAAACGGCGGACGCCCTCCGGGAAGTATTCCCCAGGGCGCATATCAACACCGTGCAGCCGGACGAGGACCTGCTGGAGGAGATAGCCGCAACGGCCGACGCACCCGGGACCCGTGCCTTGGGGGTGTGGGGCGGGGACGGAACCGTTGGCGCAGCAGCGGCGGCCGCCGTCGAACGTTCCATCCCCCTCCTGGTCCTGCCCGGCGGGACCCTGAACCACTTCGCCCGGGACGCCGGCACCGGAAGCCTCAAGGAGGCCGTGGAGGCGGCAACCAACGGCGAAGCAGCCCTCGCCGACGTCGGCGTGGTCACGGCTGAACGTGGCCTGGCCGGGAACCCCGAAAT
Source organism: Arthrobacter sp. C152 (assembly GCF_054890965.1). Lineage (NCBI taxonomy): Bacteria > Bacillati > Actinomycetota > Actinomycetes > Micrococcales > Micrococcaceae > Arthrobacter > Arthrobacter sp. C152. The sequence goes on from NZ_JBTZSU010000004.1 coordinate 68,006, forward strand.
CGTAGAGCTGATCATGCTGAACACCTCAAGCATCGGCCTCTACCCCAACTTCGTGCGGCGCCGCGAACACCTGCAGCCGGCACTGGGCAAGCCCCTGGCCGGCGTGGTGGCCATGTTCCGGACCTTCGCCGCAGGGACTCCAACCACCCTGAGCGTGGACGGCAAGCGGCACAAGGTCTGGATCGCCTACGTGGGCCGCGGACGGTACTACCCCCGGGACCACGCGCCCCTGCTCCGGCCCGTCATGGACGACGGCGTGCTGGACGTCCGGCTGATCACTGCCGATGAGTCCTTCGCACGGCTCCGCCTGCTGTGGGCCGTGCTGACCGGAACCGTGGCCGGCTCACGCATCACCCACCTCAGGGAAGCGAAGGAAGTCCGGGTGGATGCCGGCGGCGCGCCGATGGCGCTGGCCGTCGACGGCGAGGCGCTGGCCGGGGTGCGCAGCGTGGCCTACAACGTCCGGCCCAAAGCACTGGCGTACTATTCGCCGCATTTCTGAACCCTCCGGCCGGGACAGCCGGCCCGGGACAGGAGGATGACCCTGATTCGCCCCTGAATCATCCCTGAAACCGGCGCGAAAGGGAGTGCGGCCTCGGTAGCGTGGGAAGTGCATTCCGCCCGAACGTCTTCCGCAGCCGCGCGCTGCCGTCCAAAGGATTCTTCATGATCGAGGCAACCGCGCTGACCAAGGTCTACGGGGCAAAAACCGCAGTCGCCGGCGTCAGCTTTACCGTCAGGGCAGGGCAGGTAACCGGCTTCCTGGGCCCGAACGGCGCAGGGAAATCCACCACGATGCGCATGATCATGGGATTGGACCGGCCGACGTCGGGCTCGGTCACCGTGAACGGCCTGCCGTACGTCCGGCACAGGTCGCCGCTGCGCGAGGTGGGTGCGCTGCTGGACGCCAAGGCCGTGCACACCAGCCGCAGCGCCTACAACCACCTCCTGGCCATGGCGGCAACGCACAGCATCCCCCGGTCCAGGGTCCATGAAGTGATCGAAATGACCGGCTTGGAGGCGGTGGCCCGCAAAAAGGCCGGCGGTTTTTCGCTGGGGATGGGCCAGCGGCTTGGCATCGCGGCCGCCCTGCTGGGGGATCCGCAGACGCTCATCCTGGATGAGCCAGTCAACGGACTCGATCCGGAGGGTGTGGTGTGGGTGCGCAACCTGGTGCGGTACCTTGCAGGCCAGGGCCGGACCGTGTTCCTCTCCAGCCACCTGATGAGCGAAATGGCGCAGACCGCCGACCACCTGATCGTCATCGGCCGGGGACGGGTCATCGCCGATGCACCCATCCAGGACATCATCACGGGACGGGGCCAGTCGCGCACCCGCGTCCGCACCGACGAACCGGTGCGGCTAAGCCAGTTGCTTGCCGGCCAGGGGGCAACGGTTGCACCCGCCGAGCCGGACCTGCTGGAGGTCACCGGCCTGGACCCCAGGGCAATCGCCAGGACCGCGCTGGAACACCGGATCATGGTCTACGAACTCACCCCATTGATGGCCAGCCTGGAGGAGGCCTACATGGAACTGACCAAGGACGAGGTCGAATACCACTCGCTGCCCGCCATGGAGGCAACCAAATGAGCTCAACGACCATCCTTCCCGGCCCCACCTTCCTGCGGGTCCTCAACTCCGAGGCCATCAAATTCCGCAGCCTCCTCTCCACCCTGATCCTGCTCGCCTCCACGGCGGCCGTCATGGTGGGATTCGGTGCACTCTCCGCCTGGGGCACCGGCCAGTTCGCCGGGGCCGCCACCCGCGATCCGCAGGCCGCCGCCCGGATCGCGGCCCAGGGCGGGGACCTCGCGGTCAGTGTGCCCACGTCCGGCATCGCGTTCGCGCAGCTGATCCTCGGTTCGCTGGGCGTCCTGCTGATGAGCTCGGAATTCACCACAGGAATGGCCAGGTCCACGTTCGCCGCGGTGCCACGCCGCCTGCCCGCCTTCGCCGCCAAGCTGGTGGTGGTCATGGCGACGTCATTCCTGGTCACCGCGGCGTCCACCTGGGTGGCCGGGCTGGTGGCCGTGCCCATCCTGGACAACTACGGCCTCACGCTGGACCTGGGCAGTTCCCAGTCGGTCAAGCTCCTGCTGGTCAACAGCGTCTACGTGGCCGCCGTCGCTGCCATTGGCATGGCCCTGGGGACGCTCCTCCGCAACTCGGCCGGCGGCATCATGAGCCTGGTGGGCATCTTCTTCGTGGCACCGATCGCGTTCCAGCTCATTCCCGGGGACTTCTTCAAGGAGGCCCGGAAATACTTGCCAGGCAACACCGTAGACCCGCTCGCCGCCGCCGACCACGTGCCGGATACGCTCGAGGCCTGGCAGGCTGCCCTGGTCCTCGGCGCTTGGGTTGTGGTGCCCCTCCTGCTTGCGGCGGTGCTGCTGAAGCGGCGCGACGTGTAGCTCTCCCGTGGTTTCCGGCACATTACAAATATGCCTGGCGGGCAACTTATCTTGCCTATTAGACCTCCCGCTTGGAGCTGCGTCCTGTTGGCGGCGGCCAGATCTGGAGAATCGCACAAAGCCTGGCGGCCGAGCACCGACCTAGGGTAAAACGACGATGTGGCGCACCACACGGGCCGCCGGGTCCAGCTACGTCGCACCACAACCCCTGCCTCCCCAGGCTTTTCCCCAACAGGACGGCGCTCCCATGCATGACCAGCAACTCTCCAAGTCCCTGAAACCCAGGCACCTGTCCATGATCGCCATCGCCGGCGTCATCGGCGCAGGACTCTTCGTCGGCTCGGGGGCCGCGATCCAGCAGGCCGGACCCGGCATCCTTCTCGCCTACGCTGCGGCCGGCCTGGTGGTCATCCTGGTGATGCGCATGCTCGGCGAGATGGCGGCAGCGAACCCGGAAACAGGTTCCTTCTCCACCTACGCCGACAAGGCACTGGGCCGCTGGGCAGGCTTCAGCATCGGCTGGCTCTACGCCTGGTTCTGGATCATCGTCCTGGGCATCGAGGCCACCGCGGGTGCGGCCATCATGCACCGGTGGGTTCCCGGCATCGACCAGTGGGTGTGGGCGCTTGCCCTCATGGTGCTGCTGACGCTGACCAACCTGGGATCTGTGAAGTCCTATGGCGAGTTTGAGTTCTGGTTCGCATCCATCAAGGTCGCGGCGATCGTCCTCTTCCTGGTCTTCGGTGCCGCAGCCATCCTGGGCCTCATCCCCGGGGTACCGGCCCCCGGCCTGAGCAACCTGCTGGGCAACGGCGGCTTCATGCCCAACGGCCCCGGCGCTGTCCTGGCCGGCATCCTCGTGGTCGTCTTCTCCTTCTTCGGCGCGGAGATCGCCACCATCGCCGCCGGCGAATCGGAGAACCCGGTGGACGCCGTGAAGAAGGCCGTGAAGTCCACGGTCTGGCGGATCCTCGTGTTCTACATCGGTTCCATCGCCGTGGTGGTCACCCTGCTCCCCTGGAACTCCGCCTCCGTGGCCAAGAGCCCCTACGTAGCAGTCATCGAGCTGTTCGGCATCCCCGGTGCGGGGACCATCATGGACGTCGTGGTGCTGACCTCTGTCCTGTCCTGCCTGAACTCCGGCCTCTACACCGCCAGCCGCATGCTCTTCTCGCTCTCGACCCGCGGCGACGCGCCCCGCTCGTGGACCCGGATCTCGCGCCGCGGCGTCCCCGCCGCCGCCGTGCTTGCCTCCACCGTGGTCGGTTTCGTCACCGTGGGCCTGAACTACATCGCACCGGACACCGTCTTCCTGTTCCTGGTCAACACCTCCGGCGCCATCGCACTGTTCGTCTGGCTCGTCATCTCCGCGTCGCAGCTGGTCCTCCGCCGCCGCATGGGCGCTGCGGCCAACGACCTGCAGCTGAAGATGTGGCTGTTCCCCTACCTCACTTGGGCAGCCATCATCAGCATCGTGGCCCTGCTCATCGGCATGGTGATCGTGGAATCCACGCGGGAATCGCTGCTGCTCTCCCTGGCGCTGGCCGCCGTCGTGGTGGGCGTAGGCGTGTTCCGCTACCGGCGGCAGGGTGCAGCGGCCAGCCCGGCGGTGGCAGCCCCCGAAGCCCCGGCGGAGGAAGCCCGGCGCTAGACTCGGGACCATGCCTTTGCCTTCCTCCGCTGCAGACCATGTCCGCGACCTTGGCAGCTACGTCAGCGCGTCGCCGTCGAGCTTCCACGCCGCCGCGGAGGGCGGCTGGCGGCTCGAGGAGGCAGGGTTCGTCCGGCTGGACGAGCTGCAGCCCTGGGAAGGCGGCCCCGGCCGGTTCTTCATCATCCGCGACGGCGCCCTCATCGCCTGGGTGGTTCCCGGGGACGCCGGCCCCACCACCGGCTTCAACATCCTCGGCGCGCACACGGATTCGCCGTCGTTCAAACTCAAGCCCAAGCCCACCACCGGTGCCTTCGGCTGGCTCCAGGCGGGCGTGGAGGTGTACGGCGGGCCGCTGCTGAATTCCTGGCTGGACCGGGAACTGCGGCTCGCCGGCCGGCTCGTTCTGCTGGACGGCACCGAGCACCTCACCGCCACCGGCCCGATGCTCCGGTTCCCGCAGCTGGCGATCCACCTGGACCGGGCCGTCAACGAGGGGCTCACCCTGGACAAGCAGCGGCACATGAATCCGGTGTGGGGGCTCGGGGACCCCGCCGGCGCCGACCTGCTGGCCGTGCTTGCCTCCTGCGTCGAGGACGCGGACGTTGACCCCGGGGACATCGGCGGGTACGACGTCGTCATTGCGGACACGCAGGAACCTGCGGTTTTCGGCGGCCAGGGGGAGTTCTTCGCGTCAGGGCGGCTGGACAACCTTTCCGCCACCCACGCCGGGCTGGCCGCGCTCATAGCCCTCGCCGCCGGTTCCGGCCCTGCGGCCGGCGGTCCGATCGCCGTGCTCGCCGCGTTCGACCATGAGGAAATCGGCTCCAATTCCCGCTCCGGTGCGTGCGGGCCCATCCTGGAAGACGTGCTGGTGCGCATTTCCGACGGCCTCGGAGCGACCGCGGGGGAACGGCGGCAGGCGCTTGCGGCGTCGTTCTGCCTCTCGGCCGACGCCGGCCACGCCGTACACCCGAACTACGCCGAGCGGCACGATCCCGCCAACCATCCGGTGCTCAACGGCGGCCCGCTGCTGAAGATCAATGCGAACCAGCGCTACGCCACGGACGCCCACGGGGCGGCGTTCTGGGCCCGGCTCTGCCGCGCGTCAGGGGTGCCCTACCAGGAATTCGTGTCCAACAACGTGATGCCCTGCGGATCAACCATCGGACCGCTGACGGCCACCCGCCTGGGGATCCGGACGGTGGATGTGGGCGTGCCGCTGCTCTCCATGCATTCGGCCCGGGAACTGTGCGGGGTGGAGGACCCCCTGCGCCTGGCCACCGTCACGGAACTGTTCTTCCGCACCGCAGCCTGATCCCTCCTGGCCGGCCCTTACCTGGCCCTGCGGTAGTTGAACACGTCGTGGTCGATCTGGTGCGCCGGAACGCCCACCCAGGTTTCGCCGTCGGGCACGTTGCTCAGGACTGCCGCGCCCATTCCGATCGTGGCGTAATCCCCTACGGACGTCCTTTCCCGGACGCTGGAGTTCAGGCCCAGGTAGGCAGCCCTGCCCACCCGGACTCCGCCGCCCAGGGACACTCCGGCGGCGAACGTCGCGAAATCGGACACGTCGTCGTCGTAGGAAAACGTCACCGACGGCATGGCCACCACGTGGGCACCCAGCGTCACGGCCGCGGTCAGCGTCACGTTGCGCAGCAGGATGCTGCCGCGCCCAATGCGGCATCCCTCCGGGTACTGGACGGTGGGGTCGACGGCGGTGGCGTACCGCGACTCGTGGATGCCCAGGGACGCCAGGTGCTGGACCACGGACTCGCGCTCCTTGCTGGACGCCAGGCACACCAGCAGGAACGCGTGCGTGTATTTGGTGGCGTCGTCGATGGTCCCCAGCACCGGTGCGCCGTCCACCGTGATGCCGGCCATCTCCTGGTCATCATCCAGCAGGCCCACCACGTCGTACTGGCCGCTGCTGCGCACCATGGCAAGGACTTCGCGGGCAAGGCCGCTCGCTGCAACCAGGATCAGCTCGCTCACGTGCCCACCGGGTGGGCAGTGTTCCTGATGGCGTTGATGACCCGGTTGATGCTCGCCGTGTCGATTTCATGGAATACCGGCAGGACCAGGGTCCGGTCACTCAGCCGCTCGGTGCCCCGGAGCGAGGCATTGCCGGTGTCGCGCCAGCGGTACGCCGGCTGGCGGTGCGCTGCATAGGGGCCCCTGCGGGCGGTGATTCCCGCCTCCGCGAGCCTTCCCAACAGGGTTTCCCGGGTGGCGGGGAACGTGGGCAGCACCTCCAGCCACAGGGACTGGAAATTGGTGGTGCCATAGGGCGGGTCGGACACAATCCGCAGACCTCTCAGGCCTGCCAGCGCGTCCACGTACGTGGCGGCGATCATCCGGCGCCGCTCCACCATCTCCGGCAGGCGCCGCAGCTGGACGATGCCCACCGCCGCCTGAAGGTCCGTCATGCGGTAATCGAAGCCGACCTCGAGGCAGATCTCCCGGGGGGAGAGGTACGAATCACCGCCGTCGAGGACGGCAAGGTTGCTTGAATGTTCGCGCAGCGCGCGGGCCCGTACCGCCCAGTCGGCCCTGCGGGTGGTGAGCATGCCGCCTTCGCCGGTGGTCAGGATGTGGCTTGGATGGAACGACCACACAGCCACATCCGCCCCGGACCCGACCGGGCTGCCCTTGTACCGGGACCCCGCCGCGCAGGCGGCATCCTCGATGAGGGTGATCTCATGGCGGTCGCACAGTGCCCGGATCGGGTCCAGATCCACCGGGACCCCCGCCTGGTCCGCCACTATCACCGCGCGGGTGTCCAGCGTCAGGGCCGCGTGGATGTTTTCCGCGGTGGCGTTTCCCGTGGCGGGGTCGACGTCGCAGAAAACCGGGCGCGCGCCGACGTAGGTCACCGCGTTGACCGCTGCGATGGAGGTCAGGGAAGGAACCACCACATCGTCGCCGGGGCCGATGCCCGCCACCACCAGGGCCAGGTGCAGGGCGGTGGTGCAACTTGAGGTGGCCACCGCGAACCGGGCGCCGTGGGCGAGGGCAAAGCCCGCCTCGAACTCCTTGACCTTCGGACCCTGGGTGACGCAGCCCGAGTACACGACGTCGGCCAGGGCATGGGCTTCCTCCTGCCCCAGCCACGGCTTCGTGACTTCTATGCGGGCGACGACGGATTCCGTGGCCACGAGGCACCACCTTTCTTGGGAGGAGCAGGAAGGGGACCGGTACTTTCCTTCACGTGGACCACAAAGTGTTCTGATGCCCGGTGCCGGCGGTTTCCTGGGCGGCCGGATCCGGTGTTGGTGGTTCGGCGGCGCATGCCTGCCCGTCCAGGGCCCTGCTGCGGGTGGCGGCTTCCAGGACCGACAGCACGCGCAGTCCCGTGGCACTGTGGGTGCCCGTGTTCCGCTGGCCGCGGATGCAGTGGGCAAGCTCGCCGGCCAGCCGGCCCCGGGATTCCGCGTCCAGCACCGATACCGGCACTTCTTCGGCCTGCTGCTGGAGCAGGACCGGCTCCGCCCAGTACGGTGCGGTGCGGTGCTGTCCGTTGAAGGAACCTGGATTGAGGAGGCGGAGCCGTTCCTGGACGAGCGTGGCGTCCCATGCCAGCGTCAGGCGTGAGCCGGCAATGACCAGCCGGTGGCTGTCCAGGTGGCTCAACCGGTTGATGTGCAGATGCACCGGGGCGTCATTGGGGAGCCTGAAGTACAGGTGCCCCACACAGTCACGGCCGGTTCCCAGGGGGTCGCCGCCGAAGGCGGACACCCCCCTCGGGTTCAGTCCGCCCGGGAGCACGTGGTCCAGGACAGCCAGGCTGTCCGGGGAAAGGTCCCAGAACACGTCGCGGTCAGCCTGGTCGAGGCCGGTTTCGGTCCGCCGGGCCTCGATGAACAGGATCTCCCCCAACGTGTCGCCGTCCAGCAGTTTCTGCATCCGCTGCACGGCGGGGTCGAACGAGGCCGCGCTCCTTGCCATGAGCACAACGCCTTCGCTGTGCGCTTCCGCGGCCATTTCACGCCCGTGTTCCAGGCTGTCGGCCAGCAGTTCCTCCACCAGGACATGTTTGCCGGCCCGCAGGGCGGTCATCACGGTCCCGTAGAGGGCACGGTGGGACGTGGCGATCACCACCGCATCCACCTCAACGCAGTCCAGGAGTTCGTCGATCGCGGCAAAGCAGGGAACGTCGCCCAGCCTGCGGGAGAGCCGCCCGGCCCTGAGCGGGTCCGCGTCGCACACCGCCGCCAGTTCCCAGTCCGGGCTGGACTGGAACGCCTTGGCCAGTCCGGTGCCGCGCGACCCGGTTCCCACCACCGCCGTCCGGAGTTTCCGGGGCACTTCGTCAATCAGGCTGAAAGTACTCACCCAAGTCTCCATGGCTTCCTCTTCCTCAAACCTTCAGTAGGCGCCCGACGGCTGGACCACGGCACGGAACGTCCGCCACAGGATCAGCAGGTCCCCGGCAATCGACCAGTTCTCGACGTAGTACAGGTCAAGGCGCACGGCCTCGTCCCAGGAAAGATCAGACCGTCCGTTGATCTGCCAGAGGCCGGTCAGGCCGGGCTTGATCAGGAGGCGCCGGTGGGTGTGGCGCTCGTAGCCGTTCACCTCGCGGGCCAGCGGCGGCCGCGGACCCACCAGGCTCATGTCACCCATGATCACATTCCAGAGCTGCGGCAATTCGTCCAGCGAGTACTTCCGCATCCACCGTCCGCATTTGGTCACGCGCGGGTCTTCACGCATTTTGAACAGGACGCCGGCGCCTTCGTTGCTGACGTTCAGGTGTGCAAGGCGTTCCTCCGCGTCCACCACCATGGACCGGAACTTGTACATCCCGAACGTCTGCCCATCCTTTCCGACGCGTTCCTGGCGGAACAGGACGGGGCCCGGGCTGTCCCGGCGGACGATGGCGGCCAGGAGCAACAGCACGGGGGACAGGGCGAGCAGCGCCATGCCGGCAAGGGCCACGTCCACCATCCGCTTCAGGATGTGTTTTCCACCCGAATACTGCGGAATATCGACGTGCATGAGCGGAAGTCCTTCCACCGGACGCCAATGGATCCGCGGCCCTGCAACGTTCGTCAGCGTCGCGGCGAGCACCATCTCCGCAGAGCACTCCTCCAGCTGCCATCCCAGCTCCCGGATGAACCTGTTCCCGCCAGGGAGGGGGCCGGCGATGATCACGGAGTCCGCCGTCGCCAGCCTTGCGGTCCTGGGGATGTCATCGGTGGAGGAGAGAACCGGGACGATCTCATCGTCCACCCGCAGCTTCGCTCCCCTGCGGGATCCCGGCAGGCAGACACCGAGAATCTGGTAGACCGGCCCGGACTTCTTCCGGATCTGGTGGACCACGTACCGCACGTCCTCGGGTTCACCCACCACGATGGCGCGGGAAAGGTGGCGGCCCCTGGCCTTCTCCGTTGCCAGCCGGCGGCGGAAAAGCCACCGGTTGGCGGTGAGGGCGGCGATCCCCACGGGCAGCGAAACGGTCACCAGGGCTGAGCCGCCGTTGACCGAGAACACGACGGCGGCCAGCGCCAGCAAGCCGAAGACCCGGAAGGTGGCAGCCGCCACGCGCTTGTACTCGTCGGCCCCAACACCCAGGACCTTGGAATCGCGCGTCCTGTTGATTTCCAGGGCGGCCATCCAGACCACCGCCACGGCGACACTCGCCGCGGCTGCCGCGCCGGTTCCCTCAGTCACGGTCCCGCCGGCCACCAGGTAGCCGAGGAAGACCGCCCCTGCCACCATCAGCGAGTCGGTGACCCGGAGCAGGTTGATGTGGGTGGAGATCCATTCGGCTGACGCTTTTCGGCTCAGGGCCGGCCTGAGCATGCTGGCCGGCCTGACCGGGGCCGGTGCCACCGCGGGGACGGGACGGTCCCCGGCGAGGCTGCCGGCAATCACGGAGGTCTTTGCCTCGTAGGGAATGGGGCGCCATGGGATGGGGCGCCGCTGTCGGGTAATGGGTACTTCTGCCAAGGTAACCCCTTACGGTGTGTGTCCACCGGTGTTGTGACTGTGAGTCAAAACTAGCTACGGAAAACGAGGTGGGACGTGTTTTGGCAGGCGGCCTGTGGGCCCCGCCAGGGAACATTGTGGAAAATGCGGGTTGCAGCAGGAACTGCGCCTGGACTCAGAGAACAGGCAGGACGTACGGCTCCACGGCGGGTTTTGCCTTGCTCGCAGCAAGGGCCGTCAGCTGGGCCCGCGATTCGACGCCGAGCTTGCGGTAGATAGCCGTCAGCCGCACTTCCACGGTCCGCACTGAAACGAAGAGCGTGGCTGCGATTTCCTTGTTCCGCATTCCGCGGGCAACCATTTTCGCGAGCACGCGTTCGTGGTCTGCGAGCAGCAGCAGTGCGGGGTTCGCCTGCTGGCTCGGGGCCTCCACCCGCTCATCCAGCAGCAGGGCATCCACCTGCTGGACCCAGGCGTCGGCTCCGATCTCGTCGAACATCACCTTGGCGCGCAGCATTCCGTCGCGGGCATCGCGCAGCCGGCCCAGCGCCTTCAGCCGCTCAGCGTAGGAGAGCATGGTCCTGGCCCGCTCCAGCAACGAATCGCGTGCGTTCCGGCCCTCGAGCGCCTGCGCGAACAGTTGCAGTGACTGCTCCCCGTCCGCAAGGATGGCGCGGCTGCGGGCAACCGCCGCCATCAGCCAGGGGGACCGCAGGCCAACGGAACGGCTTTCCAGGTTCACCAGCGCCTGGGTGGCTTCGCGGTGCCGTCCGAGCCGGACCAGTACCTCCACCAGGTCCGCATCGCAGCGCAGCAGGGTGGGGCTGCTGAAGCGCAGGCCGATTTCTGCTGCCCGCGACAGTTGGGCCAGAGACTCGGCAAGGTCCCCGCGGAGCAGGGCGAAATGGCCCTGCCACGCCGCAAGCTGTGCCGTGACGGCGGGATGGCTGTCTGCGCCCGCGTGCCGCCCGGCCTCGGCAGCGTAGGTGTGGGCCAACGCCTCGTCCCCGAGCGCATGCGCTTTCCAGACGCGGAAGACGTGGCGCATGCCGCGCAGGTACTTCAGTTGTGGTTCACGGACTTCGAGCTCGTCGATCAGCCGGACCGCGGCCCTGACGTTTCCGGCCCTGATCTCGTTGTCAGCAGCCAGGAACAGTGCGGTTTCCCGCCAGTTGGCGTGTGCGGAGTCGTGGGAAGCGCGGACCCGGGCGAAGATTTCCTGCGCGTGGTCGTAACGTTCCGCGTAGCTGAGCGCACGGCCCTGGACCAGGAGGGCGGCAAGGGTGCTTTCCCCGTCCGGACTGTGCTTGCGGCCCAGGTGTTCGGTGCTGCCGCCGATGCAGTCGGTGAGCAGCTCCGCCTGTTCTTCGATTTCCAGGCAGGCGGCGGACGCCGAGTCCTGGAAGTTCCTGGCGTAGCCCAGCAGTTCGCGGGCATCCGCGAGTTCCCACCGTTCCGCATAGTAGATGGCGGCGACGGCGAGCAGATTGGCGGCGAAGGAAGGATCGTGCTGGCCGAATTCCTTCACCAGGCGCAGCACCATGCTCGAACGCACTGCGGCGCCCTGGATGAAGTCGATTTCGAAGGACAGGCCCGTCAACCGCAGGATCAGGGCGGGATTGCGGGTCACCCGCTGGGCCCACTCCAGGTAGCGCCTCGCGTAGACGAATTCACCCCGGTTGAACAGCAGCTCAGCCACCGTGGCAAGCCGGGCCGCCGTTTCCGCCTCCCACGGATTGATGCTCAGCGCCCGTTCCACGTACTCAACGGCGAAGGACACCTCCCCGCCGCGGATCAGGTCCACGGCATGCCGGAGCAGGCCAAAGGGGGTCTGGCGTTCCAGCGCCGTGAAACTGAGGTGCCACCTGCGGGCGTAGGGATCGTTGTCTTCGGAGGCTTCGGCGAGGGCGCGGTGGCTGGCTGTGCGGACTGCCGGGGTCATTGCGGCGAAGATGTAGCCACGCAGCAGTTGGTCGCGGATCCCTGCATAGGGGCCGGTCCGGCGCACCATCCCCCGGGCCAGCAGTTCGTCCAGGCCGGTCCAGACGTCCGGCATGATCTTTTCGAGGCTGGTGATGTCGCTCCGGTACGACAGGGACAGGACGTCCAGGAGGCTGCGGGCGGGGCCGCTCAGTCCGCCGGCGAGAAGGGCGAATTCGGCTTCGAAGCTGCCCTTGCAGGGCAGCGGGACCGGGAGGGCGAACTTGCCCTCCGCGTGCCGCTCCAGCAGCCGGCTGTACAGTTCGACGGCGGCAAGCGGGTTGCCGCGGCTGGCCGCGGCAACGGCGTGGGCAACGGCCGTGGTGGCCTGCCGGGCCGGGATGGCCTCCAGCATCCGTACGGTGTCGCTGTAGGTCATTGCCTGGAGGCAGAGCACAGGCAGCCCGCTGAAGGGGCTCTCGGGGTTCTCATCGCGCAGGCACACGAACAAGGCGATGTCGGTTCCGGCCAGGCGGCGGGCCAGGAACCCAATGACTGCCTGGCTGCTCGGGTCCAGCTGGTCGGCGTCGTCGATCACGATGACCGTCCGGGCGGACGAACGCTGGTGCAGGCCGTTGAGGAGCAGCGAGGAGATGGCCGGGACATCCAGCGTTCCTGCTGCGTCGCGCAGCAGTTCGTCCGAGATCCTGTTGAGTACGGGATCGTCCATGGCGTTCAGCAGTGCGGTCAGCCCGGACAACGGCCAGTCCGACTCGAACGCGGTGGCGCCAAGGAAGACGGTCCGGTATTCGGAAAGCGTCGGAATTTCGGCAAGCAACGCGGATTTTCCTACCCCATGTCCGCCGGTCACAGCCAAGGCGGCGTCCTTTGGCCCGCGGATTATGGACAGTACCCTGTCCAATTCCTTGCTTCGGCCTAATAAAGACATGGGTCCCCAATTCTCGAAGAAAGGAGACCGGCATTCTTTCGATTGTCGTTTCGATGCAGCTCGTCTTTTACAATGCTTTTCGCAGCCGTCCGGTTATGTGAATAACCTTCGGGCTTGAAGGCCGTCGGCTAACTGCCTCCGGCGCGGTACCCAGCCGTAGATGCGAATATAGCCGCGAAAATCCAGCATGCGCCATACGATCCGGCTTTGGATTTGCTCAAGATCGCCCCCGCTTTTGCTCAAGATGGCAGAGCATGCCCCTACCTACCTAAGCCCCGATGCTCCCGCACTCCCCTACCTAATGGCTTCCTGCAGGCGAACAACCCCATGGCCGCCCGCGTTTACTGCCGGCGGGCCCCTTACCTGCGTACGGCGGGAATCCACCGGCTGAAAAAGTGAGTACCTTCTACTGGTGATAGCGCGGGCAGCCCGGGCGTAGTCTCTCGGAACGGCCGCGGCGCCGGCGGGACACCTGCGTGTTCCGTGTTTCGGACTGTCATGAAATGGTGATCAATTTGTCAGTGTCTCCCCAGCTGCCGGCCCCGGCTACCAACCCGGACTTAAACGGCGGGCGCCGGGCGGCTGCGGGCCGCAGGCCCGTCCCGGAGATCAACCCCGGCGTGGCAGCAGCGCTGGCTGCCCTCGAAAATACAGGCCTGCCGTGGGTGGTGCTGCGGGGCGAAAATGACCTGCTCCATCCTGCCGGGGACGTTGACCTCCTTGTTGCACGTGAACTGGTGCCAGGCCTGGACAGCCTCCTTGCCGGCGTCGGGTTCCGCCGCGTTCACGCCATGGGCCATGGCAGCCACCGCTTCTACTTCCGGTACCTTCCCGACACCGATCTTTGGATCAAGCTCGACGTCGTTTCGGACATCAGCTTTGGACGGTTCCAGGAACTCGGCACGGCCCTGGCCGGGGGATGCCTCAGGCGGAGAGTGCCCCTGGGGCCCCTGTGGCTGCCCGACCCGCATGACCAGTCCTGGCTCCAGCTCCTGCACCTCGTCCTGGACAAAGGGGAAATCGCCCCGGAACGGGTGGAAACCGCCCGCGCGGCCTGCGCCCTCGCATCCGCCGCGGACCCCGTGGCGGCCGTGCTGGACGGAAAAGTGGGGGACGGCACCGCCGCGGCCCTTTTGGAAGTGCTGGAGTCCGGCAGGTTCCACGAGGTCCCTGCGATGGCCGCGATGATGAAGCACCGGTGGCGGGCCGGCAGGAGGCCGCCCAGGCTCATCAGCGTGGCCAACCATGCCCTGCGGCGCGTTGGCCCGCGTCTCCAGGGCTCCGGTCCCGTCATTGGGGTCCTTGCACCGGATGGAGCGGGCAAGACGACGCTGCTCCACGGCCTGCGTTCGCAGTGTCCGCTGCCCTCGTCCTATGTCTACATGGGGCTGTGGGCCAGCAGCCCCTCCGACCGGTGGATTGGATCGGTTCCCGGCGGCATTCTCGCCAGGAAGCTGGTCCGCATACTTCGCGGGGGCGTCGCGGCGAGGTACCAGTCACTGCGCGGAAGGCTGGTGCTCCTGGACAGGCTGGCCCAGGACGGGATGGTCGGCGGGGAACAGTCCCGGAGCCGGCTGCGCAGGCTCTCGGATTGCCTGGCCCTCTACGTTCAGCCGCAGCCGGACCTTGTGCTGGTGCTCGATGTTCCGGGGGAGGTGATGTTCGCACGGAAAGGCGAGCACAGCCCGGAGGTGCTGGAAAAGTGGCGCAATGCCTACCTGGAACTGGCGGCAGGACTTCCCTCAGCGTGCGTCATCGATGCCAGCGAGTCCGAAGCCCAGGTTCGGCGGAAGGCGTCCGGGCTCCTGTGGAAGGTGGTTGCCGGCGGCCAGGCTGCCGCCCCGGAAGGCCCGGACCAGATTCCCCTGCATCTGTGGATGCTCCTGGACTGGCGCTTCCTGCTGCCCATGGGCAAGACCGGAAAACTCGGCTACGGCGGCAGGATCAGCCACGGGGAGATGGCGGCCATCAGCCTCTTGGATCCCGCCGCCCGCAGCATCGAAACAGGGCCGGGGCTGCAGGCGGATCTCGATGCAGTGCTGCTCTCCCGGCCCGGGTGGGGCCTTGTCGAAACGGCTGCGGCCTCCCTCCGCCCGAACGGGTGGATGTGCATCCAGGTGCAGCGCTCGTTCGGACCACGCTCCGGTCCGTCCACCCTGGCGGGGTGGAAACGGGCCATGGGGAAACTGGGTTTTGAAGATGTGGCGGTCTACTGGCACGTACCCCGGTTCGAAGGGCCGGAGCGCCTGGTGCCCACGGCGTCCGTGCCCGCCGTCCGGGACACCCTGGACCATTACTCCAGTGCACGTTTCGGCAGGGCCAAGGCTGCATTGGCCGGCCTGGCATTGACGTTGGGCTTGTTTGATGTGGCGGCTCCAGGCGGGACTGTGGTGGGCCGCTGGCCGGAGGCATCGCCCGGAAAGGACGCCGCGTGAACTACATCGACCAGATCCTCGCCGACCACTACGGCGACCTGGGACTCGCCGCGTACGGCGTTCCCCGCACCTGGACCACGCTCCTGCTGACGCCTCAATTCGTGACGTCCAGGCATGTGGTGGCACTGATCTTCGCCGAAGGTGCGGACCGCCCGAGCCTGGTGGTCAAGGTCCCCCGCCAGCCCGGAGACAATGCCAGCATCCGTAAGGAAGCGGACGTGCTGCTTGGGCTCAAGGCGATGGGCGTCGGGTCGGCACAGGGGGCTCCGGAGGTCGTGGGGGTGCTCGACGTCGGCGGCCAGACGGTGCTCGTCGAAACAGCCGTCGGGGGCAACTTGCTCGAGCCCCGGCTTGTGGTGGAAGACGTTGCCAGGGCCGTGCATGCGGGCATGGATTTCGTCGCCGGCCTGCCCTGCACCCGGACGGTGCCGGAGAACCTTGGGTGGTACGAGCGCACCATCGGCACTCCCCTGGCCGACCTTGCCTCGCTCTTTCCGGAGCAGGCGGAAGTTCCCGCCCTGGTCGGCCTCACGCACCAGGCCCTGGCGCCCCTGCGGGCGGAACAGCTGCCGGCCGTGGTGGAACACGGCGACCTCAGCTACCAAAACCTGTTTCTTCAGCCGGACGGCCGCCTTCACGTTGTTGACTGGGAGCGCTCCCGCCTCGACGGACTGCCGGCCCACGACCTGGTCTTCTACTTGCAGTACGTCGGCCAGTCGCGGGAGCACGCATTGTCGTCCCGCCCGCTGCAGCTGAAGGCCTTCAATAACGCCTTCAGCGCCGATGGGTGGGCGGTGGGGTCCGTTGCAGAGCACCTCAAGCTCCGGAACGTGGACACCGGACTGCTTCCCTACCTGGTCATCGCTACGTGGGCCCGTTCAGCGGCCACCCTTGCGTACCGGCTCAAGGGCGAGGGAACAGATGGCGGCGATCCCGGATACCTCCAGGATGCGGTAACCGCCGACCGGGACTTTTGGCTGTGGCGCCATGCCGTGACCGACTGGGCGCCCCACTGACCCGCAGCGACGCTGACCCGCAGCGACCCGTCAGCGGCGGCGGAGCAGGACCACCAGTTCGTCATGCAGCGGGGCGAAGCCCAGGCGCAGGACGAGGTAGACGGCGCCCACGGCGGTGGCCAGTACCAGGGTAGCGGTGGGCAATCCGCCCAAATGGGGCAGGAGGAGGATTTCCAGGCCCGCCAGGACCACGGCCAGGCTGCACGCCAGCGCGGGCAGGACTGCCCTCAGGAGCGCTTTCGCTCCAATTCCGAGCACCCTCGCCGCAACTGCCTGCATCCCGAAGGCGAACAGCACCGCCGTGGCCATTTGGGCGCAGGCGACGCCGACGATGCCCCATTGCGTGGACAGGATCAGGACCGGTACCAGCACCGCCAGCCTGATGCTGGAGAAGGTGATGGACAGCCCGGGACGGCCTATCGCCTTGTACACGTCGTTGGCGCCGGCTCCCAGGGAGCGCGCGGCCGCGTAGAGGGACAGGAACATGAGCGGCACCACGGAGTCGGTCCATTTCGCGCCGAACACCAGGGGAACAATCACCGGTGCCAGTACCGCCAGTCCAACCCCGGACGTCATGCCGTACAGGGACTGGATCCGCACACCCTTCAGGTAGCCCTCGCGCAGGCGTTCGGGCTGGTCCTGCACTTGCGTGTAGAGCGGGAACAGCACGGTCGAGAGGACAAAGAAGACGTTGATGATCAGCGCCTCCGGCAGCCGGAATGCCAGGGTGTAGTACCCCAGGGCCTGAGCCCCCAGGATGGAGGCGATGATCAGGTAATCGACGTCGAAGATCAGCCGGGCCAGCAGATTGCTGCCGGCTACCGGGACCCCGAACTTCAGGGTGGCCCGGATCGCGTCCTTCGCCACGCGCCACAGCTGCCACGGCGCATCCCGGCGGATCAGGAACCAGCAGGTGGCAGCGTAGGCAACGGCCCCGCTTGCCGTGCCGGCAGCCAGGGAGAACGCACCGTACCCCGCAAACGCGAGCGTGAGGCTGACGGCCCCGGTGGTCACCGCACGGCACACCGGCGCGACGGCCAGTTTCTTGAACTGAAGGTCACGCCGAAGCAGGGCCTCGGGCACCGCACCGAGCGCGGTGGCGAGCAGGGAGATGGCCAGCACCCGGACCAGGGGTTCGACGTCGGGCAGTTGGAAGAGCCCGCCAATCCACGGGGCAGCGACGACGGCGAGCACTGCCAGCGCTGCTCCGAGGACCACCGAAACGAGCAGCGCGGAGCGCGCGGCGACGCCGGAGGCCGGCAGGTACACCAGGGCCTGGGCGACGCCGGCGTCGGCAATAGTCTCCATATAGGCCATGAGGACCAGCGCCGCGGCCACGAGGCCGTACTGTTCCGGCGACAGGAGGCGCGCCAGCACGATCGTTGTGAGCAGCACGATGCCCTTGCCGGAGATGAGTGCGAGCCCCTGCCAGACGGCGCCACGGAAGCCGACGCGGGCAAGTCCCCCAGTGACGTTGGTCATGGTTCGTTGGTCATGGTTCGGAGCCTTCCTGTGGCCGCTTTTCAGCAGACTACTGCCGATGACCGCCCTGGTGGGCCGCGCGGGACGATGTTTGTGGGATTAGGGGTTTTCCCCATATCGCGCCCACCACCCTGCCACCGTGGGGGACAGGCGGATAAACTGGGCAGGAGGGATTTGTTCCCACATTTAACGCGCTTTGTCCCGTTTGCAGGTCCCATTTATCGCCGTTTGGCCAATGCGGAGAATCGTGAATACAGCAAACGCAATGCCCGCCGAAAAGAAAGCCCCCATTCCGGCGACGCTCATCCTGGTTGCCCCGCACGAGAATTCGGGCGGAGTTGGCGATTATGCCGAAGAATTCATCGCCGCTGCCGCCCCGCTTTTTGCGTCCTATCGCGAGGTCAGGACGGTTGGTCCGGGCGGTGCAGGGCTTCCTGACTTGCTGCGTTACCGGAAACGGCTCGCCGCGGAAATAGGAAAATCATTGTCCGAGGGACCCGTGGTGGTCCACTTCGAGTTGTCCGCAGCGTCGGTGGCTCCTTTCTGGCTCCTGGCCGGCCGGTCCCGCCGTGTGATTACCACCGCCACCATCCATGACCCGCCCTGGGCTGTCTGGTGGCCCTTCCGGCTGAAGTCCGTGGCGAAGAGCAAACTCGTCCAGCACGGCATCCACCTGCCGCTTCGTCCCTTGAGTGCAAGGCTGGAAAGGCGGCTGTTGCGAAACGCCGCCCTTTTTGCACTTAGCGAGACCGGCGCGGGGGCCCTTCGGACGGCCTTCCCGGATTGTGCGGTAATGCCCGCCGTGCATTTCGTGCCGCCCAGGCCCACCCTTGCGCCGCTGCGGGACCGGCCGCTCGCCGTCGGGCTTTATGGCCATGCAGCGAAGGGCAAAGGATTCGAAAGGCTCGTCGAGCTGCGCAATGAAATTCCGCGTGACGTGGCAGTTATCGTTGCGGGCCGGGGGACCGAAAAACTCCCCCCGGTGCCTGGGGTCACGATTCTTGGTGCGGTGGAGGGTGCCCAGGAGGATGCGTTTTTTGAGTCCGTCAGGGCCATCCTGCTGCCTTACGACAAGACCAGCCGCTTCTACGGCCAGATGCTGCCTGCCTCGGGCGTGGTTTCCCGCGCCTTTGCCTACGGCACCCCGGTCATCGGCTTTGACGCCGGAACCCTGGGGGAAGCCGCCGGGGCCGGCGGGCTCGTGGCCGTTCCCCCGTCTGCCCGGGCCCTGGCAGAAGCCGCGCACCAAACCATCACCGACCCCGCGGCCCTTGAACACCTTGAAAACCAGATCGGGGCATTGCGCAGGGAACGTGCTGCCCGGCGGGCGGTTGCGCCGTTTGTGGCGTTCTGGGCGGCCGCGGTGGGCGGCGACCGATGCGCAGAAGTTGACCTCCAGTCCACCTGACACCCCGGCAGCGACGGGGTTCGCGCGTCCGCAAACGTGGTGCGGATACCCACAAACCGCGCTGGCCGGCCTAGTGGCAGCACTGCGGTGCCCGTACGGTGAAAGTGCGGATCATCGCGCCGCGATGCCGGGCCGCTTCGAACCTTCCGGACTGCCCGCGAGCCAAGACCGATCAGCAGAGGAGCGCCCAACCCGTGCTGTTGCTATCCATAGTGGTCACTCTGGCATTGATCAGTGTCGCGCTGGTCCTGGGCCGTTCCTACCACGTGCTGATCGGGCTGGTGATCGCCGCAGGCTGGTCGCAGGCGCCATTGATCAGCCTCACCCACTCGAGCGTCTTCCAGTACATCGATGACGTGCCCGTCATCGTGCTCATCATGGCCGCCGTCACCAGATCGTTTACCGCCACGGATCGGCGGCTGCACAAGGCGCTCGGACTGCTCCTGCTGTTGGCCCTTTTCGTGGCTGTCGGGTTCCTGCGTTCCCCGGATCCGGGAATCGGCCTTGCCCAGGCGCGGCAGGTCCTCATGCCCCTGGGGCTCGTATTTGCCGGTTACGTCTACCGCGACCTCGTCCAGTGGTCCAAGGTGGCCGGTTTCCTGCTGGTGTTTGGCGGCCTGACCGTAGCCTGGGTTCTTATCGAGGAAGTTAAGCAGGCGCCGCTGCTGGATCCTACGTGGTACTACCTGAACGTTGTCGGCGGCAAACCAAGTGGAATGAGAATGGGCCTGCCGCCGGCCTATTTCGCGGACGGTGTCTCCGACGGCGAAGCTGCCCTGCGTCCCGGCGGCCCCTTCATGAACCCACCGGTCATGGGCTTCCTGCTGGGGCTGGGAGCTTTCGCCGCCGTCGCAAAGCTGCGGGGTCTCGCCAGGATTGGCATGCTCGCAGCCATTGGCGTGTCGCTCTTCTTCGCCTATGCACGGGCCGGGATCCTGATCTTCCTCGTCGTGACGCTGATCTACCTGATCTGGGTAAAGATCGGCAAGTACGCCGGCCTGCTGGTGGGCCTGGGTCTTGGTGGATACCTGTTCTCGACTTTCGTTGAGCAAGGCAACACGGCGAGCCACTCCGACGGCCTGTTCTCCGGCTTCATGCTTGGCCTGCAGGCACCCATCGGGCTGGGCTTTGGCACCACCGGCTACCAGGCGGCGTTGGAAGGCGCGTCAACCGGTGTGGGCAGTGAGAGCCTCCTGGGCCTGTATTTCGCCTGGCTGGGCTGGCCCATGCTGGTCGCCGTCCTGCTGCTCGTGGTCCGCCTGTGGAAGCTGCTCCGCCAGGTGCCGAGGGGCGGCAGCCTTCCCGTCTGGCTCACCATTGCCTTCGTACTGGCTGTCGCATCCTCCGAATCCGCCTCCTCGATTGCCTCCACGCCGGTGCTTTGGCTGGCCGCCGGAGCAGTCATCGGGCTCAGGACGCCGCAGAAGACGCTTCCTGCGCATGCCCCGGGCGGGCAGGCGGTCCAGCCCCTGGAAAGCTACCCAAACTAGTATTCCCGCCTGCCGGCAGGGCCACAGCGCCCTGCCGGCGGCTTGTGCCAGCACCACGCCGTCGAAGAGGGGGAAGCGCCAACAACGGCCGCAAACCCCGAGCTGCAAAAAGACCGGCCGGGGAGACCCGGCCGGTCTTTGGATTTTCGCTTCCGTTCACTGATTGCCGGGGTGGATTACTGCGGAGGTTTACCGCCGCCCAGCGAGGCCCACCCCTGGGCTGCCTCGTCATGGAAGCGCTTCGCCGCACGGGCCGCTTCGGCCTTGCCGTGATCCAACGCGTATTCAATGGCGGCTGCCCACGCGTCCACTTCGGATTCCTGGCCCCCCAGGCCCGGACCGTCCTGGACGTGCAGCCCGTCCTGGACCAGCAGCCGGGACCGGGGTCCATACAGTTCCTGGAGGCTCGTTCCCGCCCGTCCCACTATCGGAACTGCCCGTTCAAGTGCCCGGACCGCGATTCCGCTTTGGTAAAAGCGCTTGTACGGGATGAGGATCGCACCGCTGGTCGCAATCAGTTCGTCGAGTTCGGCTTCGGAGACGAAGCGCGGGTCAACGTTCCAGCCCCCAATCTCCGGCCAACCGCGGCCGACGACCTCGAGCTGGTACTTCGCGCCGAGCCTGCCGGCCAGCGCCTCGAGCAGGCCGACGTCCCGGTCGGCTTTGTACTGGCCAAGCACGCGCACGTGCGGCCTGCCATCGGCACCGTTTCCGGACACGGGGGCCTCCGCCGCGGCTGGGGCGGCGAGCATGGGATGGGGCAGCACCGTAAGGCCGTCCCCGAGCCCCATGTCGGCCATGGCCTGGGCCGCTTCCTTGCTGTGGACCACGGTGGCGGGCCGGTTCCGCACCAGCCGCACCGCACGGGCCACGGCACGGCTGCTGCCCACCGAGCGGACGAGGGGCCGCGGATCGTGATACACAACGATTCCCGAGCCACCACACAAGGCCTTGACCATCAGCAGATCCAGGAACCCGAGTACCGGCCACGTGAGAAGCACCTTTTCCGCTGCGTGCGCCTTGCGCGACCGCCGTCCCGCGGAGGCCAGCAGCCTGGAATAGGCTGCCAGCCAGTGGAGACGGCTCTTTCCGGATTGTGAGGGCTCCAGGACCGAGAGCTGTTCCGACTCAATTCCCGCATCGGCCAGATGCTGCACCACGGCCGCCGTGTAATGGCTCAAGGCCATACCGAGCGGGTTCACCACGATGACCCGCGGAGAGCGGCCGGGTGCAGGCGGGTGCGCCTGCACCCCGCTTGTCCGGAGTCCAAAGGTCACTTGCGCGCCCCCCACCGGGTCTTCTTACCGGCCAGGATGGCCTCCTGAAGCGTCACTTCGTAGTTCGTGCAGACGTCTTCCCAGTTGTAATGCACCACCGCCCGCTTCCTGTTCGCTTCCCTGGCCCGTGACCTCAGGTCCTTGTCGTTCAGCATCCGGCGCAGTGCCTGCTCAATGTCCGCCGGTTCGGGCGAGACCAGGTGCTCCTCGGCCGTGAGGACCTCGGCGTTGTAGGGAGTGTGCCGCGCCACGACCGGCGCCCCACACGCCATTGCCTGGACCAGTGCCGGGTTTGTGCCCCCTACGCTGTGGCCGTGGAAGTAGACCCCGGCATGGTGCCAGAGCGACAGGAGCTTCCGGTCGTCACTGACGTGGCCCAGCCAGGTGACATTTTCATGTTCACCCAGCCGCTGCGCGGCCTCATCGAGCACGCCGCCATACCCACTGGAGCCGACAATCACCACCGGATGCTGCTTGGCGAGCACTTCGGCCGCCTGGAAGAACTCGGAAACCGTGTTTTCGGGAACAAACCGGGCAACCATCAGGACGTAGGAGTCCGGCTCCAGGCCCGGAACCACTTCCTGCGGAATCGCGAGATTGGCCCCGTACGGAATGAAGACGCTGTCGCGGCCGAAGTCCCGCTTCCAGCGGCGCTGGATTTCCCGCGAGTCGCTGATCAGGATCGTGCCGTACCTGGCCGTCATGCGCGCCCCCTGCCGGAAGACGAACTTGGCGAACCGGCTCCATTTCGCGCGTTCCCATTCAATCCCGTCGACGTTGACCACCGTGGGGATTCCCCGAAGCTTCAGCAGCGGAAGGAAGAAGCCATTGGCCACATTCATGACCAGTGCAACCTGGGGCTTCTTCCATGCCGCGTGCAGGACCGAGGTCAGGCCGAACGAGAGGGTACTCAGCGACTTGCTCTCCAGCCCCACGGTTGTAGTGGTCCGCACGCGCGGGTCCCGCGCGGTGTCTTCGTCCTTGGTCTGGCCCGGACGGCAGTAGACATTGACGTCCCATCCGGCGTCGGCCAGGAACGGTGCCAGGCGCCGCACGGCAGTTTCAAAGCCGCCGTAATAGCTTGGATAGCCGCGCGTTCCGATGACCACAACCGACCTGGACATGCGTTCTCCTCTAAAAGTTTCGTCAGACAGTGCTGGGGGCCCGGGTTGGTTGTGCCTGCCGGAAGCCGGGCAGTTGAGAGGCAGGGAAGGCGCCGGCTAGGACGACGAAACACTCCTGGTCAACGTGTCTTCGCCGGCTTCGGAAACGGGGGGAGGAAGCTCCCGCCGCCCTGCCCGGGGTGCGCCATCGGAGCCCCTGGCAGGAACGGCATCAGCAGGTTCCTGCTCCGGCGTGTAGTACGAGTAGCCGTCGAATTCCTTTGCCGGCACGTAGTTCAGCAGCGTGCCGAGAACGCTCGCACTGACCCTTCGGAGGTTCCCCAGGGACTTCGAGAGCTGTTCCTTGGTTGTCCGGCCGGCCCTGACGACGACGATCGCACCGTCTGCGACGCGCGCCAGGAGCACGGCGTCTGTTACCGGGAGCAGAGGGGGAGCGTCGATGATGACCACACCCCTGTCCGACAGTGAGCCGATCAGCTGCTTCATTGCGCGCGAGCTCAGCAGTTCACTGGGGTTCGGCGGGATCCGGCCGGATCCCAGGATCCGCAGGTTGGGAAGGTCGCTCCGTTGCTGGAGGACATCGTCCACGCGGGCTTTTCCGGTCAGGATGTCTGTGATGCCTATGCCCGGGACCACGCCGAAGATTCGCGCGATGCTGGGGTGCCTCAGGTCGCCGTCGACGACGATGACGTCCTCGCCTGCCGCCGCCATGGCGGACGCCAGGTTGGCAGCGATGGTTGATTTGCCTTCCCCGCTCACTGAACTCGTGACGACGATGACGCGCGGCGGGTTGTCCACGTCGAGGAAGGTGAGGTTGGTGCGCAGTTCACGGAGCGCCTCGGCGAATGCGGGGTTCTGCGCGTACGAGCCAGCCTTCCCGGAGGGGCTTTCAAGTACTTTGTTCCCGCCCTGCAGGGTGGCATCGACCGGAAGGGAACCGATGACCGGTACTGAGAAGAGTTTCTCAACTTCCGCGGCGGTGCGGACCCGCCGGTCCAGGCGGTGGCGCAGGAGTGCGGCGACGTAGCCGAGAAGGAGACCCAGCAGTGCGCCGGAAAGGGTGGACAGTCCAACGCCGGGGGAGACAGGATCGGTGGGGATGGTCGCCTCATCCAGAGGAACGAGGGAGAGCGGCGGCACCGCGGAATTCGCGGGCTGGCCCGAAGCCGCCGCAGCCGCGGATGCCCGTTCCCTTTCCTGGACCTGCTTGCCGAGCTCGGCCACCCAGGCATCAGCAACCTTTTGGGCGGTGTCCGGGTCGGAGGCCTCAACCCTGATCCGGATCTCGGCCGTGTCCCGGGGAACATTGACACTGACGGCGTCCAACAGCTGCGCACCGGTCATCTTCACATCCGTGGAGGCGCTGACGTTGTCCGCAACCAGCCGCGATTCGGCCAGCGACTTGTAGTTCTTGGCCCTCGCCTTGGCCAGCGTATCCCCCGCGAGGAGGCTGCTGACGCTCTCGGTTCCGGCCGCGACCACCACGGCGCTGGCCTCGGAGGCGTAAACGCGGGGACGCATGGCGCTCCATGCCATGGCAGACACCGTGAGGACCAGGGTGACCACGGTAATGAACTTCCAGTAGGTCCGCGCGATCCGGGCGTAGTCCCTCAGGCCAAGGCTGGCCCCGGATGCTTCGCCGGCGGCAATATCCTGATTACTCAACTGGGCTATCCCTCCTGGAGGTTGATGTGGCTGGCGGGCAGGCGCGGTGAAAGGACCTGGCAGGATCCAATCGCTTTGGGGGACCTCTTCTTTTGCCATGGTTGCTCCCTTTTCCGGCGCTTGCCTTCGTCGCTGCGTGCCGCTTTTGCCGTACGCTGCCAAGCTATTCCGACGTCCGCCGTTGTGGTTCCGGCGGTACCTTCGGGTGTGGGTGTGCGGGGGGAAGAATGTGGAAATTGCGGGTACCTGCAACAGGGCGAAAGCGGGGCCCTTCGCGGCAGGAACCGTCAAAAGGGGCGGGCTGCGCCGCCGTCGTGGCAGCGCAGCCCGGAGGTGCACATTAACCCGGGCTCAAGCGGCGGGCTTCAAAGCCGTCTGCCAGGCGCCCACTGCCTTGGAGCTTGAAAGGGTCCAGGTGGCGGTGCCGCTGGCCCCGGCCGTCGATTGCGGCTTGTCGGCCTGCTCTGCCACCTGGCCGCCTGCGGCCTCATAGCGTTCAGTCCATCCCGTGGGTGCTGTCGCTGCGGGGTTGCCGCTGTCAAACCCCACGCCGCCAATCAGCAGCGCGCCGTTGCTGGCGGTGGTGACGCCCGGGACCGTGATGCTGGTGGCCGCGTAGGTGGCGTCCACCTTGGTGGCCACCGCGCTGTCCAAGGGAGTGCCCGTGTTGACGCCCCGGTAGGCCGTGATTCCGCCGCCCCACTTCACTGCCGGGCTGGTGGTCCAGGAGTAGGACGCACCATCGCCCGTTCCGACGACGTGGTAGTAGGAGAACATTTTTGCCCCGGTGCTGATCTTGAGCCCGTTGACGATCGGCGTCCACCCGGCCGGGGCGGTGCTGATCGACGGGTTTTGGTCAGCGGTGAAGGATGCCACCAGGACGTCCCCGGCGGCAGCCGCCGAAGGTTTGGTGAGCGTAATGGTGGAGGCTGTGCCGGAGTAGTTGCTGGCCGTGCCCACGACGCTGATTGACCCTGATGGAGACGGGGAGGGCGACGGAGACGGCGAGGGCGAGGGTGACGGGGAGGGCGACGGCGATGGGGCCGTTCCGAGGGGCCGGTCCGAGTACCAGTAACGCTGCGTGGCCTTGTTGCTGGCCATGACCACCACGCCGGTGGTGGCGTTGACGCTTTGTTTGGTGGTGGTGACGTCATTCATGTTGGCCGATGCCCCGTCCTGGATCACTGGCGTTCCACGGCCGCTGCCGAAGACGGGGCTGTCCATTGAGGCGGTCTTTTCGTAGATGCTGCCCGGGATGCCGGAGTACGCGCAGCCCGAAACGGAGGTGGATGGTCCCGTGTAGAAGGCCCTCACGAGGTTGTTCGCGGTGTCCAGCAGGATCTGGGGACGGGTGACGCAGTCGGCGATGGTGGCGATGGTTGACTTGGTGAAGGAACCTGTCCCCGGCTTGAACACCAGCAGTTGGAGCTCCGGAAGGGTCTTGTCGGTGGAGATGTCGTTCAGGCTCGTCTTCACCGCGGCGTAAACGCGTCCGGCCGAGTCGGCAAGGAGGGCCTTGATATTCAAGTGGTCATCCGCCTGGCCTTTGCCCTGCACCGCAGGCTGGACCTTCCAGGACGATGCGGCGGTGGTGGAGGTTCCGTCGGTGCGGGTGGCCCAGTAGACGGCATTGGAACTGTGGTCGCTCCACATCACCCCGATCTTGTTGCTGCCGAAGGCGACGATGGCGGAGATGTCATCCGGCGCAGGATTGGGATCCGCGACCGGCAGGACGAACGGCGTACCCCAACTGGTGCCGCCGGGAGCGGATGCGTTCACGTAGACGCTGCTGGTGTAGCCGGAAGTGGAACTCCCGGAAACCTGGGTCCAGGTAGCCCAGATGGCACCCGTGGTGTCTTTGTCGATGGTCATCGACTCGCTGCTGTTGTTGGTGATGGTGGTCGGGAATCCAGCGTCCAGGGTGTACTTCCCGGACGCGTAGCTGTACCGGTAAAGCTTGGCGGGCTGGCCGGAGACCGACGGTTTGGTACTGGCGTCCCCGGACACGGTCACAACGTGCGACGCGATGTACAGCTTGTTGCCGTCCCAGAGCGTGTCCGCCAGGGTGCTGCTGCGGCTGTCATTGAGGATGCCGGTATCCACCCACGCGTGGCTTGCCCTGTCCAGGCGGAAGATATGCCAGCCGCTTCCGGTGGCCCACATGTCCGCCCACCACGTGCCGTCGTTCCACCAGAGCTTGCTTTGCGGCTTGTCGGAGGTAGGGGCGTTGGCCACGCCGGAGTAGCTGATGCTCTGGTATCCGTAGTTTTCTGCGGCCTGGGCGCTGCTGACGGCGGCGATCATGCCCACCAGCAGGGCAACTGCCAGGGCCAGGGACTGGGCGATGAAGGCTGCCGGAGTTTTTGCTTTGGGCATCTTGTCCACCTTGCGTGCAGGAGGGAATCTATCAGCAGGCCCCCCAGCCGCGCCCAACGTCCGTGACAGGAACGTTCCGGTGCTTACCGCACAACTTAGACTCCAGCATTCTCCCGGGGCAATAGGGTGTTTGGAGCCCGCCGGCACTAGGGAGTTGCGGGGGCCTAGGGCAGGTTTTTCCACATACGCTGCGCCCGGGCGATGGATCGGCTGCCCCCGACGCTAGCCTTGGGTCAAGCGCAAATCGCCTAAGCGGGCGGCATGCACTAAGATAGTGAAGTCTGTGCTGCGTCCAACCCCTGTTCCGGGAGGTCCGCCGCACGGGCACCGCAAATGAACCTCCTGTTACGGAAATGCCGTAACCGCTTAGCCCAAAGGAGGTGGGTTCACATATGCGTCCTTACGAATTGATGGTAATCATCGACCCCGAGGTCGAAGAGCGTACCGTTGAGCCGTCGCTTCAGAAGTTCCTGAACGTCATCACCAACGATGGTGGAACCATCGAAAAGGTTGACATCTGGGGCCGTCGCCGTCTGGCTTACGACATCAAGAAGAAGTCCGAAGGTATCTACGCCGTGGTGAACTTCACCGCCAAGCCGGAAACCGCCAAGGAACTTGACCGCCAGCTGTCTCTTAACGAGACCATCATGCGCACCAAGATCACCCGCCCCGAAGAGCAGAAGGTTGTTGCTGAGTAATTCAGCGTCGACTTTCATTCTTTACCCCGCAGGACACGCACTCTTCACCCAGGATCGAACAAGGAGGCAGTAGATGGCAGGCGAGACCACCATTACGGTCATCGGTAACCTCACCAATGACCCGGAATTGCGGTTCACACCGTCAGGTTCCGCAGTAGCGAACTTCACCATCGCTTCCACTCCGCGCACCTTTGATCGCCAGTCCAACGAGTGGAAGGACGGGGAAACCCTGTTCCTCCGCGCCGCTGTCTGGCGTGAAGCAGCCGAGAACGTCGCCGAATCCCTCACCAAGGGCATGCGCGTGATTGTGACCGGCCGCCTGAAGAGCCGTTCCTACGAAACAAAAGAAGGCGAAAAGCGCACCGTTATTGAGCTTGAGGTCGATGAAATCGGCCCCAGCCTGCGCTACGCCAATGCCAAGGTCAACCGCACCCAGCGCTCCGGCGGGGGCCAGGGTGGCTTCGGCGGAGGCAACAGCGGCGGTGGCTTCGGAGGCGGCAACTCTGGCAACCAGGGCGGCAACTCCGGTGGAGGCTGGGGCGGCGGCAACCAGCAGGCTGCACAGGACGATCCCTGGGCTACGCCCGGTGTGTCCAACGCAGGCGGCTGGGGCAACGGCCCCGATTCCGAACCTCCCTTCTAACCAACCACTCACGGCCTGGCGCCGGAACGCCCAGGGGTGCTGCAAGGCACCTTCGGAAGTTCCCGCCGTCGGACCACCACCATCCCGTGGATCAATATCCACGGGCTCCCTAGAATAGGAGCTCCACGATGGCTAAGGCTGAACTCCGTAAGCCCAAACCAAAGTCCAACCCCTTGAAGGCCGCTGACATCACTGTCATCGACTACAAGGACGTAGCATTGCTGCGCAAGTTCATCTCCGACCGCGGAAAGATCCGCGCCCGTCGCGTCACCGGCGTTACGGTCCAGGAACAGCGCAAGATCGCCCAGGCAATCAAGAACGCCCGCGAAGTTGCTCTGCTGCCTTACTCCGGCGCTGGCCGCGGCTAAGGAAGGGATTAACTAACATGGCAAAGCTCATTCTGACCCACGAAGTCACCGGTCTCGGTGCTGCTGGCGATGTTGTCGAGGTCAAGGACGGTTACGCACGTAACTTCCTGCTGCCCCGCGGCTTCGCCCTGACCTGGACCAAGGGTGGCGAGAAGCAGGTTGAGTCCATCAAGGCTGCCCGCGCCGCCCGTGCGCACGCTTCTGTTGAAGCTGCACAGGCACAGGCCCAGGCTCTGTCCTCCAAGAAGGTCAAGCTCGAGGTGAAGGCCGGCGAGTCCGGTCGTCTCTTCGGCACCGTCAAGCCTGCTGATGTCGCTGCCGCTGTTGAGGCCGCCGGCCTCGGAGCCATCGACAAGCGCAACGTTGAACTGCCGAACCACATCAAGTCTGTCGGTTCGTACACGGCCAACGTCCGCCTGCACGAGGATGTTTCCGCTGTCATCGACCTTGAGGTCGTTGCCGGCAAGTAGCAGCCGCACTGCGCCAGAAGACCCCCGTTGCCGGATGCCGGCGGCGGGGGTCTTTCGCGTCCGCGGTGGTAGCCTGCACCGGTGAAACCTACCCCCCGCAGCCGTCCCTTCCACCAGGTCGATGTGTTCTCGCCGCAGCCCTACAAAGGCAACCCGCTCGCCGTCGTCCTCGACGGCCAGGGCCTGGATGCGGCCACGATGCAGCACTTCGCGAACTGGACCAACCTCTCCGAAACCACCTTTCTCCTTCCGCCCGAGGATCCACGCGCGGACTACCGGGTCCGGATCTTCACGGGCTCGGAGGAGTTTCCGTTCGCCGGCCATCCCACCCTGGGTTCGGCGCATACGTGGCTCGAAGCCGGGGGAGTGCCCGCATCTGATGGCTACGTGGTGCAGGAGTGCGGCGCCGGCCTCGTCCGGATAAAGCACGACGGCGGCCGGCTTGCCTTCGCCGCGCCGCCGCTCACGCGCTTCGGCACGCTGGGGAAGCAGGACGCACAGCAGTTGCCGAAGGCGCTCGGCGTGGCCGCCGGCGACATCGTGGACTCCTCCTGGCTGGTCAATGGCCCTGAGTGGATTGGCGTCCTGCTGGAGTCCGCGGAACAGGTCCTGTCCCTTCAGCCCGATGTGGCGGCACTGGGAGACCTGAAAGTCGGGGTAATCGCTCCGCACGGTCCGGACGGGGAGGCCGACTTCGAGGTCCGCACTTTCCTCCCCGGTGATGCGCTGGTGGAGGATCCCGTGACCGGCAGTTTCAACGCGGGCGCCGCCCAGTGGCTGATTGGCAGCGGCAGGGCCCCTGAACGCTATGTGGCCTCCCAAGGCAGTGTGCTGGGGCGGTCCGGGCGCATCCAAGTGGAATCGGCCGGTGGGGACATCTGGGTGGGAGGCCATTCAACGACCTGCATCCAGGGAAGTGTCAGGCTCTGATCCCCGGGAATATCCGGAAGGGGTGCGCGGTTCAGGAGTATAGATGCAAATGCATGTAGAATGATTTGAACGAGCACCAGGAGAATGCCATGGAAACCCGCCGCATCACCGTACTGTCCGCCGGACTTGGCGTCCCGTCTTCGAGCCGCCTGCTGGCGGACCAGCTTGCAGCCGCGGCCGAGCGCCGGCTGGCGTCCGCAGGCTATGCGGCAGCGGTGGAGGTGGTGGAACTGCGAGACCTGGCCGTGGACATCGCCAACAACTTTGTCACCGGCTATGCGGCGCCGCGGCTGGCGGAGGTCATCGCGGCCGTGGAAGCCTCTGACGGCATCATTGCGGTGACCCCCGTGTTCAGCGCCTCCTACAGCGGCCTCTTCAAATCCTTTATCGATGTCCTCGATCCCAAGTCGCTGGACGGCAAGGCGGTCCTGCTGGGTGCCACCGGAGGCACGGACCGCCACCAGATGATCCTGGACTACGCCCTGCGGCCGCTCTTCAGCTACCTGCGCACCCGGATCGCCGCCACCGGCGTCTTCGCCGGGCCGCAGGACTGGGGCACTGCCGACGAGGGCGGCGCCTCCCTGGCGGACCGCATCGAGCGCGCGGCGGCCGAGTTCGGCCGGCTTCTCGAAGGGCCCCAGCCTGGCCGAAAGCCGGCACCCCTGGAATCCCTCCCGTTCGAGCAGCTGCTCGCGGGTATCGCCGGATCCCGCTAGTCGTCCAGCAGGGCGATGAATTCCCGCGCCTGCTTCAGCGTGATGTCCGAATGCCGCGTCAGTGCGTTGGCGGCCGCCTCGGTGTCCCCGCTGCGGGCGAGGGTGCGGATCCTGCCGTAGATTTCGTCGTTCAGCATGTTGCTGCTGACCTCGCGGGTCACGTCGCCCTTGCTGGCGATCGCCCGGTAGCGGTAAGGGAAGCGCTGGGGCTCATCGTCGTCGTCGTCGGGAGCCGGCACCGCCTCGGGGCTCCGGTAGGGCTGGGGATGGGCGGCCAGGGCGCCTACGGCGTCCCGTGCAGCCCGCAGTCCCTCCCCCGTGGCATCGTAGTACAGCTTGATGGCAGCCATGGCCTGCCCCTGGGCGATCAGGGCGTACAGCCGCCGGTGCTCATCCTCCGACAGCCGTGCCGCTGCAGCCCGGGCCACCTCCTGCGGCGTGGGTGCCGGCTCGGAAGGTGCGGCAGTGCGCGCCGCCCTGCGTTTGGCGACGGCGCGGTACGCCAACAGCACGCCCGCCAGCACGGCGAGAAGGATCAGGACCGGGACCACGAGGGATTCCATTTTCAATGCCGTTCTATGCGCTTGCCGGCCGCGGCCGGCTCTGGGTAGATTGCCGGGTTCTGCGCCCGGGAATGGTCCTGCAGGCTGCCGCCAGTACCACCGCAGGCAGCAGCACCAGCAGTAGATCGCCCATACCTAGAGCTTAATCCAGATCGAGGTTATCCACAGCAATATTCGCTGCTCCGTATACAGGGCCGGAGAGTGCCGGACAGTGCTCCCGCTGCGGAATATGATGGGCGCCACGGTCGCGGTCGGGGGCCCTTGCCGAACGCCCCCACCCCGGGTCCGGCCGCCTCTGCTGTCCGGTGGCTGTGGATGAAATTCCGTGGCAGAAATATTTACTCCACATGCTGGCGGTGATGTTTCCGCAGGTCAAGGCGGTTTGAGGGGCAAAAGAATTTTTGTTTCCACAGACTTTCCCACAGACTGTGCACAAGCTATGCCGCGTACTGCACAGGTTATCCACAAGGCCGTGGACTAGCTGGCTTTGCCGTTGCGCGGCGGGGGGCTAGCGTAGCGGGGTACCTGTTCTCCAGGGCCTGCCGAGGGGTCCAGCAGCCTTGCCCGGGCCCCCGCATCCAGCGGCGCGGATCCTCTGTGGAAAAGCTGTGGACACTGGGGATAACTCCATCCGGCCCGCGCGCGTCCGACCTGTTCCGGCACCAATGTCGGTGCCGGCGGGTAGACCTGGACAGGTGGTGAAGCCCGGTTGCCGGGTGGAGCTTTGGAACAGGATGGAACACCACCGGGACCACCAGGATCCTGGTACAAATGGAGGACGGCAGCTTTGTCAATCGCGCATCTGGACCCTGTTGAGGCAACCCGCGGATCAGACGCCAGCCGGAAACCGCCGCAGGATATTGCCGCCGAACAGTCGGTGCTGGGCGGCATGATGCTCTCCAAGGATGCCATCGCCGACGTCGTGGAGATCCTCCGTGGGCAGGACTTCTACCGCCCCGCCCACGAGACCATTTACGAGGCCATCATCGACCTCTACGGCCGTGGTGAGCCTGCGGATGCCGTCACGGTTTCCGATGAGCTGACCAAGCGTGCCGAAATCAACAGGATCGGCGGTCCGGCCTACCTGCACGAACTGATCCAGACCGTCCCCACCGCGGCGAACGCCGGCTACTACGCCGAAATCGTCGCCGAGCGGGCCGTCCTGCGGCGCCTGGTGAATGCGGGCACCAAGATCGTCCAATTGGGCTACGGTTCCGATGGTGAGGTGGAGGACCTCGTCAACCAGGCGCAGGCCGAGGTCTATGCCGTGGCAGAGCGCCGCACCGCCGAGGACTACGTGGTGCTCAAGGACGTCATGGAATCCACCGTGGACGAGATCGAAGCCTCGGGCCACCGCGGTGAAGGCATGACGGGCGTGCCCACCGGATTCTACGAACTGGACGAACTCACCCACGGCCTGCACCCCGGCCAGATGATCGTTATCGCCGCCCGTCCCGCCGTGGGCAAGTCCACCTTTGCCCTGGACTTTGCCCGCTCCGCCGCCATCAAGAACAACTTGTCCACGGTGATGTTTTCGCTCGAAATGGGCCGGAACGAGATCGCCATGCGCCTGCTCTCCGCCGAAGCCACCATCGGCCTCCAGGACCTGCGCAAGGGAACCATCAAGGACGAGCAGTGGTCCAAGATCGCCACCACCATGGGCCGGATGAACGATGCCCCTTTGTTCATTGACGACAGCCCGAATATGTCCCTGATGGAAATCAGGGCCAAGTGCCGCCGCCTGAAGCAGCAGCACGACCTCAAGCTGGTCATCCTCGACTACCTGCAGCTGATGAGCTCGGGCAAGAAGGTGGAGTCGCGCCAGCAGGAAGTTTCCGAATTCTCCCGTGCGCTCAAGCTGCTGGCCAAGGAGCTGCAGGTGCCGGTCATCGCACTCTCCCAGCTGAACCGCGGTTCGGAGCAGCGCTCCGACAAACGGCCCATGGTGTCCGACCTCCGTGAATCCGGCTCGATCGAACAGGACGCCGACATGGTGATCCTGCTCCACCGCGAGGACGTTTACGACAAGGAGTCCCCCCGCGCCGGGGAAGCCGACATCCTGGTGGCCAAGCACCGTAACGGCCCCACCAAGGACATCGTCGTGGCGTTCCAGGGCCACTATTCCCGCTTCGCCAATATGGCAGGCGACGCCGGCGGTGGCGGCGGCTTCTAGGCGGTTTCCCCCGGGGTACCCGCGGCCGCTGCCTGCGCCAGTAGGTGGTTCGGCAGGCGGTTCCCCGGCGCCGTTCCCCTGATCTGCAGGAGTTCGCGGGCGTGGGCGTGCAGCCGCCTGTCCTCCTCGCTGACCGGGACCCAGGCGGGGACCGGCACGGAGGTTCCTTCCTTGTCGCGGGCCACCATCACCGTGAGGCAGTAGGTGGTCAGGCTAAGTTCGCGTCCCTTCGGGTCGCCGGAGCGGACATGGACGGCGATGTGCATCCCCTTGGTTCCGGTATAGACGAGCCGTGCCTCCACCTCCACCACGTGGCCGATCAGCAGCGGCCGGTAGAAGCGGACACCCCCGGAAAATACGGCGACGGTGTCCCGGCCGCAGTAGCGGGACGCACAGACATACGCGGCCTCGTCGATCCACTTCATCACGATCCCGCCGTGGACCTTGCCGCCCCAGTTCACGTCCGTGGGTGCCGCCATGAACCGCAACGTCACGCGCTCGGCCGTACCGGCGTCGGTATATTCCTGCCGGTTCATGGCTTCCACGATCTGCTCGCGGACCTTGATCCGGGCCAGGGCATGGTCGCGCTGCTCTATTTCGGCAGGCGTCGCGGGTTCGAACTGAGGCACCGGGATGGGTTTGCCGTCCTCGCCCACCGCCACGAAGATCACCATGCACTGGCTGCGCATGGTGGCGGGGCCGCCCTTGGGATCCCCCGAGGACACCACAGTGTGGATATGCATGGAGGACCGGCCGGTGTACACGATGGTCGCTTCCACCTCCACCATGTCGCCGCTGTTCACCGGGTCGGCGAAGTGGATGTTGCCCACGTAGGCGGTGACGCAGTACGACTTGGCCCATCCGACCGCGGCGGCGTAGGCGGCCTTGTCCACCCACTCCAGCACGGTGCCGGCATCCACGGATCCGCTGTGTCCCACATCGGTGGGGGCGGCCAGGAAGCGGAGGGTCACGGAGTTGGGGCGCCCGGTCTCAGTCATGCTGCGATCATACTGAGGCGCCGCGCTACCGGCGGGTCCGGCCGCAACAGTGCGGGCATCCCACGCAACAGAGGCATTTAAAGTACGACGGCGGCCGCGCACCGCTTTCGACAGGGTGCGCGGCCGCCGGGTGCGGGTTGGGCCCGGCTAGGCGAGGACTGCCAGGCGGGAGTTGGTCCGGCCGAACAGGATGCGGTCAACGGAGAGCCGGCCGGGGCCGGTGAGTGCCAGGGCGAAGGCGGCGGCGGCCAGGAGCAGGACGAGTTCGTACCCTCCGTTTGCTGCGAAGACGCCTGCGGAGGCATGGACCAGGACCAGGGCGCCCAGCATGTCCAGGACCAGGAGCGCGGCCACCACCCGGGTCAGGATGCCCAGGATCAGTGCCACGCCGCCGGCGAGTTCAAGGACGGCGACCGCCGGGGCCATGGCTTGGGCGGCCGGGACCCCCATCTTGGCGAAGGAGGCCTGGGTGCCTGCAATGGTCCATTCGTTGAATTTCTGCCACCCGTGGGCTGCGAAGAGGAAGCCAAGGACGACGCGAAGGGCGGTGAGCGCGGTGGTGGTGAGTCGTGACTGGTTCATAAGACAACCCTCCCGCATCGTTAGTTGAAGTGTCAACTAATCACGCTGTGGCCTTCGTCATGCGCCGGCCCCTCCCCGGGAAGCAAAGATAAGCTGGCACCGTGCCCCAACCCTCGCCTCCTGCCGCCGCGCCCGCCACCCGGGGGCATGCCCGGGACATCCTCCGCCTTGCCGTGCCCGCCTTCGGCGCGCTGGTTGCAGAACCCCTCTTCCTCCTGGCCGACTCCGCCATTGTGGGCCATCTGGGCGTAGCCCAGCTCGCCGGCGTGGGACTGGCCTCGGCTGCGCTGCAGACCGTCGTCGGACTTATGGTCTTCCTGGCCTACTCCACCACTCCAGCCGTAGCGAGGGCCGTCGGTGAAGGCCACGTGGGGAAGGCGCTGGCCGCTGGCCGCGATGGAGTGTGGCTGGCGCTGCTGTTGGGGGTGTTCCTGGCCGTGGCAGGCTTCCTGGCCGCGGACCCGCTGATCGGCCTGCTCGGAGCCGAGGGCAGTGTGCGGGCGTTCTCCGTGGATTACTTCCGGTGGTCCATGCCCGGGCTGGCAGCCATGCTGCTGATCTTTGCCGGCACCGGAGTGCTGCGCGGCCTGCAGGACACCCGGACTCCCCTGGTGGTGGCCACCGCGGGGTTCGGCGTCAATATCCTGTTGAACCTCTGGCTTGTCTACGGCCTGGGCTGGTCCGTCGTCGGTTCGGCCGCGGGCACCAGCCTCGCGCAGTGGGCCATGGCCGCCGTCTATGTGGTGATGGTGCGCCGGAACGCGGTGCGCCACGGCGTCAGCCTGTTGCCTGACTGGCGCGGCATCCGCAGCATGGCGCGCGTAGGGTCCTGGCTGATGCTGCGCACCCTGAGCCTGCGCGCGGCCATCCTTGCCACCGTGATGGTGGCGACGGCCCAGGGCGCGGTCAACCTCGCCGCCCACCAGCTGGCCATGACCATCTTCTCGTTCCTGGCCTTCGCCCTCGATGCCCTTGCCATCGCCGCACAGGCCTTGATCGGGAAGGAGCTTGGTGCCTCGAATGCAGCCAGGGCGCGGCTGCTGACCAGGACCATGGTCCGCTGGGGTGCCGGCTTCGGGGTGGTGACCGGGCTGCTGCTCGCGGCGGCTGCCCCCTTCGCCGGTGCCCTCTTTACCCCCGATCCGCAGGTGCAGTGGGTCCTTGCGGTCGCCCTGTGGGTGCTGGCGGCCGGGCAGCCCGTCGCCGGGTACGTCTTTGTCCTGGATGGAGTGCTGATTGGCGCCGGCGACGCCCGGTACCTGGCCCTGGCCGGGCTGGCCAATGTCGGGTTCTATGCCCCGCTGCTCGCCGCCGTGGCGGTTTCCGGTTCAACCGGCGCTGCCGGACTCGGGTGGCTCTGGGTGGCCTTCGGGATCGGTTACATGGCCGCCCGGGCGGTCACCCTGGGCCTGCGTGCGCGGTCCGACCGGTGGATGGTGCTGGGATCGCCCTGACGTCGGTGACCGCCGGCCGCCGGTTCGACCTGGCAGCTGCCGCCACTAAACTGGACCGGTGACGCAACCATCGACGCCGGCGGGCGCTGCCCCCGGAACCGCCCACCCCACCGATCTCTGGAAGCCGGTCCTGCTCCGTGCCGGCGCGGCCCTGGTCTTCGGCGCCGTCACCGTCTTCTGGACCTCGCCCTCCGTCGAGGTCATGGGCTGGGCAGGCGGGCTCTACCTTCTGGCCAGCGGCCTGCTGATCCTCCGGGGCATCCCTGCCACGGGGCTGGGGCAGAAGTCCGCCGCGGGAAAGATGTTGTCCGCCGCGGGATCCGCCCTGGCCGGTGCGGGGGTGGTGGTGGCCCTGCTGCACACCGATATGCTGTTCGGCGTGATGGCAGCGCTGGGCCTGGGCGCCGCAGGTGCCCTCGAACTGGCCTGCGGCC
Source organism: Arthrobacter sp. C152 (assembly GCF_054890965.1). NCBI lineage: Bacteria > Bacillati > Actinomycetota > Actinomycetes > Micrococcales > Micrococcaceae > Arthrobacter > Arthrobacter sp. C152. The sequence goes on from NZ_JBTZSU010000004.1 coordinate 105,170, forward strand.
TGCGGCACAGGGGAGGCCACGTACTTGCCCGGGACTGGATTGCGTCCGGGGTGGTCGGGCTCGGAACCGCAGTGCTGCTCCCCTTCTTCATCGGTCTCGGCGCCCACGCCCTCCTCGGCATCGCGGGCGGGGGAGCCATCATTTCCGGTGTCCTCTGGGTGCTTTCCGGGCTGACGCTGCGGCATGATGCCCGGGCAGGGGCCCACAAGCCGTAAACTAAGTGGGGTGGCGTTCTACTTTCTGTAGAAATTTTTCGTGCGCCACCCGCTCATCCGCAACACCAGGCCGGCCGGACGCCGCCTGCAGGAAGGAACCACCGTGGCTGACCAGCATCCAGGAAAACCGCGCAGGCTGCGGACCTCGGTGAAGGGGCCGCTGATGTTTTCCGCATTCTGGGCCGTCGTTGCCTTCGTTGCGGTCCTGATTTTCGCCTCGGGAGGAAGCGCCCGCGCCCCGCGTTTTGATTTGGCCTTCACCGCCGCCGGCATCGCCTTCATCGTCACGCTGGTGATCGCTGCCATGCTGTCGATGAGCTACAAGGAAAACGCCGAGCACCTCGGCAAGGGGTCGGGCGTGAACCTCAGCTCGAGCCGGAAGCCGCTGCACGGTCACGGCGATGCGGGAAGCCCCGAGACCCCCGGCGACGGCACGGACGGCGCTCCCGGGCGGTAGCACCCACTCCCGCCGGCAGCACCGCCAGGGTTACGGCGGGCTATCCCGCAGCTGCCTGCCTGGCGCGGTAGGCGGCCACGTGTGCGCGGTTGGCGCAGTTCCCGGTATCGCAGTACCGCTTGGAGCGGTTCCGGCTCAGATCCAGCACCGCCGCATCGCAGTCCTCTGATTCGCAGGTCCGCAGCCGGTCCATCTCCTTGCTGCGGATGACGTCGGCCAGGGCCATCGCCGCCTCGGTACCCATCCGGTCCGCCAGCGGGGCATCCGGTGTGGTGGCGTGCAGGTGCCAGTCCCAGCCATCGTGCTTCATCAGCTGCGGCAGGGCGCGGGCGTCCCGCAGCACCCTGTTCACGGTTTCCACGGCAGTGTCCTCATCCGCCGTCCAAACCCCTGCCAGCACTGCCCGCAACTGCCGGACACTGTCGAGTTCGGCGGCATCGCGGGTCCGGCCCCCGCTGAAACCCTCGGCCGCCAGGAAGGCGTCGAGGTCCGCCACTGAGCCCAGCGCCTCCCTGCCGTTCGCCGCGGAATTGACCAAATTGACCACCGTGCGCAGCGCCACCTCGGTGTCAGGGGCAAAAACCATGTTGACTCCTTACAGTCCCGGGGCGTAGTGTCATGACCATTACCCCACTTTACTCCTGACAGGAGGCGACGGTGCCTGCCGCCAACAACCACATCCCCACTCCCGTGCCCAGCGCGCAGCGCAGCCTCCTGGCGTCCGGCCTCGGCACCGCACTGTTCTCCTCCGCCGTCTTCGGGCTCTCCGGCTCCTTCGCCAAGGCACTCCTGGAAACCGGCTGGTCACCCGGCGCGGCGGTCACCGCCAGGCTCACGGGGGCAGCCCTGATCCTTGCCATCCCGGCCGCCTCCGCCCTCCGCGGCCGTTGGCACCAGCTGCGGACGAACTGGCTCACCATCTCGCTCTTCGGGCTCATCGGCGTGGCGGCCTGCCAGCTGTTCTACTTCAACGCCGTGGCCCGGCTGTCCGTGGGCGTCGCGCTGCTCCTGGAGTACCTGGCTCCGGTGATCATCGTGCTGTGGCTCTGGGCGGCCAGCCGGAAACGTCCCCGGGTACTGACCTTCGGCGGGACACTGCTGTCCCTGGCCGGCCTGGTGCTGGTGCTTGACCTGACCGGCGCCGTCACGGTGGACCTCGTGGGGGTTCTCTGGGGCATGGCGGCGGCCGTATGCCTGGCCATCTATTTCTTCATCACCGCAAAGGAGAACGACACCCTGCCGCCCATTGTCCTGGCCTCGGGCGGGCTGATGGTGGGTGCTGGCGTCATGTGGCTTGCTGCCGCCTCGGGCCTGCTCCCCATGTCGTTCAGCACCGCGGACACCAGGCTGGGCCCGTGGACCACCCCGTGGTGGGTCTCCCTGGCCGGACTGGTGGTCCTGGCCACCGTCCTGGCCTACGTCTCGGGCATCATGGCCGCGCGGGCCCTGGGCTCCAAGGTGGCATCCTTCGTATCGCTGACGGAGGTGCTCTTCGCCGTGCTGTGGGCCTGGCTGCTGCTCGGCGAACTGCCCGGGCCCATCCAGCTGCTGGGTGGCGTGCTCATCGTCGGCGGGGTCATCCTGGTCCGTCTCGACGAGCTGCGGGGTGCTGCGGCCAGGACGGGCGGAGCCGCGGCGGCACCCATGGTGGCGTCCCCGCTGGAACACGCGAACGACGTCGAACCCGTCCCTTAGCCCAGGCTGGGGGCCCGCAGCCCCACCGTTAAAAGGCGGGAGGGGCCGGACACCTTGCGGTGCCCGGCCCCTCTTCCGGCGGCAGTCCTGCCGCCACGGCGTTAGCCCTGCGAAGCCTGGCTCTGCTGCTCGGCGTTGCGCTTGGCCTGCGCGCCGGCGTCCTTCAGTGCTTCGGCAACCTTGGTCAGCATGGTGGTGTGGGTACCGGACCACTCCTGGCGGAACTTGTCCGCGTCCGGGCCCTTCCAGTCGGTGCCGCTCAGAACCTTGGTGAGAGTGGACTTCTGCGTCTCGATCTCGGACGCACCTGCCTGAAGCTTGCTGCCGAGCTGGCGAAGCTGCTCAACGTCTGCACCCCAAATAGCCATCAGTTTCTCCTTGTTAGGTAGTGGATCCGAACCAGGTCGGCATCCCCCGCGGCCTCCCGGCTCATCCGGAAGATCCATTGCCTAAAACCTACCCCGGCCTCCAAAAGGGTGTCGATGGGCACCCCTGCCCATGCCGTACTCCCCATGCGCGGGCCCGGTGGGCGGTGGAAAAGGGTCGATTCCAGGCGTTCGAAGAGCCTAGCATGGCGGTATGTGCCGGAATATCCGAACCCTCCACAACTTTGAACCGCACGCCACCTCCGAGGAAGTGCATGCCGCCGCGCTGCAGTATGTGCGCAAGATCAGCGGCAGCACCAAGCCGTCCAAGGCCAACCAGGAGGCGTTCGACGAGGCGGTCCACGAGATTGCCCACATCACCCAGCACCTCCTGGACGCCCTTGTGACGCAGGCGCCGCCGAAGGACCGGGAGGCCGAAGCGGCCAAGGCCAGGGCACGCGCCGCCGTGCGGTACGGCGCGGCCTGACGGTCAGCCCCGCGGCTTGCCGAAGTTGCGCAGCCGCAGCGAATTGGCAACCACCAGGACCGAGCTGGCGGCCATCGCCCCGCCGGCGATCATGGGGTTCAGCAGGCCCAGGGCTGCCACCGGGATGCCCACGGCGTTGTAGAAGAAGGCCCAGAACAGGTTGGTCTTGATGGTGGCCAGTGTCCGCCGGGACAGCTCGATCGCCTGCGCCACCTGCACCAGGTCGTTGCCCATGACGGTGAGGTCCGCGGCCTCGATGGCCACATCGGTCCCGGACCCCATCGCAATGCCAAGGTCCGCCTGGGCCAGGGCCGCGGCGTCGTTGACGCCGTCCCCGGCCATGGCCACGGTGGCGCCCGCAGCCTGCAGCCTCCGCACCGTCTCGACTTTCCCCTCCGGCAGGACCCCGGCGTAGGCATCGTCCGGGGCGATCCCGACGGCGGCAGCCACCTGTGCGGCGACGGCGGCGTTGTCTCCGGTCAGCAGTATGGGCCGCAGGCCCAGCGACTTCAGGCGCCCGACGGCGGCGGCCGAACCGTCCTTTACGGTGTCCCGCAGGCTGATGATTCCGGCAGGCTTCCCATCGACGGCGACGCAAATGGCCGTGGCGCCGGACGCTTCCGCATCGGCCAGCGCCACCCGCTGGCCCGGTCCCGGGGCAATCCCGTTCTGCTCCAGCCAGCCGATGCGCCCGGCGAGGACCGCCCTGCCCTCCACGGTTCCCGAGACTCCGCCGCCGGGTGCCGAACGGAAGCCCCGCACGGAAGGCAAGGCTCCGCCGTCGTCCGCGGGACTGCCCGGGCCGGCGGCCGCAGCAATGGCGCGGGCCACCGGGTGCTCGGAGGCGGCCTCGACGCCGCCGGCCAGCCGCAGGACGTCCCGCTCCTGGAAGCCAGCGAATGCCACGGTGCCGGCCACGGCGAGGACCCCGGTGGTCACGGTCCCGGTCTTGTCCAGCAGGATGGTGTCCACGGTCCGTGTGTCCTCCAGGACCTGCGGGCCCTTGATGAGGATGCCCAGCTGGGCGCCGCGCCCGGTCCCCGTCAGCAGGCCGACCGGGGTGGCCAGGCCAAGGGCGCAGGGGCAGGCGATAACCAGGACGGCGACGGCGGCGGTGAAGGCCTGCAGCAGGTGGCCGCCATTGGTGCCCGCCCCGGGGAAGAGCAGCCAGAGGACGAATGTCACGGCGGCAAGGGCCAGGACCACCGGAACGAAGACCGCGCTGATCCTGTCCGCGAGCCGGGCGATCGGTGCTTTGCCGGCCTGTGCCTGGGACACCAGGCGCGCCATCTGGGCCAGGGTGGTTTCGGCTCCCACCCGGGTGGCCCTGACCAGCAGGCGTCCGGATGTGTTGATCGTGGCGCCCGTGACCCGGCTGTCCGGTCCCACCTCCACCGGAACCGATTCGCCGGTGACCAGGGAGGCGTCCACTGCGGAGTTGCCCTCGATGACCACACCGTCGGTGGCGATCTTTTCACCGGGGCGGACCACCAGCACGTCGCCCACCTGCAGCCGGTCCGCGGAGATGCTTACCTCACCGCCTGAACGCAGCACCGTGGCGTCCTTTGCGCCGAGGTTCAGCAGGGCCTGGAGGGCGTCGCCGGCCTTCTGCTTGGCGTTGGCCTCGAGGTACCTGCCCAGGAGCAGGAAGGTGGTCACCACCGCCGCCACCTCGAAGTACAGGCCGCCCGTTTCCATGCCTTCCATGCCTGGGTGCCCGGTCATCCCCGGATCAGACGCCAGCCGCCAGGCGGAGAACAGGTACGCGGCCGCGACGCCGAGGGATACGAGGGTGTCCATGGTGGACGCGAGGTGCCGGGCGTTGATGGCCGCGGCCCGGTGGAAGGGCCACGCGGCCCACGTCACCACCGGCAGCGCCAGGCCGGCGGCAGCCCATCCCCAGTGGGGAAACTGGAGTGCGGGGAGCATGGATACCAGGAACACCGGGACCGTCAGGACCGCGGCGACGACCAGGCGCGGCTTGAGCTTCGCGGCGGGGACGGCTGCCTGGTGGAGCGGGGGTGCTTCCCCGTCGCTGGGCGGGGCCGGCCGCCGCACGCTCGCCTTGTAGCCTGCGGCGTTGACCGCGTCCACCAGCTGCTCATCGGTGATGTCCGCCGGGGCGGTGACGTAGGCGGACTCCAGCGGCAGGTTCACGGTGGCGGCCACGCCATCGAGCTTGCCGAGCTTTTTCTCCACGCGGTTGACGCAGGAGGCGCACGTCATCCCCTCGATATCGAGTTCCACCACCCTGGTGCCGGGCGGATGCAGTACTTCCTGGTGGGTCATGTCAGCTTTCCGGGTTGGGGGGAGTTTCCTAGGCCTCGCTGGCAACCACCAGGTAGCCTGCCTCCGCCACGGCTTCGCCGATTTCCGCGGGCACGAGTTCCTTGCTGGAGGTGATGGTCACGGTGGAGATGGCCCCGGCGTTCAACTCGACGTCCACCGCTTCAACGCCTTCGAGGGCTTCGAGTTCTTCGGTGACTGCCGAGATGCAGTGGCCGCAGGTCATGCCGGAAACGCTGACGGTTGTGGTGGTAGGGGAGGTGGTGCTCACGGATTTCTCCTTCGTTCCTGGCCGGTTGTAGCCGATGGTTGGGTGGCGGGTTTCAGCGGAGCAGCCGGCCGATGGCATCGGCTGCTTCCTTGACCTTGGCGTCGATGGCTTCGGCACGGGCCCCGGGGTCCGGTTCCGAGGCGGCACCCACCACGCAGTGGCCGATGTGCTCCTCGACCAGGCCCAGGCTGACCGCGTGCAGGGCCTTGGTGACGGCGGAAACCTGGGTGAGGATGTCGATGCAGTACTTGTCCTCATCGACCATGCGGGCAATGCCGCGGACCTGGCCCTCGATGCGTTTCAGCCGCCGCAGGTAGGCCTCTTTGTTCCCCGTGTAGCCGTGCTCCGCCGGTGGGTGGTCCGGCGCGGTGGCTGGCAGGGCTGCTTCGTCGGTAGCGCTCATGCAGCCAACCTATACCCCACAGGGGTATGTTCGCAAGTACCCCCAGGGGGTATGGCCCGGGTGAATTCCGCTGGCGGTCGGGGCCGGCGGAGCAGGGCACAAAAAAAGCTCCGGAGTGCGTTATTGGGGGATACGCACTCCGGAGCAGCTCTTGGGCATTTCCGGCTTCCGTTGCCGGGAAGCGGTCCTGCTGGATTTAGCTTACTGGCTGGTACGGGGGTCCGCCAGCACCGCGAATAACTACTTTCGCTTTACTTTAGGAGGCCTGGAAACGGCCCTTTCCGCGGGGCGGATGCGGTGTGCCGGCAGGTCAGGGACGGTCCTCGTGGGCGGCCTTGTGGTAAGGAACCACCAGCACGGGCCGGTTCTGGTGGTGGCTGAGCCAGGCGCCCACGGAGCCGTTCAAAGCCTCCGACAGGCGGTGGGAAAATCCGCGTTCGGAGGTTCCCACGATGATCATGGGCGCCTCCACTTCCGCCGCGAGCCGGCCCAGCGAGCGGGCCGGATCTCCGGTGAGGGTGCGCAGCGTCCACTCGACAGCTGCCCTTCCAGCCGGCGCCGCTCCCACCACCTCCCGGATCCGTTCCTCCAGCCCTGCCGCCAGGACCCGAAGTTCCTTCACTCCCGCATCCGGACGCAGCGACATCCGATGCGCGGAACGGGAAGGGTCCCAGTCCACCAGGTAGCTGGCCTCGTCCACGTAGGCGCACACCATGGGCGCCCCCACCGCGGCGGCCAGGGCCGCCGCGGTCTGCAGGACTTCCGGATGCTGCCGGGGCATGAGGCCCACCAGCAGCGGCTTGTCCTTGAACTGATCGGATGTCATGACGCCCATTTTCCGCCCCGGGGGGCCCAGTGAACAGGTGCTTCAGCCCTCATGGCTGGGAAGCAGACGGGTACGCGGTAACTACGACGTTCGTGCCCCACGGGTCCTCCGTGAAGCAGCTGACCAGGACCAGCCGGTTGGGCACCATGTCCCAGAGAGAGCCGTCCTTGAGGCTGGACTTGTCGTAGGTGCTGATGTTCTCCACGCGGTAGCGGATGGTGCCGGCCGCCGTCCCGACGTCGAACACGTCGCCCACTGCCGCAGCCGAACTGAGGTGGTTGAACGGTGCGTCCGCGCCGACCCAGCTGTGGCCGATCACGTACGTGGTGTTCGTGGATCCGCTGCCGGGCGCGCCGAACGCCGCCAGCCAGTAGCCGTCCTTCGTAGCCGGCGGCTCGATGGTGCGGCTGGACAGGGAGGCGCCGTCGAGGTCCAGGGGATGGATCGCGACGTCGAACGCGGCGGCCGGGTAACTGATGCGGACGGGCGGTGCGGACGCCGGGAGGACGGGGGCCGGCGCGGTCGTCTGGCCCGCCGCCGCCAGTCCCGTGGCCGCTGCGGACGCTGGGTCGGTGGATGCTGGGCCGCTTGGTGTGGCGGCCTCCGGAGATGCTGGAAGGGTGGCAACGGCAGGGCCCGTGGTGAACCGTGCGCTGGCCGCCGCGGACGTCCCTCCGCCGGCCGGCGTGTGGAACAGGGGAGCGCCGACGGTGAAGGACAGGAACGAAAGGACCCCGCAGAGAAGGATGGCCAGGTCGCCCCGGTTCCAGCGGCGCCGTGGCTCCCGCGGGGCAGCGGCGTGCTTGCTGCGTTCCTTCGGCATGATGCTCCTGGTGGGGTGGACGGGATATGGAAGGAAGGCACCCCGCCGGGCACTGGCAGGGCACCTTCCTTGTCGACGGGCCACCGTGGTGGCGGGGCAGCTGCCTAGCCGACCGTGTGCAGGGAACGGGACCTGCGGCGCACAGCCACCGCTGCGCCCGCGGCGGCCAGGGCTCCCACCCCGGCGAGCCAGGCGGGCCCGGCCTCCTGGCCACCCACCGCGGTCTGGGCGTTGAATCCCTGGTTGGTCCCCACGGCTGCCTTGGCGGCCGGTGCTGCCGGCTGCTGCGCGGCCGGAGCCTGCACCGCGGCCTGCTGGACGGGTGCAGCCTGGGCAGGTGCCGCTGCCGCCGGCTCAACCGCTGCCGGCGCGGGCGGTTGGACCACGGGTTGGTTGACAACTGCGGGTGCCTCCACCACAGGCTGGTTGACAACTGCGGGCGGCTCCTCTGCGGGAGGGGTCACCGCGGGAGGCGTGACCGGAGGGTCGACGACGACCGGCGGGTCCACCGGGTCGATCACTTCACCAGGTGGCAGCGGCGCGCAGTTTGCGACATAGAGCGTCTTTCCAGCGTTGTTCCAGTTCTTCCCCGCCGGAATTTTCGGGGTCGGAGGAATGATGTCCTCGGCGTGCTGCTCATGTCCGCCCGTCCCGTTGACGTTGAATTCCAGTGGAGTCAGGGCGCTTCCATCCCAGTGGCAGACCACTACTCTGTCCGAGGCAGCCGTTGCCGGTGCCGTGAGGCTGATCAGGCCGAGCCCGACCACCCCCAGAGTTACTAAGGTGCGTTTCATGTTCTTCTCCCCAGATTTATGGTGAAACGGACCCTGTCAGGCGGGGCGGGGCGGCGACGCCGTGTGCCCCAGCAACACGGTCAGCTTGCGTGAGGTTTCAGGCTAGGGGCGCCGCCGATGGCAGTCGTGAGTAGGGGATACTCGTCTTTTCGGGGGCAGGGATGGGCCGGTTACTTGCCGGTACCCGAATCGCCGCCGCCCCTACCTGTTCCTGGCAGCCGGACCTTGTCCGCCACCGTGGCCGCGCCTAACGTTGAAGGTGACGGAAGGCAGGTGCTCATGGAAATCTTCATGTGGTGGCTGGACCTGGACCTCGCCACCAAGGAGTGGCTGCGCGAGAACCTCTACGCGGAGGAACTCCCGCTCGGAGTCCTGCAAGGGATCGCGGAGGCAGGCGGACCGCACCCGGACAATCCGGCTGCGGCGCTCACAGTTGCCGACTGGGACTTCATCCAGACGCAGTCCGAGTTCGTAGACTGACACCCCTCCGGGAAGGGGCTCCGAAACCGTTGCGGGCGGCCCGCCACGGTGGTTGCATGGTGCGCATGGCAAAAACGGCGGAGTTCCTCCTGGCAATCGGCACCAAAAAAGGACTGTGGCTGGCGACCAGCCAGGACAGGCGGCAGTGGTCCTTCACCGGTCCCCACTTCCTGATGTCGGAAATTCCCAGCGTCGGGATCGACACCAGGGAAGGACGGACCCGGATCATGGTGGGCGTCCGCAGCCCGCACTGGGGGCCTACGGTCGCGCACTCGGATGACCTGGGCGCCACCTGGTCCGAGCCGGAGCACGGCGCCATCACGTTCCCCGAGGACACCGGCGCGGCGCTGGAGCGCGTGTGGCAGATCTACCCGGACGCCGATTCGCGCCCCGGCGTGGTGTGGGCGGGAGCCGAACCCATCTCCGTGTGGAAGTCCACCGACGGCGGCGAACACTTCGAACTGAACCGCGGCCTGTGGGACCATCCGCACCGCAGCGAATGGGGGGCCGGCTACGGCGGGGCCGCGGCGCACTCGATCGTGGTCCATCCGGACGGGGAAACGGTCCACATCGCCATGAGCACCGGCGGCGTCTACCGTTCACTCGACGCCGGCACCTCCTGGGAGCCGCGCAACCACGGCATCTCGGCCTACTTCATGCCGGACCCGAATCCCGAGTTCGGCCAGTGCGTCCATAAGATCGCCCCCGATGCCGCGGCGGACGGGCGCCTGTACGCGCAGAACCACCACGGCGTCTACCGCTCGGATGACAACGCGGACACGTGGACCTCCATCGCCGCCGGCCTGCCGGCCGACTTCGGTTTCGTGATGCTCGCCCATCCGCGCCGGGCCGGCACCGCCTGGGTCATTCCGTTGAAGGCCGACGGCGAACGCATTCCGCCGGACGGGAAGCTCGCCGTCCACCGCACTGATGACGCCGGCGAAACCTGGACGAGCCTCAGCGCCGGGCTGCCGGAGCATGAATACAACAGTGTCCTGCGGGACGCGGCATCGGTGGATACGGCGGAGCCTGCCGGCGTGTACTTCGGTACCCGGGGCGGAAGCGTCTACGCCAGTGCGGATGAGGGGGAGACGTTCGCCGAGGTGGCCTCCCACCTGCCGGACGTCCTGTGCGTGAGGGCGGCAGTGGTCGCCGGTGCCTGAGATCTCGGTGGTTCTTCCCAGCGTGCTGCAGCCCCTGGCCGGCGGGCAGTCCGTACTGACTGCGCCCGCCGGCGGACCCGTGACGGTGCGGGAGCTGCTCGATGCGGTGGCCGCGGAGTATGCGGTCCTGGGCCGGCGCCTGCGCGATGAGACCGGCGCCTTGCGGCGGTTCGTCAACATTTACGTGGGCGGCGAGGAGGTGCGTCGGCTGAAGGGCCTGGAGACTGAGGTGGAGCCGGGCCAGGAAGTCCTGGTCATCCAGTCGGTGGCCGGCGGCTGACGGACCTGGGAGGGCCGGGGCGGCGGGCAGTCCTTACTGACTACGCCCGCCGCCGGGCCCATCGCTGCGCAGGTCCAAGCCGCGCAGGCCGGGCTGCACAAGCTGGGGGGATGCTGGTTTCAGGCGACCCGCCACACGCTGCACTCGTCCGTATTGATCGCTTTGCGCAGGCCGGTGAGGCGGTCCAGGATCCAGACGACGCCGATGCCGGGGGCTGTTTCCTGGACGCTGCCGCGGCGGATGACAACGTCGTCGTACATGGGTCCGACCGAGAGGCGGGCTTCGATTTCGTCACCGCGGCGGAGCTGGTCCAGGGCGCGGACTCTGGTTACATGCGTGGTCGCTTTCTTCAACATGGCGGGGCCTCCTGGCTGGGGCTGGTGCCGGCTCTTGCCTGCACTACCAGTGTGGCCGCGCAATGTTGCGTACCGGTTTCCCCGCTGTTAGGGACCGGTTAGTTCTGTGATCCGCAGCTGTTTCAGCCGCCTAAGCCGCTTCCCGGTTGCGGTACGCGGCCAGGAACGCGGAGATCCGGCGCACCGCTTCCTCGATGTCGCGCACGGACGGCAGGATGACGAACCGGAAGTGGTCGGGCGCGGGCCAGTTGAAGGCCGAGCCGTGGGAGACCAGGATCTTCTGGTCCCTCAGCAGGTCAAGGACGAACTGCTCGTCGCTGGCGATCGGATAGAGCTCCGGGTCCAGCCGCGGGAACAGGTACATGGCCCCCGCCGCCGGGACGCACGTGACGCCGGGAATGGCGGTGAGCAGCTTGTGGGCGAGGTCGCGCTGTTCGCGGAGCCGGCCGCCCGGCTTCACCAGCGCCTCGATGCTTTGATACCCGCCCAGGCAGGTCTGGATGGCGTGCTGGGCGGGAACGTTGGCGCACAGGCGCAGGGATGCCAGCAGTTCCAGGCTCTCGCGGTACGCGGCGGTGGCGGCCAGCGGTCCGGTGACGGCCACCCAGCCTGCCCGGTAGCCGGGCATGCGGTAGGCCTTGGACAGGCCGCTGAACGTCAGGCAGCACACGTCTTCGGCCACGGACGCCGTATGGATATGGGTGGCGCCCCCGTACAGCACCTTCTCGTAGATCTCGTCGGAGAACAGGACCAGGTTGTGCTTCCTTGCCAGGGCTGCGAACTGCTCCAGGATGTGCCTCGGGTACACGGCACCGGTGGGGTTGTTCGGGTTGATGATCACGATGCCCTTGGTGCGCCTGGTGATCTTCGCCTCGACGTCGGCCATGTCCGGCCACCAGTTCTCCGCCTCGTCGCAGAGGTAGTGCACGGGCTTGCCGCCGGTGAGGGTCACGGCGGCCGTCCACAGGGGGTAGTCCGGCGCGGGGACCAGGATTTCGTCGCCGTTCTCCATGAACGCCTGCAGGCACATGGAGATCAGTTCGCTGACGCCGTTGCCGATCACGATGTCCTCGACCCCGATATTCATCAGGCCGCGGGTCTGGTAGTACTGCGAAATGGCTGTCCGCGCGGTGAAGATGCCCTTCGAGTCGCTGTAGCCCTGGGCGCCGCGAAGGTGGTGGATCATGTCCACCACCACGGATTCCGGCGCTTCCAGGCCGAACGGCGCCGTGTCCCCGAGGTTCATCTTGAGGATCCGATGCCCTTCGGCTTCCATGTTCTTGGCTGCCTGGAGGATCGGCCCGCGGAGTTCGTACCGGACGTTCTGGAGTTTGCTGGAGTGCTGCATGGCGTGCATGGTTGATTTTTTCACAAAGCGCGACGGCGGGCGGCCAGTTACGGCGCCAGCCGGTCCCCTTTCCTGTGCACGCGGAACCAGCGGTAGCCGTAGCGTCCCAGCTCCACCCGGAAGCCGCCGTCGAGCTTCAGTGGAACATTGCCGCCGTCGAACAGGTCCAGCAGCACGGCCGGGCCGGCACGTGGCCGGCAGGTGGCGGAATGCGGTCCACTTGTTCGATAAGTTTAAGACTTGTAGTACTTCGCCCTGCGCCCGTGCAGGGTGGCAGCGGAACCGGAAGGAAGTACCCCACGTGGGCGGTGTGCTCATCGGCCTGGCAGTGATCGGCGTCGTCATCGCGGTGGGCTATGTTGCCGCCCGCTGCGGGCTGGGCGGCGAGTCCACCATCGCGGCGCTGACCAGGACCGCCTTCTTCATCACCAATCCCGTGCTGCTCTTTACGGTGGTGCTGAAATCGGACCTGTCCGTGGTGTTCTCCGCGTACGTTCCGCTGGCCATCCTCACCGCCGCGGTCACCGCGCTGCTGTACGTGGCGGCCAGCCGCATCTGGTTCCCCAGGCCGCTGGCCGAAACCGCGGTGGGGGCCATGGCTGGTTCCTACGTCAATGCCAACAACATCGGCATCCCCATCACGCTGTACGCGCTCGGCGATGCCACCCCGGTAGCCCCGGTGCTGCTGGTCCAGCTCCTGCTGTTCGCCCCGCTGGTCCTGACCCTGCTGGACTTCTCGGCGGCCGGCCGGTTCGCACCCCGGCTCATGCTGACCCAGCCCTTCCGCAACCCGATGATCATCGCTTCGCTGCTCGGCGTGGTCCTCGCGGCCTTCCATGCGCAGCCCCCGGCCCCGGTGATGGCGCCCCTGTCGCTCCTGGGCGGCGCCGCGGTCCCCGTGGTGCTGCTGGCCTTCGGCATGTCGCTGCACGGCACCAGGATGCTGCGAAGCGGCGGCCACACAGCGGAAATCCTCACTGCCACCGCACTCAAGTCCGCGGTGATGCCGGCGGTGGCGTTCGTCGTCGGACGTTTCCTGTTCAACCTGGACCACCGCATGCTCCTGGGCGTGGTGCTCATGGCGGCGCTCCCATCGGCGCAGAACGTCTTCCTGTTCGCCAGCCAGTACGGACGGGGCGTGGCCGTGGCGCGCGAAACGATTCTGCTCTCCACCGCCGCGGCGGCCCCGGCGCTGGTGCTGATCGTCTGGCTGCTGGCCGCCTGACCCCGGGCGCGCCGCCCTACCGCCCGGGCACGGGCCGGGCAAGAATGGGCTCATGGAACTTCCCGTGATGCCGCCCGTCCCGCCCATGCTCGCCAAGGCCGTCAGCGGCATCGACGGCATTCCCCAGGGCGGCGACCTCAGCTACGAGCCCAAGTGGGACGGCTTCCGGTCCATCATCTTCCGCGACGGCGACGACCTGGAGATCGGCAGCCGCAACGAAAAGCCCATGACCCGGTACTTCCCGGAACTCGTCACCGCGCTCAAGGAAAGCCTGCCACCACGATGCGTGGTGGACGGCGAAATTATCCTGGTGGGCGCTTCCGGGGACCGGCTGGACTTTGACACCCTGCAGCAGCGCATCCATCCCGCCGCGAGCCGCGTGAAGCTGCTTTCCGAGCAGACCCCGGCGTCCTTCGTGGCCTTCGACCTGCTGGCGCTGGGAGATGAGGACTACACCGGCCGGCCGTTTTCCGAGCGGCGGGCGGCCCTCGAGGAGGCGCTCGCGGCGAGCAAGGCACCGGTCCACCTGACGGCGGCGACCACGGACAAGGACACCGCCGCCCAGTGGTTCGAGCAGTTTGAGGGGGCCGGGCTGGACGGCATCGTCGCCAAACGCCTGGACGGCCGGTACGAGCCGGACAAGCGCGTGATGTTCAAGGTCAAGCACGAGCGCACGGCCGACTGCGTGGTGGCAGGGTACCGGCTGCACAAGAGCGGGCCCGACGCCATCGGGTCCCTGCTGCTGGGGCTGTACAAGGACGACGGCGGCCTGGCCAGCGTGGGCGTCATCGGCGCCTTCCCGATGAAGAAGCGCCAGGAACTGTTCCAGGAGCTGCAGCCGCTGGTGACGGACTTCGACAACCACCCCTGGGCCTGGGCGAAGCAGGAGGAGGGCGGGCGGACGCCCCGGAACGCCGAGGGCAGCCGCTGGAGCGCGGGCAAGGACCTCTCCTTCGTGCCGCTGCGCCCGGAACTGGTGGTGGAAGTCCGCTACGACCACATGGAGGGCGAGAGGTTCCGCCACACCGCGCAGTTCAACCGGTGGCGCCCGGACCGGGACCCGGAATCGTGCACCTACGCCCAGCTGGAGGAGCCGGTTAATTTCGACCTCGCCTCCGTCCTGGAAACCGGCCGGCCTTAAGGCGCTGACTGCCAGACTGACCCAGTTTTAACAGTGGAGAGCCCGCCATTTGGGGGAACGGCGGGCTCTCCGGCCTGAAAACTGGGCCAGTCTGTATGCGGCGGGCCCGCTACTTGAGGCCGAGCTCCTTGGTGGGGGTCCGGAAGGACTCCTTGGCGGTCAGCGCCGAAACCGCGGCGACGGCGCAGATGATGGCCGTGAAGATGCTGATCTGCACCCAGCCGCCGGGCTTGATGCCGCCCATGGCCGCGACGATGGCCGGGGCGAACCCTGCCATCAGGAAGCCGAGCTGGGTACCGATGGCCAGGCCGGAGAAGCGGACCTTGGTGCTGAACATTTCGGCGTAGAAGGACGGCCAGACGGCGTTGGCTGCTGCGTAGCCGCAGGAGAAGTAGCCGATGGCGGCGAGGAACATCAGCGGCACGCTGTGGGATTCGAGGCTGAGCAGGAACACCGGGGTCAGCACGGCACTGGCCAGGGCGCCGTAGATGAAGACGGGCTTGCGGCCGATCCTGTCGGCGAGCATCCCGAAGAGCGGCTGGGTGCCCAGGGCCACGAGGTTGGCGCCGACCACGAGCCAGAGGGTGGTGGTGCCGTCCACGCCGGCAACTGTCTTGGCGTAGCTGATGGCCAGGGTGCCGAACACGGTGGAGACGGCGGCGATGAAAGCGCAGCAGATGACGCGGAGGACGTCGCGCCAGTGGCCCTTGAGCAGGTCGGCCACGGGCAGCTTGGCGATCTGGGCGGTCTTTTGGGCTTCCTCGAAGGCGGGCGGTTCGTGCAGGGTGCGGCGGATGAGGAATGCCACCACCACGACGGCGGCGCTGAGCCAGAACGGGATGCGCCAGCCGATGCCGAACTTGATCTCATCCGGCAGGGCCAGGACGGGAATGAACACCAGGGCGGCGAGGATCTGGCCGCCCTGGGTGCCGGTGAGGGTCCAGGACGTGAAGAAGGAGCGGCGGTTGTCCGGGGCGTGTTCCAGGGTCATCGAGGACGCACCGGCCTGCTCGCCCGCGGCGGAGAGGCCCTGGCAGAGACGGGCCAGCACCAGCAGGGCCGGAGCCCACCAGCCAACGGTGTGGAAGTCCGGCAGGCAGCCGATCAGGAAGGTGGACGCGCCCATGAGCACCAGCGTGAACATGAGGACCTTCCGGCGGCCCACCCGGTCGCCGAAGTGGCCCAGGATGATCGCGCCGATGGGCCGGGCAACGTAGGCGAACCCGAAGGTGGCCAGCGACATGATGGATGCGTTGGCGTCGGCATTGGGGAAGAAGACCGTGGGGAAGATCAGCGCCGCGGCGGAGCCGAAGATGAAGAAGTCGTAGTACTCGACGGCGCTGCCGAGGAAGCTGGCGAGGGCGGCCTTCTTGGGCGTCCCGGCAGAGGTGGGGGCACCCGCCTCGGCGGACGGAAGTGTCTTGCTCATGGTGTTCCTTTGGTGTGACGACATTGTCGCGGATGGATCTGGGGGTCGCAGCCGCCGCTGCCTTGGTGCGGGCGGGGCACGATGCGGCTGGAGTCCGAAAGAAGACCCGACGTCAGTAGCCACATGGTGGGAGCTACTTGCGCGATACAAAAACTATGACTGTGAGGACAGTCACCTGTCAAGAAAATAATCACGATCTAGAAATAGCTCTCACATTGTGGCAATATCGAGGCATGAGTGTGAATCAAACCACAGCGGTCAACGGTGAATCCGCTCTTGCCGCCCCCGCCGCCGCAGAACCCGTCAACGCCATGCCCCCGGAAGCCACGGTGCGTGCCCGCCCCGCGGACCGCACGGACATGGTGGGCAAGGCCCTGGGCCTGCTGGTCCTGCTGGGTGATGAACCCCGCGGTGCCAGCGCCGCGGAGATTTCCCGCCGCGCCGAACTGCCGTTCAGCACCACCTACCGGCTCCTCGGTTCCCTCACCCGCGACGGGTTCGTCGACTACGAGCCGGACGGCCGCCGGTACCACCTGGGCCTGCGGATCTTCCAGCTCGGGCAGCGCGTCTCCAACCATCACGGTTTCGCCGGAACCGCCATGCCCATCCTGCGCCGGGTCACCGAGCAAACTGGCGAGGCCACCATTCTCAGCGTCCGGGACGGCCTCCACCACCTGACCGTCAGCAAGGTGGATGGCCCCCAGATCTTCCGGGTGACCAGCGACCCCGGCCACCTGGGCTCGCTGTCCACCACCGCCGTCGGCAAGGCCCTGGTGGCATTCGCCGAAGATGCAGAGCGGGAACGCCTGCTGGCGGAGGCGCCCCTTGAAGCGCTGACCGCCCGTTCCATCACGGACCGCGACGCCTTCCGCGCCGAAATCGAGGAGGTGCGCCGGCGCGGCTATGCCGTCATGGATGAGGAGAACGAGGCAGGCATGCGTGCGGTGGCCGTACCCGTGCTCAACAGCCAGGGCCACGCCTTCGCCTCCCTGGCCACCGCCGTTCCGGTGTTCCGCCTCAGCCTCGAAGAGCTGGAGGCCTATGTGCCGGTCCTGCGGGATGCCGCCACGGAACTTGCCGCGCGCCTCCCGCAGCGAGGCTAAACCGCAGTATCACGTTCGTATCCCGAACAGTAGTGCGATAAGTGAACAATTGCTGTACTGTAATCCCTATCACCGGGCAGGCCTCCTGTGGATCCCGGTGCCGTTACCAAAGGAGCTGCACGGATGAGTAGTCGAACTGAGTCCTACCTGGTGGGACTGGTCGGAGACGGCGTCAGGCCGTCGCTCACGCCGCCCATGCACGAACGGGAAGGTGACGTGCAGGGCCTGCGCTACCTGTACCGGCCCATCGACCTGCTGGAGCTGGGACTCGGCGGCGATGCCGTCGGCAGCATCCTGCAGAGCGCCCGGACCCTGGGCTTCAACGGCCTGAACATCACCCACCCCTGCAAGCAGCTGGTCCTGGAACACCTGGACGAAATCTCCCCGGACGCCCGCCGCCTGGGTGCCGTCAACACCGTCGTCATCCGCGACGGCCGCTTCATCGGCCACAACACCGACTTCTCCGGCTTCGCCGCCGCCCTGGCCTCGGGCCTGCCGGGGGCGAAACTGGACCGCGTGGTGCAGCTGGGCGCCGGCGGCGCCGGGTCCGCCGTCGCCTACGCCCTCCTCACCGCCGGCGTCCGGCACCTGGACCTCGTGGACATGGACGCTTCCCGCGCCGCCGCCCGCGCCGCCGAACTGGCGGACCTGTTCCCGGACCGCACTGTGGCGGCCGGCACGACGACGGAGCTGCCGCGGCTGATGCCGCAGGCGGACGGACTGGTGCACTGCACGCCGGTGGGCATGGCTGCGCACCCCGGCGTCCCCCTCGACCTGGCCCTGCTGGACTCCCGGCACTGGGTGGCGGACATCGTCTACCGTCCCATCGAGACCGAACTGGTCCGCGGAGCCCGCGCCAAGGGCTGCGACGTCCTGGATGGCGGGCGGATGGCCGTGGGCCAGGCCGCCGATGCGTTCCGGATCTTCACCGGCCTGGACGCTGACCCCGAGCGCATGCGCAGCCACTTCCTGGAACTGGTGGCCGCCGAGGAGGTGGCTGCCTGATGCGCACAGGAATTGCCACCGTCTGCCTGTCCGGCACGCTGAAGGAGAAGATGCAGGCCTGCGCCATCGCGGGCTTCGACGGCATTGAGATCTTCGAACAGGACCTGGTCACCTCACCGCTCAGCCCGGAGCAGGTGCGGACCCTGGCCGCGGACCTGGGCCTGGGCCTGGACCTCTACCAGCCGTTCCGCGATTTCGACGGCGTCACCCCGGACCTGCTCAAGGCCAACCTGCGCCGGGCGGAGGCCAAGTTCAAGCTGATGTCCCGCCTGGGCATGGACACCATCCTGGTCTGCTCCAACGTCGCCACGGCCACGATCGACGACGACGGCCTCCGCGCCGAACAGCTGGCCCAGCTCGCCAACCTGGCCGGCGACCATGGCATCAAGGTTGCCTACGAGGCGCTGGCCTGGGGCAAGTATGTCAATGACTACGAGCACGCCTACCGCCTGGTGGAGATGGTGGACCACCCCAACCTGGGCACCTGCCTGGACTCCTTCCACATCCTGTCCCGCGACTGGGAAACCTCCCACATCGAGGCCTTCAACCCGGAGAAGATCTTCTTCGTCCAGGTGGCGGACGCCCCCAAGCTCACCATGGACGTGCTGTCCTGGAGCCGGCACTACCGGGTCTTCCCGGGCGAGGGCCAGTTCGAGCTGGACAAGTTCATGGGCCATGTGGTCCGCGCCGGCTACGCCGGCCCGGTGTCCCTGGAGGTCTTCAACGACGTCTTCCGCCAGTCCGACGTCGAACGCACCGCCGTCGACGCCATGCGCTCGCTGATCTGGCTGGAGGAACAAAGCGCCAAGTGGCTCGCCGGCACCGAAGCCGCGCCCGCCACCGGTGCCGCACCCCGCCGTCGTTATCCCATGGAACTGGCCACGCTGCCCACGGTGAACGAGCCCGCAGGCTTCAACTTCGCCGAGGTCAAGGCGGACGACACCGCCCAGCTGGAGAAGCTCCTGGGCCAGCTCGGCTTCGCCTTCGAAGGCCGGCACCGCACCAAGGACGTCCAGCTCTGGACCATGGGCCAGGCGCGCGTCATCATCAACGAACAGGCCGCGCAGCACGCAGAGCCGGCCATCGCCGCCCTTGGGTTCGACGTCGATTCCCCCGTGATTGCCTCCGCCCGGGCCCAGCAGCTCAAGGCACCGGTGGTGGCCCGCAAGGTCCAGGCGGACGAGGAAGTGTTCCAGGGCATCAGCGCCCCGGACTCCACCGAGATCTTCCTGTGCCAGGGCAGCCCGGACGGCACCGCGGCCTGGACGCACGAGTTCGGCGAAGGCCTGGAGCACCCCTCCGCGGGAACCAACGCAGTGATCGACCACGTCAACCTCGCCCAGCCGTGGCAGCACTTCGACGAGGCCGTCCTCTTCTACAACAGCGCCCTGGCCCTGGAACCGCAGCCGTTCGCCGAGGTGCCCAGCCCCAGCGGCCTGGTGCGCTCGCAGGTCATGCAGACCTCCGACGGCGCGGTGCGGCTGGTGCTCAACCTCGCCCCGGTGCAGCAGGCGCCGGCCCGGCAGACGTACCAGGAACACATCGCCTTCGCGGTGGCGGACCTCGTGGCCACGGCACGCTCCGCCCGCGACCGCGGCCTGGAGTTCCTGCAGATCCCGGCCAACTACTACGAAGACCTGGACGCCCGCTTCGACCTCGAACCGGGCTTCCTGGCCACCCTCCAGGAGCTCAACCTCCTGTACGACCGGGACGCCGACGGCGAATTCCTCCATTTCTACACCGCCACCGTGGGCAGTGTGTTCTTCGAAATGGTGGAGCGGCGCGGCAACTACGACGGCTACGGCGCCCCCAACGCGCCGGTCCGGCACGCCGTCCAGTATGACTCCCTGCACCGCAGCCGGCCTTCGTCCTGACCGAACCAACCAAGCCCACCAAGAAAAGGAGCCAGCCGTGCCAAAAGACGTCACCGCAGAGCTTGAATCGGAGGAGCTCGTGCCGCCCGCCGAGCCCAAGGCAGCGCACGCGCCCCTGGACGCCGCCGCCGAATCCCAGGCGGACCTCAGCGCCGAAATCAACGCGCTGGGCGAGGCCTACCGGCGTGCCCTCAAGGACGGCGCCGCCCAGGAAACCCAGCCGCGGCTGGACTACCCGCCGTACCGCAGCAGCATCCTGCGCCACCCCACCAAAAGCCTGACGCACGCGGACCCGGAAACCATCGAACTGTACTCGCCGGCCTTCGGTCACCAGGACGTCCACGCCCTGGAGTCGGACCTGACCATCCAGCACAACGGTGAACCGCTCGGTGAGCGCATCATCGTCTCCGGCAAGGTCCTGGACGGAGACGGCCGCCCCGTGGCGGGCCAGCTCGTGGAGATCTGGCAGGCCAACTCGTCCGGCCGCTACATCCACAAGCGCGACCAGCACCCGGCCCCGATCGACCCCAACTTTACGGGCATCGGCCGCTGCATCACCGGCCCGGACGGCTCCTACCGCTTCATCACCATCAAGCCCGGCGCCTACCCATGGAAGAACCACCTGAACGCCTGGCGCCCCGCGCACATCCACTTCTCGCTGTTCGGCACCGAGTTCACCCAGCGCATCATCACCCAGATGTACTTCCCCGGCGACCAGCTCTTCCCGCTGGACCCGATCTACCAGACCATCGTGGACCAGGACGCCCGCGACCGGCTGGTGGCCACCTATGACCACAGCCTCACCGAGCCCGAGTGGGCACTGGGCTACAACTGGGACATCGTCCTGACCGGGCCCAAGCGGACCTGGACCGAAAACGAAGCATACGGCGACGCCGGGGACGAGGAGTAGAGATGAGCACCAAACTGGTACCCACCCCCGGACAGACGGTCGGCCCGTTCTACGGCTACGCCCTGCCGTTCGAGAAGGACAACGAACTCCTGGCCCCGGGCACGGCCGGTTCCATCCGCCTCCAGGGCACCGTCTATGACGGCGCAGGGCACACCATCCCGGACGCCATCCTGGAAATCTGGCAGCCGGACGCGGAAGGCAACATCGTCCAGCGCACCGGCTCCCTGGTCCGCGACGGCTACACCTTCACCGGCTGGGGCCGCGGCGCCGTCGGGAACTCCGGCGTGTTCACCTTCACCACCGTCAACCCCGGCCCCACCAAGCCGGGCGCGGCACCGTTCATCTCCGTGGCGCTGTTCGCCCGCGGCCTCACCAACCGCCTGTTCACCCGCATCTACCTGCCCGAGGACACCGAGGCCCTGGCCAACGACCCGCTGCTCAGCTCGCTCGAGCCCGAACGGCGCAAGACCCTGATCGCCCGCCGCGATCCCGACGGCGGCCTCACCTGGGACATCCGGCTCCAGGGTGCGGACGAGACGGTCTTCCTGGACTTCCAGTGACCCACGCCGCCCTGGGAGATCTGCGCGCCTTCGCGGAGGAGGCCGACGCCGGCCTGCTCAGTCCCGTCTCAGCGTCACCCCTGGTGGCGGCGCTGACAGGGGACCGGGCAGTGCTGGCGGCGATCCTCGCCGTCGAATCCGGCTGGGCCGCCGTGCTGGAACGCGCCGGCCTGGCACCTGCCGGTTCCGCCGCCGTCGTCGCCTCGGCCGCCGAGGCCGGGCGCTACGACCTGGCCGATATCGCGCTGCGCGCCCAGGGCGGCGGCAACCCCGTGATCCCGCTGCTGGCGGACCTGCGGAAGAACGTGGCGGCGCTGGACACCGCCGGAGTGGGTGCCGCCAAGGCGGTGCACACCTCGCTCACGAGCCAGGACGTGCTGGACACCGCCCTGATGCTGCTGGCCCGCAACACCGTCCACGCCGTGCTGGCGGACCTGAAAGCGACCACGACAGCGCTCGCCGACCTGGAAGGGCGGCATGCGGAGACGCTGTGCGTGGGCAGGAGCCTGACGCAGCATTCGCTCCCCTTCACTTTCGGGCTGCGGAGCGCGCAGTGGTTCCAGGGCGTGGCCGCGGCCGGGCGGCAGCTGGCCGGCCTGGATTTCCCGGTGCAGTTCGGCGGCGCCGCGGGAACGCTCGCCGCCGGGACCATGCTGACCGACGGCTCACACGCCTCACCGTTCAGCCTCGCCGATGCCCTGGCCGCCCAGCTGGGCCTGGCCCCGGCACCGGCTCCCTGGCACACCAGCCGCCTGGCCGTCACGTCCCTCGGCAACGGGCTGGCAGCCGTGCTGGACGCCTTCGGCAAGATCGCCGCCGATGTCCTGTTCCTGAGCCGGCCCGAGGTGGCAGAGCTGGCTGAGCCCCGGGCCGCGGGCCGCGGGGTTTCCTCCGCCATGCCGCAGAAGCAGAACCCCGTGCTGTCCGTGCTGGTCCGGAGCGCAGCGCTGCAGGCGCCGCACCTCGCCGCGCAGCTGCACCTCTCCGCCGCAAACTTCAACGACGAACGCCCGGACGGGGCCTGGCACACCGAGTGGCCGGCCCTGCGCCAGCTGCTGGCACTCACCCTCGGCGCAGCCGGCTTCGTCCGCGAACTGGCCGAAGGGCTGCGGGTGTTCCCGGACGCCATGCGCCGCAACCTGGACCTCGCCGGCCCGCTGCTGCTGGCCGAGGGCGTGGGCGCCGCTGTCGCTCCGCTTCTGGCGGAGCAGGACGGCCGCACCGGAAAGCAGCAACTGCAGGACGTGGTGGACCGGACCCTCCAGGCGCCCGCCGCGGAGCAGGCCGCCACCTACCGGAAGCTCCTGCGTGAGGCCGTCCCCGCCGCCGTCGTCCCCGATGCCCGGCTGGAGGAACTCCTGGACCCGGCCAGCTACCTCGGCCAGGCGGCGGAAATTTCCCACCGCATTCTGGCCGCCTTCCCCGACTTTGTTACACCTACCGACGCGAACGGAGCTTCCCGTGGCTAAACCGGCCCTGAAGGCAGCGCTGCTGTCACCCCAGCGAGTCCTGGGCGACCACCCCCTGCTGGTGGTGGGACCCTCCCTGGGTACCTCCTCCATCCTGTGGAACCGCGTGGCATCACTGCTCGGCAATGACTACGACGTGGTGGCCTGGGACCTGCCCGGCCACGGGGTCTCGCCGGCTGCCACCGAAACCTTCGACGTCGCAGCGCTCGCGGACGCCGTGGTGGACCTGGTCGATTCCATCGCCCCGGGCGAAGCCTTCCACTACGCCGGCGTCTCGCTCGGCGGCACCGTGGGCCTGCAGCTGGGCATCACGCACGGGGAACGGCTGAAGAGCCTGTCGGTGCAGAACAGCGGCGCCAAGATCGGCACCCCCGAAGGCTGGCTGGAGCGCGCCGAAACCGTCCGCACCCAGGGCACTCCCGTCATGATCCAGGGCTCGGCCCAGCGCTGGTTCGCCCCCGGCTTCATGGACCGCGAACCCGAGTTCAGCAGCCGGCTCCTGCACTCCCTGCGGGACGCGGACCGCTTCAGCTACGCCTTCTGCTGCGAGGCGCTGGCCGCCTTCGATGTCCGCGCTGAACTGGGCAGCATCCGGGTCCCCACCCAGGTCATCGCCGGCTCACTGGACGCCGTGTCAACGCCCGCCATGGCGGACGAAGTGGCGTCCGGCATCACCGCCGGGGGCGGCACCGCCACCGCGGTCACCGTCGAGGGGATCTCACACCTGGCCCCTGCAGAGGCACCCGCGCACACCGCGGACCTGATGCGCAGCCTGATGGCCTGGGCCGAATCACGGGAGGCGGCCAAATGAGCGGCGCTGCACACGACGGAGCTGAGCGCCACGGCGTAGTCCAGCCCGGCGCCACCAGCAAGGAAATTTACGACGGCGGCATGGTGGTCCGGCGCGAAGTGCTCGGCGACGCGCACGTGGACCGGGCCAACGCCAACAAGGACGAGTTCACCGACGACTTCCAGGACATGATCACCCGCATCGCGTGGGGCGGAATCTGGACCCGGCCCGGACTGACCCGCCAGATGCGCTCCGCGGTCACCATCACCGCCATGGTGGCGCACGGGCACTGGGAGGAACTGGCCATGCACATCCGCGCCGCCCTCCGGAACGGCCTCAGCAGGGACGAGATCAAGGAAATCCTGCTGCAGACCGCCATCTACTGTGGAGTCCCCTCCGCGAACACCGCCTTCAAGACCGCCCAGGAGGTGTTCCGCGACCTCGACTCCACCCACGAGGACCCCGCGGGCACCGGCACCAACCCCACCCCTCCCAACTAGGTCGCAGTTGTTGTCGTTTTGAGCCCCCAAAACGACGTTAACTGCCAGTCAGTTGGGTCCCAGAGAATCAGAGGAACCATGAACCAGGCTTTTGTGTACGACGCTGTGCGCACCCCGTTCGGCAAGTTCGGCTCCGGCCTCGCCGGGGTCCGTCCGGATGACCTTGCCGCGCACGTGATCAGGGAGTCCGTGAAGCGGGCGCCGTCCCTTGACGTGGAGCGGATTGATGAGGTGGTGTTCGGCAACGCAAACGGCGCCGGTGAGGAGAACCGCAACATTGCCCGCATGGGCACGCTGCTGGCCGGCCTGCCGGTCTCGATCCCCGGCACCACCGTCAACCGGCTCTGCGGCTCCTCCCTGGACGCCGCGATCATCGCCTCCCGCCAGATCAACGCCGGCGACGCCGACCTGGTCCTGGTGGGCGGTGCGGAGTCGATGTCCCGCGCGCCGTGGGTGCTGCCCAAGACGGAGAAGCCGTACCCGGCCGGTGACATGACCTTGGCGTCCACCACGCTGGGCTGGCGCCTGGTGAACAAGGCGATGCCGAAGGAGTGGACCATCTCCCTGGGCGAGGCCACCGAGCGGCTCCGCGAGAAGTACGGGGTGACCCGGGAGGCGCAGGATGAGTTCGCCGCGAACTCGCACAACCTGTCCGCCGCCGCGTGGGACGAGGGCTTCTACGACACCCTCGTTACCCCTGTCCCGGGCACCGACCTGGTCCGCGACGAAGGCATCCGTCCCGGCTCCTCGGCGGAGAAGCTCGCCGGGCTGAAGACCGTGTTCCGGGCAGAGAACGGCACGGTCACCGCGGGCAACGCCTCGCCATTGTCCGACGGCGCCTCCGCGGCCTGGGTGGGCAGCGAGGCGGCCGCCGGGCTGCTCGGGCTGGACCCGCTGGCACGCATCGCCGGCCGCGGGGCGCACGCCAACGATCCGCAGTACTTCGGCTACGCCCCCGTCGAGGCGGCGAACAAGGCCCTCGCGAAAGCCGGGA
This sequence comes from Arthrobacter sp. C152, assembly GCF_054890965.1. Classification (NCBI taxonomy): domain Bacteria; kingdom Bacillati; phylum Actinomycetota; class Actinomycetes; order Micrococcales; family Micrococcaceae; genus Arthrobacter; species Arthrobacter sp. C152. Next base: position 130,419 of record NZ_JBTZSU010000004.1, read on the forward strand.
TCGGCTGGGACCAGGTGGGCGCCGTCGAACTTAACGAAGCGTTCGCCGCGCAGTCCCTGGCCTGCGTCAACGCCTGGGGCATCGACCCCTCCATCGTGAACCGGCACGGCGGCGCGATCGCCATGGGCCACCCGCTCGGCGCCTCCGGGACCCGGATCCTGGGCACCCTGGCCCGGTCCCTGCAGGCCTCCGGCGAACGCTGGGGCGTGGCCGCCATCTGCATCGGCGTGGGCCAGGGCCTGGCTGTGGTGCTGGAAAACGTGACTGCTTCAAATGGAAAGGCATAAGCCATGCTGAACTTTGTTGATTCGGTCCAGGAGGCCGTTGCCGGGATCAAGGACGGTTCCACCGTGATGATCGGCGGGTTCGGCAACGCCGGCCAGCCGTTCGAACTGATCGACGCGCTGCTCGACTGCGGCGCCACGGACCTGACCGTGGTGAACAACAACGCCGGCCAGGGCGACCAGGGCCTGGCCCTGCTGATCAAGGAAGGCCGGGTGAAGAAGATGATCTGCTCCTTCCCGCGGCAGTCCGATTCCTGGCACTTCGACGCCAAATACAAGGCCGGCGAGATCGAACTGGAACTGGTCCCGCAGGGCAACCTCGCCGAGCGGATCCGCGCCGCGGGCGCCGGGATCGGCGGGTTCTTCACCCCCACCGGGTACGGCACCATGCTCGCCGAGGGCAAGGAGACCCGCTTCCTGGACGGCAAGTGGCAGGTCTTCGAAACCCCCATCCACGCCGACGTCGCCCTGATCAAGGCCCTCAAGGCCGACGGCAAGGGCAACCTCGTCTACCGCAAGACCGCCCGGAACTTTGGTCCCATCATGGCCGCCGCCGCGAAGCACACCATCGTGCAGGTCTCCGAGATCGTCCCCACGGGCGGCCTGGACCCGGAAAACATCGTGACCCCGGGAATCTACGTCAACAGCATCGTCAAAGTTGCCGGCAGCGGCAGCCCTGCTTCAAGCACCAACCCGAAGGTGGCCTGAAATGAGCCTGACCGAAACCTCCCTCCAGACCTCGGCCACGCCCCTGGGCCGTGATGACCTCGCCCGGCTCGTCGCCCGGGACATCGCGCCCGGGTCCTTCGTGAACCTCGGCATCGGCCAGCCCACCCTGGTGTCCAACTACCTCACCGAGGAACAGAACATCACCCTCCACACCGAGAACGGCATGCTCGGCATGGGCCCGGAAGCGGTCGGGGACCAGATCGACGGAGACCTCATCAACGCCGGCAAGATCCCCGTCACCGAGCTCCCCGGCGCCTCCTATTTCCACCACGCGGACTCCTTCGCGATCATGCGCGGCGGGCACCTGGACATCTGCGTGCTGGGTGCCTTCCAGGTCTCCGCCACCGGTGACCTGGCGAACTGGCACACCGGCGCACCCGGGGCGATTCCCGCCGTCGGCGGCGCCATGGACCTGGCCACCGGCGCCAAGGACGTCTTCGTCATGATGACCCTCCTCACCCGCGAAGGCGCGTCCAAGATCGTGGACGCCTGCACCTACCCCGTCACCGGCGTCGGCTGCGTCACCCGCGTCTACACCGACAAAGGCGTCTTCCTCACCGGCCCCGACGGCGTCACCGTCCGCGAAACCTTCGGCTGCACCCTCGAAGAACTGCAGGAACTCATCCCCGTCCCGCTCAAGGCCGCCACGGCAGGCTGAGGCCGGCCCTAGGATTGATAACCATGACCGACGCCGCAGGTACCGACACCCAGCCCGCCCCGCAGGCCGGCGACCAGTATGTCCAGTCGCTGGCCCGGGGCCTGGCGGTGATCCGCGCCTTCGATGCCGAACGACCGGTCATGACGCTCTCCGAGGTGGCGGCCCGCACCGGGCTGACCCGGGCCACGGCGCGCCGGTTCCTGCACACCCTGGTGGAGCTGGGCTACGTCCGGACCGACGGCAAAACGTTCGCGCTCACGGCCAAGGTCCTCCAGCTGGGGTACGCCTACCTGTCCGGGCTGTCGCTGCCGCAGCTCGCCCAGCCGCACCTGGAGGAGCTCTCCCTGAAGCTTGGCGAGTCCACTTCCGCCGCAGTGCTGGACGGCACCGACATCGCCTACATCGCCCGGGTGACCACACGCCGGATCATGACGATCGGCATCACCGTGGGCACCCGTTTCCCCGCCTACGCGACGTCCATGGGCAGGGTGCTGCTCGCGGCGCTCCCGCCGGCGGAGCTCAAGGCGTACCTGGCCGCTGCCGACATCAAACCGCTGACGCCCCGCGCCCTGGGAAGCGTTCCGGAGCTGCTGGCAGTGCTGGACACCGTGCGGGCCCAGGGGTGGTGCCTGCTGAACCAGGAACTGGAACTGGGCCTGATGTCCGTCGCGGCGCCGGTGTACGACGGCCCCAAGATGGTGGCTGCGGTGAACGTGTCGCTGCAGGCCCAGTCAGTGGAGGCCAAGCCGGACCCGGAGGCCTACCTGGCATCGGTGGCCCAGGAAATCGTGGCCACCGCAAAGCTCATTTCCGCGGACCTCACCGCCCGCGGCTGACAAGCGCTGCGCGGCCACGTCCACTCTCAGTGCGCAGGGACTGCCCCTGCGCACTGAGACCCGGCCCCGGTGCGCAGCCCGGTACACGCTTAACGCAAGGGAACGACGGCGGGAGGCACCCGCCGTCGTTCCCTTGCCGTTTAATTCCGTCCCGGCACAGTTACCGGACGGGGTTGCCGAGCTCCCGCAGGGGCGTCTTGGCGGTTTCGCGGGCCCACCAGGCGCCGGCAACGGCCAGGATCGATGAGCCTGCCACGATCCAGGCTGCGGGGCCCCAGTTGGCCTTGTCGGCGCCGACCAGTGCGGTGCCCAGCAGCGGGGTGAAGCCGGCGCAGAGGATGCCGATCTGCAGCCCGATGGCCATGCCGGAGTAGCGCACCTTGACGTTGAACAGCTCGGAGAACCATGCCGGGTAGATCGCATTGGACATGGCGTACGTACCGGCGGTGATCAGGGTGCTGGTCAGGAAGATCATCGGGATGTTCCCGGTGGAGATCACCCAGAAGTAGACAAAGATCATGGCGCCCGAACCGAGCACGCCGCCGATGAAGATCGGCCGCCGGCCAAGGCTGTCGGACCACCGTGCCATGAGCGGCTGGCTGGCGATGGCCAGGACGTTGCCCAGGATGCTGACCCACAGCATGGTGGAGGCGGGAACGCCTACCGAAACGGCGTAGGCCAGGCCGAAGGACTGCATGAACGTGTTGGTGACGGTCTCGAAGGACATCAGCGCCACCTGGAAGAACTGCGCCGGGTGGGTCTGGAACATCTTGGCGAAGGGCAGCTTCACCAGTTCGCCGTGGTCGTGCTTCTCCTCGAAGACCTCCGGCTCCTCCAGCGAACGGCGCACCATGTAGGCGACGATGAGCACGACGAGGGAGAGCCAGAACGGGATCCGCCAGCCCCAGGCGAGGCGGTCAGCCTCGCTCATGGCCGCCACGGGCAGGAACGCCAGGGACGCCAGCACGATGCCGGCCGAGATGCCGCTCATGGCGAAGCTGGCGAAGAAGCCACGGCGGCCCTCCGGTGCTTCCTCGGTGGAGAGGGCGGAGGCGCCGGCGGTTTCCGCGCCGGCGGACAGGCCCTGCATGAGGCGCAGCACCACCAGCAGGGCGGGGGCCCAGTAGCCGGCGGCGTTGAAGTCGGGGAGTGCGCCGATCAGGAACGTGGCGCTGCCCATCAGCACCAGGGTGAGCACGAGCGTGTTCTTGCGCCCGATCTTGTCGCCGAGGTGGCCGAACACCACGGCGCCGAAGGGGCGTGCCACGTAGGCGACGCCGAACGTGGCGAAGGACGCGATCAGCGCCACCGTGGCGTCCCCGGCCGGGAAGAAGATCTTCGAGAAGACCAGCGAGGCGGCCGTGGCGTAGATGAAGAAGTCGTAATACTCCAGGGCGCCGCCGAGGAATGCTGCCAGCGCCGCCTTCTTGGCGCGCCTGAGCCGGCGCTGGGACTCCGGGGTGGACTGCGCCTGGGCTCCTGCTGCGATTTCGGTCATTGTTGGGGTTTCCTTCCACGCTGAAGGTGGGGATCTGTTTCCTATTTTGTACGCATACCGAACAGGTGTGCGAAATGCGTCTGGAAAGAGGATACTAGCCCGTGACACCAATCACAATGCCGTCTACGGAAAGGTGCATCACGATGGAACCCTCCCGAGAAGCCTCCCGACTGGTCCTGATCGGTTCCGCCGCCTCCAAGGCCATGTCCCCGGGCCTGTGGAATCCCGTGCTGCAGAAGCTCGGCAACGGCTGGGCGTATGAGGCCTGGGACGTTGCGCCCGACGCAGACCTGGAGGCAGTCCGCCGGCGGCTCCTGGAGCCCGGCATCGTGGCCGCCAACGTGACCATGCCGCACAAACACTGGGCCGCGGAAACGGCGGACAGGGCTGCGGACCCCGTCCTGTTGAGTGGAGCCTGCAACCTGCTGGTCCGGCAGGGGGAGGAGCTGGTGGGGCACAACACGGACATCACGGCGGTGGGTGTGCTGCTGGGCGGGCAGTTCCAGCGCCACGCCCTGCTGCTCGGTGCGGGGGGAGCGGCCAGGGCAGTCCTGGTGGCACTCAGGGGACATGTGGGGACAGTTACCGTCACCGACCGCGATCCCCGCGCCGCGGAGGAACTGCTGGACCTCGCCGGGGCCCTTGGCATCGACGCCCGGAACGTCGACTGGCAACAGGCGCAGGACCTGGCTGGCAATGCGTCCCTGGTGGTCAACGCCACCCCCATCGGCAAATCCGCCTCCGACGGACCGGCGTGGGGCGGCACGCCCCTGGCCCCTGATGCCGTCCTGTACGACTTCGTCTACGCCGGTCACACCACTGCCGGCATTGCGCGGGCACGCGCGCAGGGCATCCGGTGCGTGGACGGCTGGGAGCACCTCCGCGAGCAGGCCGTGGCCATGGTGCCCCTCCTGGGCCTCGACGGGCAGGCCACCCTGCTCCTGCAGCAAACGCTGGAGGGGCTCCGGGCAGCGTCCTGACGGGCAGCCGTCATCCGCGCAGCCGCCTGCCCGTCCCCGATATGATCGGACAGGCGCTGAAGCCCGGCGGACCTGTGCGGGTGCGCCAAGCCGTCGGGAGAGGAACCGCAACGTGGAGGAGCAGGCCGCCTACTTTGTGAAGTCGGTTGAGAAGGCCTTCGACGTGCTGCTCGCCTTCACCCCGGACCAGCCGCGGCTCACCGTGTCCCAGGTTGCCGCCCGGACCGACATGACCCGGGCGTCCGCGCGCCGGTTCCTGCTGACCCTGGCTGACCTTGGCTACCTCCGCGCCGGCGGCCAGGCCTTCGAGCTGACGGCCCGTTCCCTGGATGTTGGCCGCTCCTACCTGGCCGGCCTCACCCTGCCCGGCGTGGCGGAGCCGCACCTGAGGCAACTCGCGGAGGACCTGAACGAAACCACCGCCCTGTGCATCCTCGACGGCGGCGACGTGGTTTATGTGGCCTGCGTGCCGTCCCCGCGGCTGCTGAGCGTTTCCATCACGGTCGGCACCCGGTTCCCCGCCTGGGCCACATCCATGGGCCGGGTGCTCCTGGCCGGGCTGCCCCCGGCGCAGTTCGAGGAGTATCTCCGGACGGTCCAGCTGCACCGCTTCACCGACCGCTCCGTCGGCAGCGTTGAGGACCTGCGCGCCGAGGTGGAGGCGGCCCGGACCAGGGGATGGTCCATGGTTTCCCAGGAGCTCGAGGAAGGCCTGCGCGGCGTCGCCGTTCCGGTGCGGCGCGGGAACGAAGTGGTGGCCGCGGCCAACGTTTCGCTGCAGACCCACCGCGCCGCGGCCCAGGACATCGAAGCCTCAGTGCTTCCCTATCTGTTGGAAGCAGCCCGCCGGATCGCCCTCGATTACGGCGGCCCGGTCCACACCGCCGGCGGCTGACCCTCTACGCCGGCCCGGGCTGCGCCCTGCCTGGGGCTTTCACTGCGCACGGACTGCCCCTGCGCACCCACGCCGGGTCTCGGTGCGCAGTTCCGTACAGGGGCAGCAGATAACTGTTTGCCACCAAGCCCGCCACCCTACTCCCGCAGCAGACCGCGGCGATCTAGACTCAGGGCAGCGCGTGCAGCAGAGCCGCCGCCGCGCTCGTCAGGAAGGGGAGTCGGCGGGTGAAACTGGGCGTTCCGCGGGAACTGCGGGAGGGCGAACGGCGCGTTGCCGCCACCCCGGACACTGTGAAGCAGCTAAGAGGCCTGGGCCTGGACGTGCTGGTGGAAGCCGGCGCCGGGGAGGCCGCCGGGTACCCCGACCAGGACTACCGGCAGGCCGGCGCGGCCATCGTTCCCCGGCTGGACTACGGCAGCCTTAACGTCCTGGCCCACGTCCGGCCGCTGGACCCGAACACCGCCGCGGCCCTGCCCCGGGGCGCCGTCACGGTGGGCCTGGCGTCGCCGTCGTCCGAGCTGCCCACTGTTCAGGCGCTCGCCGATGCCGGCATCACGTCCTTCGCGATGGAGCTGGTGCCCCGCATCTCCCGCGCCCAGTCCATGGACGCGCTGAGTTCCCAGGCGCTGGTGGCCGGCTACCGCTGCGTCCTTGAGGCGGCCATCCGGCTGCCCCGGTTCTTTCCGCTGTTCATGACGGCGGCCGGCACTGTTCCGCCGGCCCGGGTGCTGGTCCTCGGGGCGGGCGTGGCGGGGCTGCAGGCCATCGGCACCGCCAAGCGGCTGGGTGCCAGGGTCTTCGCCAACGACATCCGGCCCGCCTCGGCCGATGAGGTGGCGTCGATGGGCGGCACCTTCATCCGGCTGGACGTGGAGACGGCGGAGGCGGCCGGCGGCTACGCCCGGCAGTTGAGTTCCGATGCCGGCACCCGCCAGCGGCAGCTGCTGGCCCCGCACGTGGCCCAGGCGGACGTGCTGATTACGACGGCGGCAGTCCCCGGCCGTCCCGCGCCCCTCCTGGTGACCCGCGAGATGGTGCAGGGGATGCGCACGGGATCGGTCGTCGTCGACCTCGCCGCGGAGTCCGGCGGCAACGTGGAGGGATCGGTGCCCGGCCAGGACATTCCCATCCCCACGGCCGAAGGCACCGGCGTTGTCACCCTGGTGGGCCTGAAGGACCCGGCCTCGGCGATGGCGTCGGATGCCTCCCGCCTCTACGCCAAGAATGTGGCCAACCTGCTGGCCCTGCTGGTCCGGGACGGCGCATCCGCCCTGGACTTCGACGACGAAGTGGTGGCCGGTGCCTGCCTGACCCATGACGGGGCCGTGCGGCACCAGCCCACGGCGGCCCTGCTGGCCGAACGTGCCGCGCCCGCTGCACGGGAAGGAGCGCTCTGATGGACGGCATGGCCCTGCTGACGGTGACGGTGCTGGCGGTGTTCGTCGGCTTCGAGGTGGTGTCCAAGGTCTCCAGCACGCTGCATACGCCGCTGATGTCAGGTGCCAACGCCATCCACGGCATCATCCTGGTGGGGGCCATCATCGTGGCCGGCCAGGCAACTGAGCCGCTGGTCCTGGCCGTGGCGCTGCTCGCCGTCGTCCTTGCCACCGCCAACCTCGTGGGCGGCTTCGTGGTGACGGACCGGATGCTGCACATGTTCCACGCCAGGAAGGACACCGCCCGAACGGGTGCCGCACAGTCCGGCACCGCACAGAAGGCGGAGGGCAAATGAGCCTTCTCGATCCCGTCTGGACCTCCCTCCTGTACCTGGCCGCGGCGGTCTGCTTCATCCTGGCGCTGCGCGGGCTCAGCTCCCCCCGGACTGCCCGCCGCGGAAACCTGGTGGGGGCCCTCGGCGCCCTGATCGCCGTCGTCGCGGTCTTCCTGTCGGCCCGGCTGGACAACATTCCGTGGATCCTGGGTGCCATCGCCGTGGGCAGCGCCGTTGCCGCACCCGTGGCCCGGCGCGTCAAGATGACCCAGATGCCGCAGCTGGTGGCACTGTTCAACGGCGTGGGCGGCGGCGCCGCGGCCCTGGTGGCACTGCTGGAACTGGGCCATACGGACAACCCCTGGGTCCGGCTTGCCATCGTGTTCACGCTGCTCGTCGGCGCCGTGTCCTTCGCCGGCTCCGCGGTGACGTTCGCCAAGCTGCAGGAACTGATGACCACCCGCCCTGTGGTGTTCCCGGGGCTGCCGGTGGTGATGGGCGCGGTGCTGCTCGCCGCTGTGGCCTGCGGCGTTGCCGTGGTGCTGGCCGGTTCGCCGGCGCTCGCGGGCCTGCTGCTGGGCCTGGGCCTGGTGGCCGGTGCCCTGCTGGTGCTGCCGGTGGGCGGCGCCGACGTGCCGATCGTCATTTCGCTGCTGAACGCCTTCACGGGCCTCGCCGTCGCGGCGTCCGGCGTGGTGCTGGGCAACGTGCTCCTGGTGGTGGCCGGCACGCTGGTGGGCGCGTCCGGTACCATCCTCACCCGGGCCATGGCCGCCGCCATGGGCCGGAGCGTCGCGGGCATCCTGTTCGGCGCGTTCCGGGGAGGGTCGACGGCGGGCTCCACCGCCGTGAGCGAACGTCCGGTCCGTTCGTCCTCGCCTGAGGACGTGGCGGTCCTGCTCGGGTACGCCCAGCGGGTGATCATCGTACCCGGCTACGGGCTGGCCGTGGCCCAGGGCCAGCACACCGCCGCGGAACTGGCCCAAGCCCTGCAGGCCCGCGGGATCGACGTGGATTTTGCCATCCATCCCGTGGCCGGACGCATGCCGGGGCACATGAACGTGCTGCTGGCCGAGGCCAACGTGCCCTACGAGTCGCTCAAGGAGATGGGTGACATCAATCCGGAGTTCAAGACGACGGACGTGGCCCTGGTGGTGGGGGCCAACGACGTGGTGAACCCTGCCGCCAAGACGTCCGCCGGCTCGCCCATCTACGGGATGCCCATCCTGGAGGTGGCGCAGGCCCGGCAGGTGGTGTTCCTCAAACGCTCCATGCGCCCTGGCTTCGCCGGCATCGAGAACGACCTGCTGTACGAACCGCAGACCTCGCTACTGTTCGGGGACGCCAAGGACTCGCTGGCCCAGGTGCTGGGGGCAGTCAAGGCGCTGTAGCGCGGAACCGCCGCTGCGGCGGGTTACCCTTCTTCCAGAAGCTTGCTTTCCATCCGCCACCGAAGGACGCCATGACTGCCAACAGCTCCACCTCCCCCAAACGCGCCGCCATCATCGTCAACCCCGCCAAGCCGGTGGACATTGACGTGCGCGGACTGGTGGCCAAGCACTGCGTGGAGAACGGGTGGGGCGAGGCCATCTGGCTGGAGACCACCAAGGAGGATCCCGGCGTGGGCCAGGCGAAGGAGGCCCTGGCGCAGGGCGCGGACATCGTCATCGCCGCCGGCGGGGACGGCACCGTGCGCTGCGTCGCCGAGGTGCTCTCCGGCGGTGACACCCCCATGGGCCTGCTGCCGCTGGGCACCGGGAACCTGCTGGCCCGCAACCTGGGCATGGACGTCACCGACTACGACGGTGCCATGGCCGGGGCCCTGATCGGGACCGAACGGAAGATCGACGTCGTCCGTGCGCGGCGCAACGACCCCGACAAGGACCAGCTGTTCCTGGTGATGGCCGGCGTGGGCTACGACGCCACCATCATGGCCGACACCAACGAGGACCTGAAGGACAAGGTTGGCTGGCTGGCGTACGTGGACGCCGGGATCCGGAACCTGCCCGGCAAGCCCGTGAAGGCCACGGTGGAGATTGACGGAAAGACCGTGGTGCACCGCGGCGTCCGCAGCGTGATGGTGGGCAACTGCGGGAAAGTCCAGGGCGGCCTGGAGATTTTCCCGGACGCCAAGGTGGACGACGGTCTGCTGGACATCGCCGTGCTGGCCCCCCACCACGGCAAGCTGGGCTGGCTGTCAGTGCTGGCCGGCATCATCGGCAAGGGGCGGACCAGGGACACCGCGGTGGAGTACTTCCAGGGCAAGACGGTGGAGATCACCCTGGAGCACAACGACGACTACCAGCTGGACGGCGACCACGAGGGCCAGGGCAAGCACGTGCTCATGACCATGGAGCCCGGTGCCCTGACCCTGCGGATGTAGGGACTCTTGAGGCGCGGGGCCGTCAGCCCAGCAACCGGCCCCAGCGGGGGTCCAGCAGCGGCGCGCCCGCCAGCTTCAGGGCGTGCCAGAGCGTGACGGCCACGGAATCCAGGACGGGCACCCCGGTGCGTTCCTCGATCTCCGCGGTGATGTTGGCGCCGTAGAGGTTGGTGCACAGGTACACCAGGGCATCGGGGGCGGCGGCCGCGAGTTCCAGGGAGCCGGGGCGCATCTCGTCATCGGAGACCCGGGCGAAGGACTCGTTGTCGCTCAGGCCGAGCGCCCGGTGGTCCACGGTCTTGATGCCCTCACGTTCATACGAGGCGATGACCTGGCGGTTCACGTCCTCCGTGTAGGGCGTGAACAGGCCGATCCGCTCCGTGCCGAACGTCCGGAACGCTTCAAGGTAGGCCAGTGTGGAGGTGGTGGCCGGGATGCCGGTGGCGCCGGTGATCTCCGCGGCCAGTTCCTGGTCGTGCGCCGAACCCAGCCACGAGCCTGACGTGCCGTTCCAGGCAATCACGTCCACGTCCGCCGTCGCCAGCAGCTGTGCCGCCTCCCGCATGACGGCGGGGTCGAACTGGCGGTTGGAGGAGTCATCCAGGGCGATCCGGGTGACCGGGATCCGGGTGAAATGGACGGTGACGTCGGTGCGGGCGCCCAGGATGCGGTACGTCTGCGGTTCCAGGCAGGTGTTGGAGGACGGCACGATCATGCCGATCCGGCGGGGGCGGGTTGTTGCGGGCATCGGGGCTCCTAAGAGATGGCGGCGGACAGCTGGGCGGCGTCTGGTGCGGACTGGTGTTGCCGGAAACCGTTGCGGTGGATGAAGCGGCCGGCGGCGCCGGGATCGTGGAAGCCCTCCGAGTCCAGGACCACGCGTCCGTTGGAAACCACGACGGCGGGCCAGCCCGTGAGCGCCTTCCCGTCGAACGGTGAGAAGTCGGTTCCCATGTGCAGCGCAGCACCGTCAACGCGGCGTTCCTCGGCCGGGTCGAAGACCACCAGGTCGGCGTCGAACCCTTCGGCGATGCGGCCCTTCCCCGGCAGCGCGTTGATCCGCGCAGGTTCGGCGGCGAAGGCGCTGACGAACTGCTCCACCGTGGCGCCGGCGGACATCATGGCCGTGAAGGTGACGGGCATCCGGGTTTCCACGCCGGGCAGCCCGTGCGGCATGAAGCGCACGTCGTCGGTGCGCTCGCGCTTCTGCGAAAGGTCGTAGCAGGAGTGGTCCGAGGACATGATGTGGATGGCGCCGGCCGCCAGCCGCTCCTTGAGCGCGGCCACCGTGTCCGGGTTGCGCATGGGCGGGCAGCAGGCGAACCACTCCGGAAACGCGGAGGAGTAAACGGAGTCGTCCAGGGTCACGTAGTGCGGGCAGGTTTCGGAGAAGGCCTCAAGGCCACGTGCCCGGGCCCCGGTCACCAGGTCCACGGCGCCGGGCGTGGACTGGTGGACGAAGTAGACGGGTGCACCCGTGTATTCGGCCAGGGCGAGGGTTTCCTTGACCGAGGTTTCCTCGGCCAGCTCGGGCCGCGTCCGGTGCAGGTGTTCGATCCCGATCCGGCCGTCCTGGGCGTGCTGTTCGGTGCAGTCCGCGATGATGGGGTCGTGTTCGGCGTGGATGTAGGTGAGGCCGTCCAGGCGTGCCATTTCGCGCATGACCTTCAGGATGGTGTCGCCGTCGGCCATGGTGGTGCCGCGGTTGGTGGTGTACATCTTCACGGAGCGCACGCCCTCGGCGGCAAGCTGCTCAAGCTGCCACGGAACTGTTTCGTCCCAGCTGATCACTGCGCCGTGGAGGGCGACGTCGCAGCGCGACTGGGTTGCCAGTTCCTTCTTGTGCAGGACGGCGGCCAGCGGGGTCTCCTGGGCGTCCCGGGGGATGCCGAAGTCGATGATGGTGGTGGTGCCGCCCCAGAGCGCGGCCGTGGACGTGGTGCGGTAGTCGTCCAGGGTGCGGAAGCGCCCGGTCACCTGGGCCACGTGGCAGTGCCCGTCCACGCCGCCGGGGATGGCCAGCTTGCCCGTGGCATCGATCGTGCGGTCCGCCGGGGGAACGGGCTGCGAGGCGTCCAGGAGGGCGGCGACGCGCCCGTCCTGCACGACGATGTGGGCTGCCTGGCGGCCGAAGCTGTTGACCACCGTGGCGTGGGCGATGACAAGGTCTGGCTGGTTGGACATCGGTGTCCTCCTTGGGTGTCTGAAGTCTGGTTAGGCCGCGGGCTGGGGCGTGCCGGCGGTTTCCTGGCGGGCGGACAAGGCCGCGTCCAGGTTCGCGGACAGGCCCTTGCGGTCCTTGGCGGGGGGAGGGGCGAAGGCCCCGGCGCGGTGCGGGCCGGACTGCAGGCCGGCCACGGCCTCCGCCATGCGGATGCCGGCGGAGATTCCATCCACCACGGGGACGGGGATGCGGCCGCGGAGGTCCCGGGCCAGCCCGGCGAGCGGGGCGCCCGCCAGGATGACGACGTCGGCGCCGTCCTCCGTGACGGCCTGCAGGCTCAGTGCCAGCAGGGTTTCCTTGAAGTCCTGCTGGACGGCGCCGATGCCGTTGAGGGACTCGTTGATGGAGCGGATGGAGGCGAGCCGGCCGGCGAGGCCGAATCCCTCCACGCATTCGCGATACCAGGGTTTGATCCGGTCGGAGATCGCGATGATGGAGAACCGGTGCCCCTGCAGCGCCGCTGCGCACAGCGCGGCCTCGGTGATGCCGATGACGGGCACCTCTGCCAGTTCCTTCAGGGCCGGCATGCCGGGATCGCCGAAGGCTGCCACCACGATGGCGTCCACCGGATCCGCTCCGGGGCGGGTTTGTTCGGCGATGATCTCGGCCACTGCTCCCGCGGCGATGAGGGACTCGAAGCGGGTTTCGATGTACTCCACGCCGTGGCCGGCGGTCCGGAGCACCAGGTCCGTGCCGGGGCCGGCGGACCGGAGCGCCTCGGCTTCGATCAGGGCGGTGACATCGTCGCTGATGTTGGGGTTGATGACCAGGAGTTTCATTTTCTCTTCCGGTGGAAATCTGGTTCGGTCTTCTGGAAGTCCTCGGGGAATTGCTCCCGGTACTTGCCGATGTGGGATGCGGACTGGGCGGCTGCCCGGTCCGGGTCGCCGCTGGCGATGGCGGCGTAGAGTTCGCGGTGTTCGCTGATGAGTTCGGGCAGGTCGCTGACGTGGCGGAACAGCCAGTGCATGCGGCCCTGGAGGGGTTCGAGGGCGGACTTGAGGAAGTTGTTGTCCGCGATGCCGGTGATGGCGTCGTGGAATTCGCTGTTGGAGCGGTGTGCCTCCATCACGGCGCCTTTGGCCAGGTAGCCTTCCGCGTCGTCCAGCAGCCCCTTGAGGTAGGCAAGGTCATCCTTTGTGGCCCGCCGGGCGGCGAGCCGGCAGGCCAGGACCTCCAGGGACTGCCGGACGTCGAAGAGGTCCTCCACGTCCTTGGCGCTGAGGCTGCTCACTTCCGCCCCGCGTGCGCCGCGGTCGCTGATGAGCCCCTCCTGGCGCAGCATGCGCAGGGCCTCGCGGACGGGCAGCCGGGACACGGAGAATTCGGCGGCGAGGTCGCGTTCCACGAGCCGCGTGCCGGGAGCGTAGTGTCCTTCGAATATCCGGGTGCGGAGGGTGTCCCGGACGGTCTCGCGGAGGGGGCGGTCCTTGTCCTGGGTCTCTTCTGCGGTCAGCATGACGCTCCATTTCGGATTCTTGTAGTGCACTGCTCCCGGCGGCGGGGGCGTTGTTTGCGGGTTGCCTGCGAGGGCTAGCTTAGACAGGAAGCCGCTTGTTGTAGTTCAGGGTCAGCACCGATGCGCCCATGATGATGGCGGAGCCGACGAAGTACAGCAGCGCCCAGGTGTAGGAGCCCGTGGCCCCCACGATCAGGCCGACGACGATGGGGGTGACGAAGCCGGAGATGTTGCCGCTGAGGTTCATGGCACCGCCCAGGACGCCGGCGTTGGTGCGTCCGCCGAGGATGGACGGGATGCTCCAGAACAGGCCCACCCAGCGGAGGAAGAACAGGACCAGCGAGAGCAGGACCACGGCGGTGGTGGCGTCCGGTACCACGGTCACGCCCACCAGGCCGCCCACCACGATGGCGCTGGAGATGCCCAGCAGGGTCCGCATGACCAGGTTGGCCGAGGCGCCGGAGGCCCGCCATTTGTCGGCGATGGTGCCGCCGATGATTTCCCCCACGAAGCCTGCGCCGAAGATCACCAGGGTGGACCAGCCGATGGTCTTCAGGTCGAAGCCCTTGGCCTGGGCCAGGTACAGGGGTCCCCAGGTCAGCAGGCCGTAGAAGACTCCGTTGAAGCCGAGCCAGCCCAGGCACATGGCCCAGAAGGAGCGGAACTTGAGGTAGGGGAGCAGTGCGCGTTTGCCCTTGCTGCCGTCCCGCGCCGCCTCGGCATCCTCGGCGGCGTGCGAGGCTTCAATGTAGGAGGCTTCAGCGTCGTTGACCCCGCGGTGTTCGCGGGGGTTGTCCCGCACGTACCACCAGACGGCGATGCCCATCAGGACGGTGGCGGCGCCGGCGATGACGAAGGCCCAGCGCCAGCTGCCGGTGGAGGCGATGAGCCCGGCGATGATGATGCCGCCCAGCCCGGCGCCCAGGGGTGCTCCAGCGTCCAGGATGGTGGCGCCGCGGCCGCGTTCGGACCTGTGCATCCAGATGGCATTGAGCTTGCCGCCGGCGGGCATCACCCCTGCCTCGGTGACGCCGATGCCGAGCCGGGCGATGAACATGCTCAGGAAGCCGCCGGCCATGCCGGACGCCGCGGTGGCGGCACCCCAGCCGATGCAGGACGCGGTCATCACCTTGCGTGGGCCGAACTTGTCGATCAGCCATCCCACCGGAACCTGCATCAGGGCGTAGGTCCAGAAGAAGGCGGACAGCAGGAGGCCCACGAGTTCTGGGGGGAGGTTGAATTCCTTCTGGATGATGGGCAGTGCGACCGAGATGGATCCGCGGTCGATGTAGTTGACGGACACGAGGACCAGGAGCAGCAGGAACAGGCGCCAGCGGACGGCGCTGCGCCGTTGCGTGCCGTCCTTTCCGGGTGTTCCGGCGGTGGCTTCGTCGGGCGTGGCCGTTGTTTCAGTGTTTGGGATGGACACAGCTTCTCCTTCACGGGGAAGTTACGGGGAATGGTTGCGAATGGCAATGTGGAAGGCGGTGCGCGGGGCAGGTCCGCCCTTGGCTGGGAAGTCGCCGGGATGATCCGGAGCGTCGGGCGGGGCTTCAGTTTTGGGATCCCAATTTGGGATCCCAAAACAAAGGTAGGAGTGAGCCACGTTACTGTCAAGGGGTTTGCCTTCAGATGGCGCAGGGCTTGCGAAGAAACGGATTGTGACTGGCGGCCCGGGGTACGTAGCCGGTGAAAGGTCCCCCAAAACTCAGGGACCGGCACGCCGACTGCAAGGAGGAACCGCCATGGAGACGCCACTGCTGCAACGCGCAAAGGACCGCTGGGGCAAGCCGGGGAGCGGGTTCTATGCGGCCGTCCTCAGCGTTGTGGTGCTTGCTGCGAGTGGGTTGGTGGGGCTCCTCCTTCACCTCCCCTGGCTCTTCCCAAGCCTCGGCCCAACGGTGATGCTGTTTTTCGAATCCCCTGAACAGAAGGCGTCAAGGCCGGTCAACACGGTGGTGGGCCACGGCGTGGGGCTCGTGGCGGGGGCGCTCTGCCTCTACGCTTTCGGCCTGCAGGACCAGCCCTCCGCTCCGGTGGGCGGACTGACTGCGCTGCATGTCCTCAGCGGGGTCCTGTCGGTGGGCCTGACAACCCTCGTCCTGACCTGGCTCGGATTGCCCCACCCACCCGCCGGTGCCACCACGCTGATCATCAGCCTCGGGATCCTGTCCACGCCGGTCCAGCTCGCCTCCATGGCCGGGGCCATCATCCTGATCACCGTAGTGGGATGGGGTCTCAACGTGCTGCTGGGGACCCGGCCGGCCGATAAGCCATAGTTTCAGCCAGCTCAGCCAACCGGTGGGCCCGGGCCGACTCCGCCGGAGTGAACGGCTCGCCCGGCCGGGAAAAGGTGATGGGTCCCTCCCATGCCGTCGGGATCTTAAGGCGCGTCCCGTCGTCGGGCCCTTTGCTGCCCTCGTCCGACGGCGGCACGATCCTTGCGTGCAACAGCTCGGCCACCGCCAGGGGCAGTTCGTCCGGGGCGGCAGCGATCCGCGCCGCGAGGCTCAGCGCCCGGGTCTGCCCGTCTGCCATGGCCAGGGCGGTGGTTGGCCATACCTGCGCGCTGGTTCCCCCGCCGTCGTGCAATGCCAGCAGCAGTTCCCGCTCGCCCACCCAGCCGGGGGCCGAGAGAACGAATTCGTCCAGCACTCCCCCGGATACCGGGTGGACGTGGATGCCCAAAATGTTGGTATCCAGCCGGGCAATTGCCTTGGTGATGCGCTGCAGCGCGCCGGGATTGTCGCCGAGCACGGTCCGCGCCCGCCACAGGGCAGGCGCCGCAGCCAGCCGGTTGCGGTGCCGCAGCGCCGGTGCGTGGAGCCAGCCGCGCAGCAGCCGTGCGGCAGAAGGTTCTGCCACCCAGATGGCCAGTGCCGTCGCGGTAAGGGTCAGCACCATGACCTTGGCCAGGTAGGGAAGGTGCGCCTCCACCACCAGAGCGTGGACCAGCAGCTCGACCGGAAGCATCGCTGCGATGCTGGCCATGGTCTGGCGCGTCCTTGGGGGCTCGGGCATCAGGCCGCAGACTTCGCAGCGCAGGTCCGCTGCCGGGCTGTTCCAGGGGCGGGGCTTCATGATCCAAGCATCGGCCCCTGCTGTTTCGGCCGCGTTGCTTCCGCATTCCATTCATGGGAACGCCGGGCCCGGCATGGGCCGCCCGCCCCGTAGGATTTAGGGCAGGAACGTCAGCGCGGCCGCCCACCGGAATCCACCCTGCAGGAAGGCGCTGTTACCCCTTGAAGATCATGGCCGAGATGTTCAGCATTGCCCCCGGCAACAAGGACCATCATCCGGCGCTGAGGTGCGCAGTGGGTGTGTTCGTCCCGCTGATCACCCTGCTGCTCCTGGGCCGGCTGGACCTTGCGATCTTCGCGTCGTTTGGCGCTTTCGCCGGTATCTACGGCCGCGGGGAGCCGCACGGCGCGCGGTTCGTGCTGCAGCTGCGGGCAGGGCTGCTGATGCTGCTGGTCATCCTGCTGGCGGCGCTCGCGGCCAGGATGGGCCCGGCCTGGAACCTGGACGCCGGCGCGAACACCTGGCTGCTGGTCCTGGCCACCACCCTCGTGGCCGGCGGCTGCTCGGTGGCTATTTCCTGGCTGCGCCTGCGTCCTGCCGGATCACTGTTCCATATCTTCGCGTTCGCGGCCATCGCGTCCATCCCCAACCAGCCGCCCCTCTGGCAGGGCATGCTGGTGTCCGTCCTCACCACAGCGTTCTGCCTGCTGGTCGGTTTCTCCTCCCGGATCCTGCCCAGCCACCGGACGCCCTGGACCAGGCCGCCGCGCATCCGCCGGACCGCCGCCGAGAAGCGGGCAGCGTGGCTCGAGGGCTTCGGTTACCTGGTGGCCGCAGGACTTGCCGGCTCCCTGGCCACCTGGGCCGGGGAAACCCTGGGCTTTGGCCATAATTACTGGGCCATGGTGGCGGCCGTGGTGCCGCTCGTCGGGCACAGCACGCGGCACCGGGTGCGCCGCGGACTCCAAAGGATCATCGGCACCGTCCTGGGCCTGCTGGTCCTGGCGGCGGTGCTGCTGGTGGGCCTGCAGCCCTGGCAGACGGTGCTGGTCATGGCACTTTGCCAGTTCGGCGCTGAAATGTTCATCATCCGCCAGTACCTGCTGGCCCAGGTCTTCGTGACGCCGCTCGCCCTGGTCTCCACCCTCCTGGTGGTTCCGGCGTCCCCCGCCGTCCTGCTCCGTGACCGGATCATCGAAACGGTCATTGGTGCCGCCGTCGGCATCGCCGTGGTGCTGGCACCCGGCGTCTGGCGCCGGGTACAGCGCCGCAGGAAACAACCGGCGACGACGGCCTGACCGCCAGTGGTGCCCCTGCGCCAGGCCCGCGGTACGCTGGACTTCCCGTTGAATGGAAGGCGCGCGGGCCGGAAGGGAGTGCGGCAGTGGCAAATTCCCCATCCGGCGACTCGGTGGTGGACCGGATCGTCCGGCTGATCTCCGCCTTCCCCCAGGACGTCACCGCCCTGCAGCTCAGCGAACTGGCCCGGCGGGCGGACCTGCCGCTCACCACCACCCACCGGCTGGTGGGCCAGCTTGCCGCGCACGGGCTGCTCGAGGCGTCCCCCGGCGGCATGGTGCGGCCCGGGCTGAGGCTGTGGGAACTGGTGAACCGCACGTCCCCCACGCTCGCCCTTCGCCAGGCTGCCATGCCGTTCATGGAGGACATCCAGCAGGTCCTGAACCAGAATGTGAACCTGGCCGTACTGGACGGCTGGGAAGTGCTCTTCGTCGAGCGGCTGTCGCGGCGCGGCTCGGTGGCCAACCGTGCGCAGGTGGCCGGCCGGATGCCGATCCACGTTTCGTCCGCGGGACTGGCCCTGATGGCACACCAGGACAAGGCGGTCCAGAACGACTACCTGGGCCAGTTCGCCGATCCCGGGGGAAAGCTCACTGCGGACGCCCTCCGCGCGCTCCTGGGCGACGCGGCGCGCCAGGGCTTTGCCCAGCTCAAGGGCGTGGTGGACCCCGACACTTGGGGCATCGCCGTCCCCGTCCTGGACCGCAGGAAGCGCGCCGTGGCCTCGCTCGGCGTCGTGGTTCCGCTGCGCGAGATGCGGCTGCAGGCACTGGTGCCCGCCCTGCAGACGGCCGCCCGGGGAATCGCCCGGAACATGGCAGATTCCTGATCCGTTCAACGGAATTGGTGTAACAGCAGTCACGGCTCCCCGCGCACACTGGATGCCAGAAGCACCCAATCTCCGCCCCACCCGGGGCCACGCAACGAAGCGAGAAGAACCATGGCACGCAAGACCATTTCCACGCAGGTGGCCATCATGGGCGGCGGCCCCGCCGGGCTGATGCTCTCCCATCTTCTGGCCAAGGCCGGCATCGACTCCACGGTCATTGAAATCCGCAGCCATGAAGAGATTGCCCACACCGTGCGCGCCGGCATCCTGGAACACGGGACCGTCAACCTGCTGGTGGACAGCGGCGTCTCGGACCGGGTGCTGCGCGACGGCGACCGGCACGACGGCATCGAACTGCGGTTCAACGGCGAAAGCCACCGTGTCGACTTCAAGGACCTGGTGGGGGAGTCGGTGTGGCTCTACCCCCAGACCGACGTGTTCCTGGACCTTGCCGCACGCAGGAAGGACGACGGCGGGGACGTCCGCTACAGCGTCACGGAAACCTCCGTCCACGACCTCGAGGGTAAGCCGAAGGTCTGGTTCACGGACGCGGACGGAACCGAATTCGAGATCCAGGCCGACTTCCTGGTGGGCGCGGACGGTTCCCGCAGCCACTGCCGGTTCCAGATCCCCGAGGCCCACCGCAAGTGGTACTTCCACGAGTACCCCTTCGCCTGGTTCGGCATCCTGGCCGAGGCCCCGCGCAGCTCCGACGAACTGATCTACGCCAACTCCGCCAACGGCTTCGCCCTGATCAGCCAGCGCACCGAAACCGTGCAGCGGATGTACTTCCAGTGCGACCCCAAAGAGAACGTTGCCAAATGGGACGATGACCGGATCTGGGCCGAATTCCGCAGCCGCGTCAACGGCAACGGCTTCGAGCTCAAGGAAGGCCCGGTCCTGGAAAAGATGGTGCTGCCCTTCCGCAGCTTCGTCCACGCTCCCATGCGCTACGGCAACCTGTTCCTGGCCGGCGACGCCGCGCACACGGTGCCTCCCACCGGGGCCAAGGGCCTGAACCTGGCCATCAACGACGTCAAGGTCCTTTTCGAGGGCCTGGACAGCCACTACAACTCCGGTTCCGGCGCGCTCCTCGAGGGCTACAGCGACCGCGCCCTGGCCAGAGTCTGGAAGGCGCAGCAGTTCTCCTATTGGATGACCACCATGCTGCACACCCCGGCGGACGCTGACGACTTTTCCCGCGCCCGCCAGCTGGGCGAACTGAACTCCGTGGTCTCATCCCGGCACGGCATGGCCTACCTTGCAGAGGCCTACACCGGCTGGCCGGGCGCGTCCTGAGGGACATGACGACGGCGGGCGGCTGCTTCCGCTTCAGGGCGCGAGCAGCCGCCGGACGGCCGCGGCGATGGCGGCGGGATCCGGCCTGTCATCCCGCCGGACGGTGAGCAGGTGCAGCAGCAGGCCGTCGCCATAATCCGCCACATCGCGGGCCCGGGCTGCTGCGTCCGCCACCCCCAGGTTGGTGAGCGCCTGCTCCAGGTTGCGCACCAGCAGCAGATGGCCGGCGGTCACGGCCTCGGGGTGGTCCAGCGAAAAAGCCAGCCGCGCCCGGGTGAGGCCCGCGTGCTGTCCGGCCAGCGCCAGCACCAAGCCGGCCAGCTGGTCCGCCAGTTCCGAGACGCTGCGCGGCGGACCGGCCGGCCCGGTGTCCTGCAGGAGTGCCCCGTCCAACTCGAGCAGGCGCTCCAGCACCGCTTCCACCAGGGCCGTGCGGTTGCGGTAGTAGTTCGACGTGGTCCCTTCGGCCAGGCCGGCCGCAGCATCCACTGCCCGGTGGGTGAGGCCCTTCAGTCCCCTGTCCGCCACTACCTTCAGTGCGGCATCAAGGAGGTGGGTCCGGCGGTCAGGCATGGCCCCAGTCTAATGACAGGGGGCCGTCACCCCTTCCCGAATTACTACAAAAGTAGTAGCTTTGCACCATGAACGGGATTTCGATCATCGGCGGCGGAATCGCAGGGCTGGCACTGGCGGCGTGCCTGGACCCGGACAGGTTCCACGTCACGGTATATGAGAAACGGCCGGAGCTTCCGGACGTCGGCAACGCGCTGGGCATGTGGCCCAACGCCCAGCGTGCACTGGACCGGCTGGGGATACTCGACGAGGCGGGGGCCGTCAGCCCGGTGCTTGGCAGCGGATCGGTCCGGGACGCCCAGGGCGCGCCCTGGATCACGGTCAACGCAGGGGACATGTTCGGCATCTCCCGAGTGGACCTGCTGCGGCTGCTCGACGGTGCGGTGCCCGGAACCGTCCTTCGCACCACCATGAACGTGCAGGCCCTGCCCGCCGACGGCAGCCTGGTGGTGGGTGCCGACGGCGTCCACAGCGTGGTCCGCCGAGAGGTCTGGGGCCCGGGCACCGCTGCACGGCTCACGCCGTACCTTGCGCTCCGGGGCACCCTTTCCACCCCGGTCGGTCCGGACGAGGTGGGCGAATACTGGGGCCGCGGTGACCTCTTCGGCATGGCGGCGGCCCGCGGCGGCTCGTTCTGGTACGCCAGCTACCGGTCCGGAGGCGGCCCCTACGGGATTGATCCGGCGGCGGTCCTGCAGCAGGCCCGGGCACGGTATGCCGGCCACGCGCCAGCCATACGCCGCACGCTGGCCGCAGCCACGGCTGACGAATGCCTGGTCCAGCGGCTGTGGACTGTCCCGCGCCTGGGCTCCTACATCCATGGACGGACCGTGCTCATTGGGGACGCCGCGCACGCCATGATGCCTACGCTGGGCCGCGGCGCCTGCGAATCCCTCGTGGACGCTGTCACCCTCGGGGATCTCCTCAACACATTGCCGGAAGCCGAGGCCCTCCGTGCCTACGACCGGCAGCGGCGGCTGAGGACGCAGGCCCTGAGCGTGGCGTCGACGGCGATGGGGCGCATCGCGCTCGCGGAACGCGCCCAACCCTTCCGCGACCGGCTGCTCAGCCTTGCCCGGGGGCGGAAGCCGGGCGCCGCCGTCGCCCGCAGTTCCAGCTCCTGAACCGCGCCCTGGCCTTAGCGGCACTGACCATGGCGGCACTCACCGCACGGCGGCGGCCGGCCGGGCGGCGTCATCCTCCCCGGGAGCCGGGCTGCCCGGAAGCGCCTGGCCGGGGGACTGCGGCACGGACGGCCCGGGCAGGCGTTTCCTGCCCGAACGGCGCCCGGACCTGCCGTAAACGATATACATGGTCAGGCCGGTAATGACCATGAGCAGGACCGTGTACACGAACGTGTTGGCGATCCCCTCGGTGCCTTCCGCGCCGTCCGTGTTGGCCTTGATCACCAGGCCCAGCGGCTGGACCAGGGGATGGGCCAGGAAGATGGCGGTGTCGTAGTCGTCGAGCAGGCTGTTGAAGTTCAGGGCCGTGATGGCTGCTGCCGCCGGCAGTACCAGCGGCAGCAGGATCCGCCGGAAGACATACAGCGTCCGCGCGCCCATGATGGCGGCCGCCTCCTCGAGGGAGGAATTCAGGGAGGCAAAAGACGCCTTGAGCATGCGCAGCGTAAAGGGGATCTTCACGGTGACGAAGGCGATCAGCAGGATCACCGTGGTGCCCGTCAGGACCGCGCCGCCCACCAGCGGATTCGGATGGTCGTAGCTGATGATCAGGCCCAGAGCCAGCAGGGCCGAGGGCAGGATCCACGGGATGTGCAGCAAATACTCGAAGAGTGAAGCCACCCAGTTGCGGTATTTCTGCAGCAGGCGGGCCACGAAGAGCAGGCCGCCGACGGCGATCAGCGCTGCCAGCGCACTGTACACCACGCTGACAATGAAGGGGCGCAGCCCGGACTGCTGGGTGAGGACGCGGACGTAGTTGTCGAAGGTCAGGCTGCCCGGGGCAAGCTGGCCCGTCTGGATGGCGGCCCCGTCCGCGAACGAATACAGGACGATGAGCACCACCGGCAACGTGTACACGGCAAACAGCAGGTACGCCACGGCGTGGACCACAGCGTTGGCCACGGGGTTGGTGATCTGCTGCTTCTGCAGTTCAGAGGACACCTTGGATACCGAGAAGTAGGTGCCCCCCTTCTCCAGCCGGGACATCACGGCCAGCATCATCATGGTGGCCAGGCCCAGGATCACGGCCAGCAGCGCCGCGAGGTCGCGGGACGTGGGGCTGTTGGTGAAGGTCAGGATCATGGGGGTGATGGTCTGGAAATCGCGGCCGCCCAGCACCTGCGGGGCGCTCAGGGCTCCCAGCCCGGTGAGGAAGGACAGGATGGTGACGGCGAACAGCGTCGGTTTGAGCATGGGCAGGACGATGCGCCGCAGGATGGTCCACGTGGAGGCGCCGAGGTTCCGGGCCGCCTCGATGGTCTGGTAGTCGATGCCCTTCAAGGCGTTGGCCACGAACAGCATGTGGTTGGTGGTGGTGGCAAACGTCATGACGGCCAGGACGGCGAAGAACCCGGAAAACCAGCCCGGGTCCATTCCGGGAAACGCCCTGGCCAGCAGCGAGGTGACGATTCCCTTGTCCCCGTAAATGAACTTGTACCCCGCCGCCAGCACGATGCCGCCGTAGATGAAGGTGGAGGCGTAGCCCAGGAACAGGATCCTTGAACCGCGGATCCGGAAGTAGTGCGTCACCAGGACGATGAAGATTCCCACCAGGTTGACCGTGACGGACAGCGCCACCGCCAGCAGGAAGCTGTTCCCCAGCGCCTTCATGGCGCGCTGCGAGGAGAACAGCTTTTCCGCCGCCCGCCCCGAGAAGCTGCCGTCCGGGAAGAACGTGGCGATGAGGACGTTGATGTTGGGCCAGACCAGGAAGGCGGCAATGAACCAGGTGAGGACCGCTCCCACCACCAGGACAAACGGGGAGCGGACCATCGCGCGGACCGGAGACCCGCTCATGGCAGGGCCACCGCCGGGTCCCCGTTCCGAAGGGCGGCGCCTGTCTGCGGATGGTACTGCAGCACGTGTTCGGGCCGCACGTAGACGGTGGTTTCCGTGCCCGGTTCCGGGTGGGCGCCGCCGTCCTCCCTGACCAGGAGGCGGACGTCCGCGCCATGGCTGCGCACAACGTAGCGGCTGTGCAGGCCGTGGTAGGTTCGGGACACTACCGTCCCGGCCAGTCCGACGGCGGAGCCGCCTTCCGGAGGCGCGGCCAGTGACGCCTTTTCCACCCGGAGGTAGGAGTTGGCGCCCGTGCCCAGCCGGGCACCGGAAAGCCTGTTTACTTCTGCGACGAAGTCGGGGGTGAGGGTGGAGCTGTCCCCGATGAAATTGCAGACGAACTCCGTGGCCGCATGGTCGTAGATCTCCTGCGGCGTCCCCACCTGCTCCACGACACCCTTGTTGAAGACGGCAACGCGGTCACTCATGGCAAGCGCCTCGTCCTGGTCATGGGTGACGTACACGGTAGTGATCCCGAACTCGCTTTGCAGGTCCTTGAGCTGCTGCCGGAGCTGGTGGCGCAGCTTCGCATCGAGGTTGGACAGCGGCTCGTCCAGCAGCAGGATCTTGGGCCGCAGCACGAGGGCCCGGGCAACGGCCACGCGCTGCTGCTGGCCGCCGGAGAGTTCTGCCACGTTCTTGGACAGCTGTTCGTCGCTCAGTTCCACCCGCCGGGCGATATCCCTGACCAGGCGGTCGCTGTCCGCGGGTTTTTCCTTCCGTACCCGCAGCCCGAACGCGATGTTCTCCCAGACGCTCATGCTGGGAAAGAGGGCATAGTTCTGGAACACCATGCCCACCTGCCTCTTGTCGCTGGGGAGCCGGGTGACGTCCTTGCCGTCCACCTGGACGGTGCCCTTGGCAGGCTGGATGAAGCCCGCCAGGGTGCGCAACGCCGTCGTCTTTCCGCAGCCGGAAGGCCCCAGCAGCGTGAAGAACTCGCCGGGCCGGACGTGGAGGTCCAGCTGCGGGATCGCAGTGAAGTCGCCGAAGGTGACTTCGATGTTGTCCAAGCGGATCATGCCTTACCTGTCTTCGCGGTAGGAGTCTGGCCGGGGCCGGGTTACGTCATGTATTCGAGCTCGATCTTCTCCACCCATGCGCCCATGTTCTCCTGCACGAAATCCCAGTCGATGTCCTGCTGCTTCAGGTCTGCGAAGAAGTCCACCACCTCGGGGTTGGCCTGGGCCTGGGCGCCCTTGTTGACTGGCATGGAGTTGAACTGCTTGGCGAACTGGCCCTGGGTCTCGGCGCTGCCGAACCAGTCGATGAATTTCCGGGCCTGGTCCTTCTTCTTGGAGCCCTTCACCAGGGCCACCTGCTCGACGGCGAGGGGGACGCCAACGGACGGGATCACGGTGTCGACGTTCACCTTGAAGGACTTTTCCCGGTCGGCGATGATCGAGGACGGCATCTGGCCCATGTCCACCTCGCCGGATGCGATGCGCGCGAAGAGGTCGGTCTTGGCCACCGCGGGGCTGCCGTTCTGGAAGTACTGCTCCACCTGCTTCCAGCCCTCATCGGAAATGCCCAGGTCGCCGGCGTCGTCACGGTAGCGGGTAAGGATCCCGGCGAAGACCAGCTGCGCAGTGGCGGTGCCCAGGCCGGTGACGCGTTCGTAGCGGCTCTTGAACTCATCCCTGGTCCACAGGTCGGTCCAGTCCTTGGGGGCGGCATCCTTGGAGATCTTGTCCGAGTTGTAGCCGAGCAGGATGGCCTGTTTCACCAGCGGCCAGTAGGTTTCCCCGTCACCGAGGTCCTGGTCCACGTCGCCGGCCCACGAGGGCTTGTATGCCTCCAGAGCGCCCTCGTTCTTGATTTGCGAGAAGTACATGTTGTTCAACCCAAACGCGACGTCCGCGATGGGGTTGTTCTTCTCGGCGATCAGTTTGTTGGTGGCATCGGCGCCGCCCGCCCCCACGATCTCGATCTTGAATCCGGCCTCGGCCGCCTTGGCGGTCAGCCAGTCCCCGCGGCCTTCACCGTTGGAGTTCGTGTACACCACCAGGGTTTCGCCGGAGCCGCCTGCCGCCGAGGGGGCGCCGCTGGACTGAGCGGGGGATACCGGGCCGCTGCCGCAGCCGGCAAGGAGGACGACGGCGGCAACGGCGGCGGCCACATTCTGCAATCTACGCACGATCAGGACTCATTTCTGGACTGGAACCGGAGCATGTCCGCACAGCCTATAGCTGGGCATGGCAAAAAACGGGCTGTTATAGCTATCGATTCGATAAACAGCCCGGCTGTCCACTCTGGCCCAGCGGCGGAAATGGGCGGCGCCCTGCGCGTAAACGCCAGGTAAATCCTGGTGGCCGGCAATCGGCGGGACGACGGCGGCAGCCGGCTTCCGCCGTCGTCCTGCCTCCGCGGCTCGGCCGTTCAGTCCTTGACGGCGGTCTCCGTGAGGTGGTGCGTGGGGATCCGGTCCCGGTCGTAGGTGATCTCCGTGTAGCCGTGCGGCTCCGGCTTTCCCTCGGCATTCAGGTTGACGAACACGATCTCCTCGATGGTGAGGATGCTCTGCCGCGTGATCATGTTGCGGACCTCGGCGCGCATAGTCAGCGAGGTCCGGCCGAAGCGCGTGGCCGTCAGGCCCATTTCCACGAGGTCGCCCTGGACGGCGGAGCTGACGAAGTTGATTTCCGAGATGTACTTGGTGACCGCACGTCCATTGCCCAGCTGCAGGATGGCGTAGATCGCGGCTTCTTCGTCAATCCACTTCAGCAGGCTTCCGCCGAAGAGGGTCCCGTTGGCATTGAGGTCTTCGGGCCGGACCCACTTTCGGGTCCGGAAGGTGATGTCTGCTGTTTCCATAGGCTGAGGTTAGCCGAAGGCGCCGCAGCCCCTCCCAGTGTGACGGGCCTGCGGCTGTCCCGTCATGCCATGGCGGTATGGGCCGCGCTGCGGGCATTGATGCTTTTCGCGTAGCAGTAGGAGTGCTCCAGGCCGACGTACGGCCCGAAGTTGGGGATCGCTTCGAAGCCCGAGTTCCCGTAAAAGTTCCGTCCGTCCGGCTGGGCGGACCCCGCCTCCGCCTTGATGCGGGTGATGCCCTGCCTGAAGGCCTCCGCCTCCAGGGCTGCCAGGATGGAGCTGGCGACCCCTGACCCGCGGGTGTACGGCAGGACGTACAGGCGCTTGATTTCCGCGGTTGTCGCGTCCAGCAGACGCAGGCCTCCGCAGCCCACCGGCTGCCCGGAGCCCTTGTCGTAAGCAACCAGGAAGACGGCGCAGTCGGCGCCCGACGGCGGCGGCCCGGGCTCGTGGTCCGGGCCGCCAAAGCGGGCATCAAGTTCGGCCTGCTGCGCGCGGCGGAGGTCGGCGCCCACAGGGTTGGACCAGGGGACCTGCCTGATGTTGAGCCGCGGGTTGGTCTGCATGCCTGCCTCGATTCTCCGGAGGGATATGCCATCCAAGGCTAGAAGCACGCGGTTACGCGGGTGTTTCCTTCGGGTAAGCACTCGGCGACGGGTAGGCGGAGCGCCAAGTTCAAGTTGCTCGCCGGTCTAGTTATAAGGTGGACTAGAATGATTGCATGGTTTTCACAGGCAACGAGGGTTCCGGTTACTGGTATGGACCCGACGGGCAGTTGGACTACAGCGCCGCGGTCCTGAAGGCGCTGCGCGACTACCGGAGTGCCGAAACGGCGATCCGGCGCTCCACCCGCGATTCGATGGGCATGGGCGAGACGGACATCCTGGCGCTGCGCTACCTTTTGCGCGCCCAGGCGTCCGGCAGGCAGGTGGTGCCCAAGGATCTCAGCAGCTTCCTCAACATCACCAGCGCCTCCACCACGTCCCTGATCGACAGGCTCGTCGCCAGCGGCCATGTCCGCCGGGAGGCGCACCCGTCCGACCGCCGCTCCGTGGTAGTGATCCCCACCGTCGAGTCGGACAATGAGGTGCGCGAGACACTGGGGGCCATGCACCGGCGCATGATGTCCGTCGCGGAGTCGCTGAGCGCCGAGGAAGCCAGGACTGTGGTGGAGTTCCTGCAAAGGATGACCCGTGCGCTGGAAGTCGCTGAGCATGAGGAAAAGAAAGTAACTAGTCCAGCTAGCTAGTTTGTCTACTTATATGTAAGCTTACGATTATCCCGAAAAGCAGTCCGACGGAATCGTGAGTGCCTTGGTTACCTTCAGTGAAGTTTTGCCACGTGGCCGCCACCACGCCCATGTCTGCCGCGCCCGCGGGACCGTGCCCGTGAGTTCTTCCGCCCTGGACGGCACCACTGCGCCGCAGGGGATAACGGAGAACGTGCACGCATGAGCACCGCGGCGCTGGCGGCGCACGAGGGCCGCGCAGGCCATACAGTCGTGGCAGGGCGGTACGAGCTGCGGGAACGCCTGGGCTGGGGATCCGCGGCCGAGGTCTTCCGCGCCGTGGACCTGGCCGGAGGACCTGACGCCGCTGTCAAGGTGTCAGCGGAGGGGCGTAACCGGCATGCAAGGATCCGGAATGAGGCCGCTGTCCTGGGTGGGCTCGCCCATCCGTCCATTGTGCGGTTCATCGCCGCCGGCAGCATGCCCGGTTCCGGGGCGTTGCCGGAGCGGCCGTTCCTGGTGCAGGAGCTGGCCCTGGGGGCAAGCCTTGCTGAAACAGCGCGCCTGCGCAGGCCCGGTCCGGGCGAGGTGGCGGGCTGGGCCCGGGCCTTGTTTGCCGGGCTTGCGCACCTGCATTCCATGGGGCTGGTGCACCGGGACGTCAAGCCGGCCAACCTCATGCTCAGCGGCCTGCGCCGGAGCCCGGTCCGGATCATCGACTTTGGCATCGCCGCGGCGGTGGGCACCAAGCCCGAGCCGGGCATCTCGTCCGGAACCGTGCACTACATGAGCCCCGAGCAGGCTTCCGGCGGCGTGGCGGAGCCTTCGTGGGATGTGTATGCCACGGGCCTGGTCCTGCTGGAACTCCTTACCGGCTCCAGGGCGTTTCCGGGCACCGCCATCGAATCCCTGGTGGCCCGGACCCTGCGGTCCCCGGACGTGCCGGACAAGCTGGGGGACTGGAGCGGATTCCTGCGTGCGCTCACCGCCATGGATGGCAGCCAGCGGCCGACGGCGGCGGAAGCCGCAGCCATGGCGGCGCGGCTGATGCCTCCGGTGCCGGACATACCGGAGCCGCGGGCCTGCCGGAGCATGCCTGTGTTCCAGGGGCGCCGGCAGCGGGTTTAGGGGCCGGTCATTGCCCGGCCGGTGGGATCCTCGGCGGTGGGGTCGGCCAGGGCGAGACCGCCCACCGGGCTCCCGTCCCAGTGGATCAGGGTCCAGCCCCCATCCGGGCTGCCTTCCAACGCCACAATTCCCGTGTTGGCCAGGACATGGCGCGCGGCAAAGTCATGGTCCGCGCCATCGGCCCGCAGCCCGGCCCAGGTGCGGATCGCCGCGCCATGGCTGACGACGGCGGCTGTACCGTGGCGGTGGCGGGCGGCCTGCTCTGCCACGTGGGCAATGGCCGCATCGAAGCGTTCGAAGAAGGTGTGGCCGTCCGGTCCGGCGGGCATGCGCCGGTCCAGGTCACCGGCGGCCCAGGCGATGACGGTGCCCATGTAGCGCTTGTGGGCTTCGTGGTCCGTCAGCTTCTCCAGCGAGCCTGCTTCGATTTCGTGGAGGCCGTCCAGGACGGTGACATCTAGGGTGTGCAGGCGGGCCAGCGGTTCGGCGGTGATCTGCGTCCTGATCAGTGTGGAGGCGTAGAGCGCGCCGATGGGCTCGTTCGCCAGTGAGCGTGCCATGGCCTCGGCCTGGCGCCCGCCCAGTTCGGTCAGGCCAGGGCCGGGGTGGGCGGTGTCCAGTTGGCCCAGCACATTTCCGGGGGTTTCGCCGTGGCGGATGAGCAGCAACTTCATGCTCCCAGTTTCCCACCTTTGGCTGGAGGGCAATGACGTTGGGGCCGCCGCTCCTGCCGGCCCCAACGGAAACGGCGCCGGACCCCGAAGAGCCCGGCGCCGCCGTCGTACTGTCCTCCAGGGCTGCAGGCCCTACTTCAGGTGGTCCACCAACTGGTCGGCGATGCCTGTGTACTTGCCCGGGGTCAGGGCCAGCAGGCGGGCCTCGGCTTCCGTGGACAGGCCCAGGCTCTGCACGAATTCCTGCATGCGCGCGGCGTCCACGCGCTGGCCGCGGGTCAGGTCCTTCAGCCGCTCATACGGGTTCTCCATGCCCTCGACGCCGGCAATCGCCTCGGCGCGCATGACCATCTGGATTGCCTCGCCCAGGACCTCCCAGTTGGTGTCCAGGTCCCCGGCGAGCACGTCCTCGGCAACGTCGAGGCGTTCCAGCCCCTTGGCGACGTTGGAGATGGCCAGGAGGGAGTGGCCGAATGCCACGCCGATGTTGCGCTGGCTGGAGGAGTCGGTGAGGTCGCGCTGCCAGCGGGAGGTGACCAGGGTGGAGCCCAGGACGTCCAGCAGGCCGGAGGAGATTTCCAGGTTGGCTTCGGCGTTTTCGAAGCGGATCGGGTTGACCTTGTGCGGCATGGTCGAGGACCCGGTGGCTCCGGCGACGGGGATCTGTGCGAAGTAGCCGATGGAGATGTAGCTCCAGATATCCGTGCAGACGTTGTGCAGGATGCGGTTGAAGCGGGCCACGTCGGCGTACAGCTCGGCCTGCCAGTCGTGGCTTTCGATCTGGGTGGTCAGGGGGTTCCAGGTGAGGCCGAGTCCTTCGACGAACGACCTGGACACCTGCTGCCAGTCGGCACCCGGGACGGAGGCCACGTGGGCGGCGTAGGTGCCGGTGGCACCGTTGATCTTGCCCAGGTATTCCGTTTTGGCGATCCGGTCCAGCTGGCGGGTCAGGCGGTGCGCGATGACGGCCAGTTCCTTGCCCAGGGTGGTGGGGGTAGCGGGCTGGCCGTGGGTGCGGGACAGCATGGGAACCGCGCGGTTCTCCTCGGCCATCCTGCTGATCTGGGCCACGAGGGAGCGCGCCGCGGGAAGCCAGACGTCCTCCACGGCGCCCTTGATGCCCAGGGCGTAGGAGAGGTTGTTGATGTCCTCGGACGTGCAGCCGAAGTGGACCATGGCGGTCAGGTTTTCGATGCCGATGGCGGGCAGGCGGCGGCCAATGTAGTACTCCACGGCCTTCACGTCGTGGACGGTGACGGCCTCGATCTCGGCAAGCTCGGCCACGGAGGCGGCGTCGAACCCGGTGACGATGGCGCGCAGCTGGTCCTGCTGTTCACCGGTCAGGGGACCGGCGCCGGGAAGGACGCTGTTGCTGGTCAGGTGGATCAGCCATTCCACTTCGACGGCCACGCGGTCGCGGTTCAGCGCGGCTTCGGACAGGTAGTCGACGAGCGGCGCGACGTCGGCCTGGTACCGGCCATCCAGCGGCCCCAGGGCGATTTTTTCAGGCGACGCGGCGAGGGCCAGGCGTCCTGAGGGCGTACGGGTGTCAGCTGTGGCGGCAGTTTCAGGCATGTGCTGATTCTTTCACGAAGTCCCGCACGGCCTTAAGCGGCGGGTTGCACGTTACTTGTCCACATAGCCGACGGCGGCGCTTACCTGGGGACCTTGCCCTGCCTAGCGTGGAATCCACGAGGGTTGAGGCGCGGGTTTCAACCGCAGGGAGCAGCAGCCCGGGCTGCGGGCGGGAGGCCGGCATGGCGGACGATCTGGGGGACGGCATCTGGGGCGCAGGGCTGCGCGCCAGCCTCGAAGTGCGGGAGCTGGCGGCCAGGGTGGCGCGTTGCGCGGACAGTACGGAGGAAGTCCTTGCCGGTTTCCATGGCATCCAGATACTTGAATGGCAGTCACCCGCAGGACGGGCCTACCGGGATTCGGTCAGCCTGCAGGCAGTTGCGGTCCGCCGCGCACTGGACCGGCTGCACGAGGCCTCCGCGGCAGTTGCCGCCCATGCCAATGCGGTGCTGACCTCCGATTGCTCCTATCGCGGCCGGTCCTGATGGCGGACGCAACCCCGTCAGGCTCGGGCGGCCCGGTCCACGTTTCACCGCCGGCGCCGGACGGCAACCTGTTGATCATGGGAGGCGTGGGTGGAATTACCGCCCAACTGGACGAGCTGGACATTGGCGCGGCGAAGCTGGACCACCTCGCCGAAAGGCTAATTTCCGTGGAGAACGAGGTCTTCACGGCGTGGCAGGAGCTGGGCGCCCACCACCAGGGCCCGCGGAGCACCAGGACCGCCGCGGTTACCGCCGTGGGCGAGGCCCGGGACGCGGTCCAGCGTGTCAGGCTGGAGCTGCAACGGATCAGCAGCCAGGTCCGCAGCTGCCGGTTCGAGTATGAGGTCGCCGAAGAAGGAATCCGCCACCTGCAGCGGACCCACGGGATGTCGCCTCCGCTTGTGGAACTCCAAAAACACATCGATTTCTGGCGCACGGGATTCCTCAACGGCAAGGCCGCAGAAGCATTGGCGGGGGATGCCGTCGCCAATCTTCCCGTAGTCCGGCCACTGCTGGAAGCCCTCGACCCGGAACTCCGCACCGGTCCGGTCGCGGTCAAACAGGAAGAAAGCCTCGCCATCGACCTCGACGCGTCTCCGGCAGGGCTGCTGGAACGGGTCAGGCTCCTCGAGGAACGTGGCAGCGGCTTCATCGAGGTGATCGAGGTCCATCACGACGGAAGGAAGGCCTACATCGTCCTCATCCCCGGAACGCAGCTCAATGATGCCGACGGCGGCACGAATCCGTTCGACCTCGGTGGCATAGTGGACGGGCTGGGCAGCAATTCGGAGCAGGTCAACGCCGCTGTCCTCTCCGCGCTCCGGGATGCCGGCGCGGAGCGCGGCGCAGACGTGGTCGCCGTCGGCTACAGCCAGGGCGGAATCCACGCCATGAATCTCGCTGCCGACCAACGCGTCCAAGATGACTACGGCATGAAGTACGTGCTGACCGCCGGGTCGCCAATTTCACGCATTACGCCTCCGCCCGGGGTCAATACCCTGCACCTGGAGCACCGCACCGACTGGGTGCCGGGCAGCGACGGCATGCCGAACCCGGACACCAGGAACCAGGTCACGGTCACCATGACCAACGACCTCTATGTTCGGGGAGGGGAGGACGCCGGGCTCGGCCCAGGGCACCGGCTCGACGGATACGAGGAGGCCGGCCGGCTTGTGGCACTGAGTAACGACCCCTCATTGGTGCAGTCCACGGCTGTGCTGGGCGCCGTGCTGGGTGCCGGGGGCGCGGCCACCGCCACGCGCTTCTCCTTGTCGAAGACGCCACCGCCACCTCCTCCCATGGACCGGCGGGACCCGTTCTCCGGCCGGCCGCAGCCAGGTGCCAAGTGAGCCTGTGTGCGTCCGGGCAGGCCGGGCTCACGAGATCTGGGCCGCGTGCATCTCGGCGTACGCATCGGAACGGCTCTGTTCCGGTTGCGGTGCGGGTTGCGGGGCGGCCTGCGGAGCCGGCTCCGGTGCTGCTGCGGCGGGGCAGGGGGTAGTTGTAGTCAAGGATCCCGTCGGTGAACTGGGTGGTGGTGACGGTCGCCTCCGGCGTCAGGGGATCGGCCGCGCAGTACTCCTGCGCCGAGGATGTGGACTCCGCGCCCGCCAGCCAGTTCTTCAGCCTGTAAAGGTTGCTGCCAGGACCGATACGCCCGGCGATTTCGCCGAACTGGTAGCCGGTGGAATAGATGCCCACCTCCGCGCCGGCGCCCACCAGGTACGCGGTCATACCCTCCAGTTCCGCAGCATTGGCGGCCGTGTCGGGCAGCCAGCTGTTGCCCGTTTCAACGTCCAGCCACCACGTGCGGCGTATTTCGCTGCCGCCCGCTTCCTGCAGCATCGTGACGTCTTCGTAGGCCGTCGCGTATCCGTGAATGTACGTGCAGGCCGGGGACGCGCTCCCGTCGCACGTTCCATAGGGGTTGCTGATGTCGCGACCCTGGTAGGCGTTGGAGGCAGGCCACCACAGGGACTCCAGAGGCCCCGTCGCCGCGGTGTTCACATACACGGCCGCCGGCGTTCCCCCCGCCGCTGCCGGGGTGAGGTTCGCCCACGCCAACTGGCCGGCCAGGCATGGGTTGACCGTGCCGGGCCGCCCGCCGTTGACTCCCACGATCGCGAAGGCCGGCGGTGCAGGCAGGTCGGTGCCGCACTGCGGCCAGGAGATGTCGTTGCCCAGGACTGCATCCTCGGGAGCGGCCGCTCTTGCGGCGCCGGCGTGCGCCGGGCTCGCCTGGCCTGCCAGCAGCAGGCAGGCGGCGGCCAGGATTGTTAGCGGTTTCATTGGTGGACCCCCAGCTTCCGTCACTGCCATCAGCGGGCCTTTCGGCGGCCCATGGGCAGACTAGGAAACGCGGCCGTGGGGGGTCATGGGTGGTCGGTACTGCAATTTCGGCGGTTGGCCGGGCAGCCGCGGCTGCGCTGTACCTGTTTCTTCGTACCCTGCTACTTGGGCCGGCCGGAACCCGGGTGCTGTCCTAGCGGCGTCCGCCGGGAAGGATGCCGGCCACCAGCGAGACCAGCGAGATGATGATCGCCGCCAACACCGCGGTCCAGAAGAAGGAGTCAATGGTGAGGTGGACGGGCGTGTAGCTGCTGAGCCACGCGGTCAGGTACAGCATGGCCGCGTTGATCACTATGGCGAACAGCCCCAGCGTCAGTATGGTGATCGGCAGTGCAAGGAGCCTGACCAGAGGCCGGACAAACGCATTGACCACCCCGAAGATCAGCCCGATGAAGAGGTAGGCGAGGACGATGCCGATGGTGTCCGCATCCTGCGAGATGCCGGACCTGGCCACAGCATCGGATGTTGCGGTGCTGGAAATGTCCATTCCCGGCAGAATCCAGCTGGCCACCCAAAGGGCCGCGGCGTTGATGATGACCCGGAGGATAAACGAACCCATGGCACTAGGCTAGTGGCCATGACCCCATCTGAGACCAGGGCGGGCGGAATTGCGCCGCGCCCGGTGCTGGACCGGCTGCCCCGCTACGCTGCAGGAAAGCCGCCCGCCGCCGTCGAGGGGCTGGCCAGCTACAAGCTGTCCTCCAATGAGAACCCTTTGCCGCCGATTCCTGCCGTAGTGGAGGCCATCGCCCGGCAAACGGACTTCAACCGCTACCCGGACCCGCTCAGCAGCAAGCTGCGTGCCGCGCTCGCCGAATTCCTCGACGTTCCGGCGGAGGACATCGTCACCGGCGCGGGAAGCCTGGGCGCCCTCAACCAGATCCTCGCCGCGTTCGCCGGACAGAACGGGGACGGCAAGGCGGACGAGGTCATTTACGCGTGGCGCTCATTCGAGGCCTACCCCATCAGTGTGGGCCTCGCCGGGGCGGAAAGCGTCAGGATCCCGGTGACGGCTGACGGACGGCACGACCTCGACGCCATGGCGGCGGCTGTCGGTGCCCGCACCAAGGTGATTCTCCTGTGCACTCCCAACAACCCCACCGGGCCGGCCCTGAAGGCGGCAGAGACCGAGGCCTTCATCAGGTCCGTCCCCTCCGACGTGGTGGTGGTGCTTGACGAGGCTTACCAGGAGTTTGTCCGGGACAGCGACGCCGTGGACGGGATTGCGCTCTACCGCAATTACCCGAACGTGATTGTGCTCCGGACCTTCTCCAAGGCGCACGGCCTGGCAGGACTGCGCGTGGGCTACAGCGTCTCCCATCCGGACCTGACCCAATACCTCCGGGTGGCCGCGACGCCGTTCGCCGTGTCCCAAATCGCAGAAAAAGCTGCGGTCGTGTCGTTGCAGAACTACGCCCAGGTTGTGGAGAGGGTACAAAAACTCGTCGATGAGCGGGAGCGCGTCACCGCCGGCCTGCGGTCGCTGCGATGGGATGTTCCGGAGGCCCAGGGCAACTTCGTCTGGCTCGCCCTGGGGGCTGAAAGTGCAAGGTTTGCAGAGCTGGCGGGGGAGCGCGCCCTCTCCGTGCGGGCTTTCCCGGGGGAGGGTGTCAGGGTGAGCATCGGCGAGCCGGAGGCCAACAGCCGCTTCCTTCGGTTGTGTGCCGACTATACAAAGGCTCCGGCCACTTCCTAGCGCTTAACAAGTAGCCCTTCCGCTACCTACCGAAGATAAAGTTAGGATCAGTAAGCCATTGTATATGCCCTGCCGGGAATGTATTCCCTCTAAGGCATATATCCCAGCGACATTGCATTGCATCCGGATGCGGCAAGCAAGGAGACGGTATGGGCACTCATCTGCCTTCCACCGAGTTCGACGGAACAGCGGTAGACGACCAGCGGGAAGCTGATGCTGAAGCCGTGATGGGTGATCCCTCGGCCCAGATGGTGCAGCTGCTCGGGCCTGACGGAACACTCGGCACCGACCCCGTCTTCAGCGGGTATGCGGACAAACTCACCCCCGAGGACCTGCGGGGCCTCTACGCCGACATGGCCGCCATCCGGCGCTTCGACATTGAAGCCACCGCCCTCCAGCGGCAGGGCCAGCTGGCACTCTGGGTGCCCCTGACCGGCCAGGAAGCCGCGCAGATCGGCTCCGGCCGGGCCAGCCAACCCCAGGACTACATCTTCCCCACCTACCGCGAGCACGGCGTGGCCCTGACGCGCAACGTGGACCTGGCGGAACTGCTCCGCCAGTTCCGCGGCGTGTCCAACGGCGGGTGGAACCCGAAGGAAACGAACTTCCACCTCTACACACTGGTCCTGGCCGCCCAGACGCTGCACGCCGTCGGCTACGCCATGGGAATCCAGCGTGACCAGAAGCTGGCCGCGGCCACTGCGGCGGGCAAGGGACCCGACGCGGCCGTCATCGCATATTTCGGCGACGGCGCCAGCTCGGAAGGGGACGTCCACGAATCCATGGTCTTCGCCTCCTCCTACAACGCGCCCGTGGTCTTCTTTTGCCAGAACAACCACTGGGCCATCTCGGTCCCCACCAACGTTCAGACCCGCGTTCCGCTGTCCAACCGCGCCAAGGGCTACGGCTTCCCGGGCATCCGCGTGGACGGCAACGACGTCATCGCCGTGCACGCGGTCACCGAATGGGCGCTCGAGCACGCCCGCCAGGGCAAGGGCCCCGTGCTGATCGAGGCGTTCACCTACCGGGTGGGCGCCCACACCACCGCCGATGATCCCACCAAGTACCGGCACGCCGACGAGGAGGACGCCTGGCGGGCCAAGGATCCGCTCTCGCGGCTTGAGAAGTACCTGCGCGCGGAGGGCCTGGCGGACGACGCCTACTTCGCCAAGGTCAAGGCCGACGGCGACGAGCTCGCCGCGTACGTCCGGCGCACTGCCCATGACCTGGAAAACCCGGACATCCGGTCCGCCTTCGCCAACGTCTACGCCGAAGCCCACCCGCTCGTGGCCGAGGAACTGGCATGGTTCGAGGAGTACACCGCGGGATTTGCCGGCGCCGAAGAGCCGGCCGCGCAGCACGACGCAGCAGCAAAGGCAGGCCACTGATGACGACGATGACCATTGCGAAGGCCATCAACGAGGGCCTGCGCGCCACCCTGGCCGCGAACCCCAAGACGCTCCTCATGGGCGAGGACATCGGCCCCCTGGGCGGTGTCTACCGCGTCACCGACGGGCTGATCGGCGAATTCGGACCGGACCGCGTGGTGGACACCCCGCTTGCCGAATCCGGCATTGTCGGCACCGCCATCGGCCTGGCCCTGCGCGGGTACAGCCCGGTCTGCGAGATCCAGTTCGACGGTTTCGTCTTCCCCGGCTT
This sequence comes from Arthrobacter sp. C152, assembly GCF_054890965.1. Taxonomy (NCBI): domain Bacteria; kingdom Bacillati; phylum Actinomycetota; class Actinomycetes; order Micrococcales; family Micrococcaceae; genus Arthrobacter; species Arthrobacter sp. C152. The sequence goes on from NZ_JBTZSU010000004.1 coordinate 167,731, forward strand.
CAACCAGATCACTACCCAGCTGGCCAAGATGCATGCGCGCAGCAACGGCAACCTGACCGTTCCCGTCGTCATCCGCATCCCCTACGGCGGCGGCATCGGCTCCGTGGAGCACCACTCCGAGTCACCTGAGGCGCTGTTCGCCCACACAGCGGGCCTGCGCATCATCACGCCGTCCAACCCGCACGACGCCTACTGGATGATCCAGCAGGCCGTGGAATGCCAGGATCCGGTCATCGTCTTCGAACCCAAACGGCGGTACTGGCTCAAGGGCGAGGTCGACGTCGACGGACCGGGCCCCTCGGCCGATCCCTTCAAGGCCCACGTCCTGCGCGAAGGTACCGACGCGACCATCGTGGCCTATGGCCCGCTGGTCCCGGTGGCCCTCGCGGCTGCGAACGCCGCGGAGGAGGACGGGAGGAGCGTTGAGGTCATCGACCTGCGCTCGATCTCACCCCTGGACTTTGACACGGTCACGGCGTCGGTGCAGAAGACCGGCCGGCTCATCGTGGCGCACGAGGCCCCCACGTTCGGCGGAATCGGCGGCGAGATCGCGGCGCGCATCAGCGAACGCGCCTTCCACTCGCTCGAATCGCCGGTGATCCGCGTGGGCGGGTTCCACATGCCCTATCCCGTTGCCAAGGTGGAGGAAGACTACCTTCCGGACATCGACCGCATCCTGGAGGCGCTGGACCGCGCCCTCTCCTACTGAGGACACCATGACCCTGAACAAGTTCAACCTGCCCGACGTCGGCGAAGGCCTCACGGAGGCGGAAATCGTCTCCTGGAAGGTCAAGCCGGGTGACGCCGTCGCCATCAACGACGTCCTCTGCGAGATCGAAACCGCCAAGTCGATCGTGGAACTGCCGTCCCCCTTCGCCGGGACCGTCAGCGAACTGCTGGTGCAGGAAGGGGTGACCATCGACGTCGGCACCGCCATCATCAGCGTCAGCGACGACGTCTCCGGCGACCCCACGCCGGCCGACGTGCGCGCCCCCGAGGCCGTCGTTGAGCAGGCGCAGCCCGTCCAGCCGCTGTATGGCAAGCTGCCCGGCGACGACGCGCGCGGCAGTGCCCCGGCCGGCGGTCCGCTGGTGGGTTCCGGCCCCAAGGCCGACGCCGTCAAACGGCGCCCGCGGAAGGCCGCGCCGGCCGCCGCCGTGTCCGTGAACGCCCCCGAAGTGGAACCGGTGCAGCCCCATTCGCCGGCCGAAGTCACCCAGGCCCCCGCCCAGGCCGCAGCGGCCGCCCCACCGGCATCCGCCGTCGTCGACAACCGGCCCACCCTGGGCGGCACCATCACCGGCCTGGTCAACCGCGTCCTGGCCAAGCCGCCGGTCCGCAAGATCGCGCGGGATCTTGGCATCGACCTTGCCGATGTGGTGGCCACCGGGTCGCGCGGCGAGGTGACGCGGGAGGACCTGGTCAGCTACCAGGCCCAACGCGACGCGGAACTGGACAAGGCGGACGGCTTCTGGGGCAAGGCAGGGAAGCCCCAGGACCAGAGGGTGGAGCGGATCCCGGTCAAGGGCGTCCGCAAAGCCACGGCGAAGGCGATGGTGGAATCGGCTTTCTCGGCCCCGCACGTCAGCATCTTCGTGGATGTCGACGCCAGCCGCACCATGGAGTTCGTCAAGCGGCTCAAGGCCTCCCGCGATTTTGAAGGCATCAGGGTCTCCCCACTGCTCATCCTTGCCAAGGCCGTCATCTGGGCCGCCGCCCGCAATCCCAGCGTCAACGCCGCCTGGGTGGACGACACGGAGTCCGGGACCGCGGAAATCCACGTCAAGCACTTCATGAACCTCGGCATCGCGGCGGCGACACCGCGCGGCCTGATGGTCCCCAACATCAAGAACGCCCAGGACCTGTCCCTGAAAGAGCTCGCCCTGGCCCTGAACAACCTCGCCACCACGGCAAGGGCCGGGAAGACCCAGCCCGCCGAGATGCAGGACGGAACGCTCACCATCACCAACATCGGTGCCCTGGGCATCGACACGGGGACGCCCATCATCAACCCGGGCGAGGTGGCCATCGTGGCGTTCGGAACCATCAAGCAGAAGCCCTGGGTCCTTGACGGGGAAGTCATTCCGCGCTGGATCACCACCCTCGGCGGATCGTTCGACCACCGCGTGGTGGATGGTGATTTGTCGGCCCGCTTCATGGCGGATGTCGCAGCCATCCTGGAAGAGCCCGCGCTCCTCCTGGACTAGGCGGTGGCAATCGGCGGATCAGTCCGCACCAGGAACCTCACGGCCAGGTGGCTGACGGAGGTTTTCCAGCCGCCGGTGGTGGTCAGCATCCAACTGCTGATCAGCCCGCTGGCGGAACCGGGGTTCCCGGGCACCGTGGGATACGGCGCGCTGGCGGCCCTGTTCGTGTGCGTGCTTCCCCTGCTCCTGCTGCTTGTTCTCGTGCGGCAGGGCAAGGTCACGGACCACCACGTCAGTGACAGGAAACAGCGTGCGCCGGTACTTTTGATGGCCCTGGGCTGCATTGTGGTCGGACTGCTGTTGCTGTCCGCCGTGGGGGCGCCGCAGAGCGTGATCGCCATGGTGCTGGCGGTCGTCGGGGGAGTGGCGGTGCTGGCGGCGGTCAGCCCGTTCTGGAAGATGAGCGGCCATGCCGCCGCGATCTCCTGCTCGGCGGTGGTCGCGGTGCTGATGCTCGGGGCCGCGTGGGCGCCGCTGCTGCTGCTGATCCCGGCGGTCGGCTGGTCCCGGGTGGTCCTCCGCGCACATTCGGTGGCGCAGGTGGTGGCCGGGTCCCTCTTCGGCGGAGTGGTGATGGCCGGGATCTGGTGGCTGCTGGAGGGCTGGCTGGTGGGCTGACGCCCGGTCCGGCAGGCCCCCGGAAGGCCGGAGTCCTAGAACGTGGAGTAGGCGGCGAACGCTTCCAGGACGGCCGGATCGGCGGTGGTTCCCAGGACCACGGCGGCGGCCGTCATCAGGACACCCATGGCGCCGGCCATTCCGGCCCAGGCCGTGAGGAGCTTCCAGTCCTCGCGCAGGACGCTGCGGACGGTGTGGGGAAGCTGGAGGTCCGGGGTGATGAGGTTCGGCGCACTGTCCAGGCTGCCGTCGTCGAGCAGGGCGACCACCCGGTCGTTGCTGCGGTCCACCCGCATGGAGCTGATGTGGTTGCCGTGGCGGGCAAGGAGGATGTCGTGGCCTACGAGCTGGCGGCGCTGGAGGGTGATCAAGGAAAGCCCCTTTGGTGGAGGTCGGAGATGGATGTCCACGCCTTTGGGGGCCTTGATCAATTTTATCGTTGCGCCTGCAGCTTAACTGGTGATATAGGCGTGAGAACGGACACCCCCCACCGCGATTCGCACCACCATGGGGAGTGTCCGGCGTAACTGTCAGTCGGCGTCGTACGTGTTGGCGATGTAGACGTCGCACGGCGCATTGTGCGCCACGCTGTTGGCCACGCTGCCCAGCACCCGGCCGATGCCCTGCATCCGCCGGTTCCCCACCACGATGATCCGGGCGTCCACGCGCAGGGCTTCCTTGATAAGGGCATCCGCCGGCCGGCCACGCGCGGCCGTGTAGGTCACCGCGACATCCCGGCCAAGTGACTCAGCGACCGTCCTCGCGACCTGTTCGGCGGCGTCGGCGTCCGACACGATCCACTGGTCGGAGCCGCTGCCGAACACCTCGGTCCGGTCGCTGTCGAAGGCCGACACCACGTGCAGCGAAGCGCCAAGCGCAGCGGCCAGGTCCCGCGCGGACTCGGCCGCCTTCTTCGCGGTCTGGCTGCCGTCAACGCCCACAACGATGATTCCGGCCATATGCATGCTCCTTCGCTCGGTTTACGGCACTCGTGAGGCTTACGCTACAGGGCGTCCATGGCTTCCTGCAGCACCGGCGCCAGCCGGCGCACTCCTTCGGCGATGGCTTCGGGAGGCACGGCGCTGAAGGCGAGCCGGAGTTTGTTGGACGGCTCGTCCGACGGCGTGAAGGCGGCGCCGGGGATGAACACCACTCCGGCGTCAATCGCCTTGTGCAGCAGAGGGTAGGTGTCTATGCCTTCCGGCAGCGTCACCCAGACGAAGAAACCGCCCTCCGGGCTGGTCCAGGTGCTCCCGGCGGGCATGTGCTCCGCGAGGGCGGCGAGCATGGCGTGGCAGCGTTCGGTGTAGAGGCCACGGTAGGTTTCGATCTGGCCTTTCCAGTCGTAGTCGCGCAGGTAGGCGGACACCAGCATCTGGTTCAGCGGCGGCGGGCAGAGCGTCACCGACTCGGCGGCGAGGTAGTAGCGCCGCTGGAGGTGCTCCGGCACGAGGGCCCAGCCAATCCGCAAACCGGGCGCGAAGATCTTGGAAAAGGATCCGAGGTAGATGACATCGTCCGGGTTGTTCGCGCGCAGCGGTGCCAGCGCTTCGCCGTCATAGCGGAGGAGGCCGTAGGGGTTGTCCTCCAGAACTAAAATATTCGCCCGGCGGCATATGTCCACCACCTGCTGGCGGCGCTCCCGGGCCAGGGTGATCCCGGAGGGGTTGTTGAAGTTGGGGATGGTGTAGAGGAACTTGATGTTCCTGCCGGCGAGCTGGAGTGCGGCTATCCGGGCCTCAAGCAGTTCCGGCACCAGCCCGTGCTGGTCCATTTCAACGGTTTCCACCTGGACCTGGTACGACTCGAAGGTATTCAGCGCCCCTACGTACGTGGGGTCCTCCACCAGGACCACGTCGCCGGGATTGCAGAAGAGCTTGGTGGCGACGTCCTGCGCGGACTGTGAGCCGGCGGTGACCACCACGTTGCGGGGTAAGGCGTCCCTGATGCCCTCCGCGGCCATCACCTCGCAGATCTGGGTGCGCAGTTCCCCGGTCCCCTGCCCGGGGCCGTACTGCAGGGCCGTCAGCCCGTCGTCGGAGATGATTTTCGCTGCTGTCGCGGCGAGCCGGTCCATGGGCAGGGACTGCAGGTAGGGGCTGCCGCCGGCAAGGGACACCAAGCCGGGGCGCAATGAGATGTCGAAGACGTCCCGGACGGCGGACTGCCGGATGTTTGCCGCGCGGTCGGAGAACAGATCCTCGTGGCGGTGGGCCGACGTGGCCGCGCGTTCGATGGCATCAATGGCTTCGGCCGGGAGCGTCCCCGCGGCAGCGTCAAGTGTTTCGTGGCCCACATCCACAGGATACAGCGATGTGTTGCCTAAAAAGCAACACCTGTTGTTGACCGATCACCGTCATGGCGAAGCGCCCTTCGGCGCCAGTGCATCCGCCAGGCTTTGCCCGTTGACGTGGATGTCCGCCCGGATGGCGCCGACGGCGGCGACGGCGGTCTGGGTCAGCTGCGCCTCGATGCGGTGCGCGTCGCACGGATCCTCCGGATGCAGGGTCCCTGCCAGGTAGACGGTGACGGTGGTGCCGTCGAAGCTGCCGGAGAGGAAGGTGAGGCGCGAGGAGGCCAGTGCGTTGTACAAGCCGGGCGGGGCTGTGCCGGTTCCCGGCGCCGGCTGTGGGCTGCCCAGCAATGCGGCCACCGAGGAGGCCAGCGCGTCACCGGCCGCCGGTCCGGTCCTGGCCAGGGCCACCAGGCTGTCGTTGCAGCCAAAGCGCACGCCGTGGTTCCCGCCGTCGTCCAGCAGCACGTAGTAGGTGGTCGTGGGCAGGCCGGCCGCGGCGCTGCCGACCAGCCTGCCTGCGGATGACGTCTGCGGGGCCGCGAGATTCGCGGCCACGGGAGGCGGGGGCCCCGGGCTGGTGGTTCCTGCCGGCGAGGGCAGGTCAGGCCCGGTCCCGGGCTGGCCCGTACAGCCGGCGAGCAATGGCGCCAGGGACAGGCAGGCAGACGCGGCAAGCACCACGGCGGCACGCCTGTGCGCGTTCCACCCGTCTGCCATCCTCCACCACAATCCGTTCCGGGACGTTGAGGGGATTAACGCTACGGCTGCCCTCGCCCCGGGCCGATGTCTGTCAGGTACCGGTTGGGACAAGAGTTGGTCACGGACCCTCCCGGACGCGGCAATGCCCGGCACGCGGGCGCGCGTGCCGGGCATGGGCGGCGGTTGTCAGGCGGCGGGGCCGGACGCCGCGAGGGAGTCGAAGATGCCCTTGATCTGCTCGACGATTTCGGCGTCGTCCTTCGGGTGGATCTCGGCGAAGCGGACCATGGAGCCCGGAACGGCGAGCTTGACGTCCTCAAGGACCTGCGCGCCGGCGATGCCCACGGCCTTCCGGGCCTCGTCCTGGGCCCACACGCCGCCGTACTGGCCAAAAGCGGTGCCGACGACGGCGGTGGGCTTGCCTGCCAGGGCGCCGGCGCCGAAGGGCCGGGACAGCCAGTCGATGGCGTTCTTCAGGACGGCAGGAACGGTGCCGTTGTGTTCCGGGGTGACCAGCAGGACGGTGTCGGCTTCGCTGGCTGCGGCGCGCAGGGCTGCAGCGGCTGCGGGGACCTGTCCCTCGACGTCGATGTCTTCGTTGTAGAACGGGATGTTGCCGAGGCTTTCGTGGATGACGACGTCCACCTGCTCGGGGGCGTTGAGCTGGATCGCTTCCGCAAGCTTCTGGTTGGTGGATTCGGCGCGGAGACTGCCGACGAGGGTAAGTACGGTGCTCTTGGTCATTGAAGCTCCTGGGTAGGGCCGCGGCGGGGGACCGCGGGAGGTCAAAGTTCAGGCCGGGAAAGCCTTCACCAGACTAAACGGACCATGGTCCGGTTCTATTCCCCGCCGCTAGACTGATGTTGTGAGCTTGATCCCACTGCGGCCGGGGGCCGCGCCGGTAACGGCCGCTGAACGCCGTGACGCTGCCCGGAACCGGGAGCGCCTGCTCGTTGCTGCCCGGGAGTTGATCGACGAAGCCGGGACGGAAGGGCTCACCATGGACCGGCTGGCGGAGCGGGCCGGAGTCGGCAAGGGCACGGTGTTCCGGCGCTTCGGGAGCCGGGCCGGGCTCATGCTGACGCTGCTGAACGACTCAGAGGCAGCCTTCCAGTCCCGCTTCCTGTTTGGCCCGCCGCCCCTGGGTCCCGGGGCCGCGGCCCTCGACCGGCTGGTGGCATTCGGCACGGAGCGGATCGCCTACGTCGTCGAATACGGCGACCTTGTCCTTGCGGCCGAAGCAGCTTCCCGGGGCCGCTTCGAAGTTCCCGCCGCCGCGCTGTGGAACCGGCATGTCGGGATGCTGCTCCGGGACGCCGGCGTCAGGTCCCCGGAGCCGTGGCTCATGGCAGGCTCGCTCACCGCCACCCTGGACCCGGAACGGCTGCTGCACCTCATCCGCGAGCACGGCGTCACCAGCGCCCGGCTGGCCGCCTCATGGCAGGACCTTGTCACACGGGTGGTGGGCGGCGGGTAGATTACGCGCCTGCAGGCGTTTGCGTCCAGTCAAACGAACTTCACAGAACTATTCATAACGATCTGGTACGGTGGCCCGGATTTCCCGGGTTTCGCGCACTTTTCCGGCTCACGCTTGTGATAGTTTCCTCTGGAATGTGACCCGCGACATAGTCCACCAGGGCCGCCCAACCGGGCCGCGGGAAGCCAGCCACCCGCTGGTGGAGGACCCAGGTGGGAGCGGCAAAACCGGTGCCCGTCGGGGGAGGACGGAAGGATCTATGCTCAAGTACCTCGCCAAGCGCGGCATCACGTACGTGGTCATGATCTTCCTGACCACGTCGGCCGGATACTTCCTGGCCGTGAGTTCACTCAAGCCCGCGCTGCTGGAACAGGAACGCATTCCCCGGCCCACCCCGGAGCAGGTAGCCAACTCCATGCGCCTGAAGGGGCTTGACCCGGACCTGAGCCCCTGGGAACGGTACGTCGAGTGGCTCACCGCCATCGTGACCCGGTGGGACTGGGGCAGGAGCCCCAACGGCGCCTACATCAACGCCGAATTCGGCGACCGGGTCTGGATTTCCACCCGGCTCTTCCTGGCATCCATCATCCTGACCCTCGTCATCGGCGTTGCGCTCGGCGTCTACTCGGCCGCCCGGCAGTACAAATTCCAGGACCGGGCCATCACGTCCTACAGCTACCTGGCCTACATCGTGCCGGCCCCCATCGCCTATTTCCTGGTGCAGCTGGGCGCCATCAACATCAACGAGGCCGTCGGCGACCGGATCTTCTTCGTCACCGGCATCTCCACCCCCGGAACCGCGCCGGGGTGGCCCCAGTTCGTGGACCTGCTCGCCCACTACGCCGTCCCCACCGTCGCCATCACCCTGGTCGGCTGGGGCGCCTACCAGATCGCCCAGCGCCAGTACCTGCTGGACAACGTCAACGCCGACTTTGTCCGGACCGCCCGCGCCAAGGGCCTGAGCCGCAACCAGGCCATCGCCCGGCACGCGCTGCGGGTTTCCTTCATCCCGGTGGCCCAGAGCATTGCGTTCACCATCCCGGCGATCTTCGCCGGCGGTTTCTTCGCCGAAAAAATCTTCGCGTGGCCCGGCGTCGGTTCCTGGAGCATCGACGCCATCTCGCTGCAGGACGTCAACGCCGCCACGGCCACACTGGCGTACGGCTCCGTGATCTTCGCCATCGGTGCCATCCTGGCGGACTTCGCCACAACGCTCGTCGACCCGAGGGTGCGGGTGCAGTAGCCATGACCAACCTGAACGCAGTCGACCCCGCAGCCGTGGCGCAGGACGCGCACCTGGACAGCGCCGACGTCGTCATCGGAAAATCCACCATCATCTTCCGCCGTTTCCTGCGGAACAAAACAGCGGTGGCCGGCCTGGCCATCTTCCTGGCGCTGACCCTCTTCTCGTTCATCGGCGGCTTCTTCACCCCCTGGGACAAGGAAACCATCGACCCCTTCAACATCGGGATGCCGCCATCGGCCGAACACTTCCTCGGCACGTCCCAGGCCGGGATCGACCTGTATGCCATGACGGTGGAAGGCACCCGGATCTCCATCCTGATCGGCCTGGTGGTGGGCCTGGCCTCGGTCCTGGTCGCCGCCGTCTACGGCTGCACCATGGCCTACTTCGGCGGCAAGGTGGACAAGGCGATGCTGTTCGTCCTGGAGGCGCTGATCATGATGCCGGCCCTCCTGGTAGTGGCCGTTGCCACCAGCGGCGGCGGGGCCGGCCTCAAGCGCGACCTTCCCTCATGGCTGCTGCTGATCATCGTCCTGCTGGTCTTCAGCTGGATGGGAACGGCCCGCCTGATCCGCTCCATGTCCATGTCGCTGATGCAGCGGGACTTCGTCAAGGCCGCCCAGTACATGGGCGTCCCGCCGCGGCGGATCGTGTGGCGGCACCTGGTCCCCAATATCGGTTCGCTCCTGATCCTGGACATCACCCGCGGCGTCACCGCCGCCATCCTGGCCGAGGTGGCCTTCTCCTTCATCGGCATCGGGATCAAGGTTCCGGACGTGAGCCTGGGCGTGCTGATCGGCCAGGCCACCTCCCAGGTCTCAACCTTTCCGTGGATGTTCTGGGTGCCGCTGACCGTGATGTTCCTGCTGACCGGCTCCCTGGCCATGATGAACGACGGCCTGCGCGACGCCTTCGACCCCGGCTCAAGCTCCACGGGCAAGGCGCGCCAAGCCAAAACCCGGACCATCCGCGCGGAGAAGAAGAGGCCATGAGCAGCGAAACCGCCACCGGAGCCACCGAACCCGCACGGACAGCCGTGGAGCGCCTTCACGTGGCCGGCCTCCACACGACCACAGACGCGGTGCTCTCCGTCAGGGACCTGAACGTCCGCTTCAGCTCGGAAAACGGTGTGGTCCACGCCGTCCGCGGCGTCGACTTCGACCTGATGCCCGGCAAGACCCTGGGCATCGTGGGCGAGTCAGGGTCGGGAAAGTCGGTCACGTCCCTGGCCATCATGGGCCTCCTCCCGCCCACGGCCGAGGTTTCCGGTTCCATCCAGCTCCGCGGCCGGGAACTGCTGGGACTGAGCGACAAGGCGATGTGCGAATACCGCGGCAATGAGCTCGCCATGGTCTTCCAGGATCCGCTGTCCTCCCTCACCCCGGTCTTTACCGTTGGCACCCAAATCATCGAAGCGCTGACCATCCACAACCCCGCCATGAGCAGGAAGGCCAAGGAGGCGCGCGCCGTCGAACTCCTGGCCATGGTGGGTATCCCGAGCCCCAAGGACCGGCTCAAAGCCTTTCCGCACGAATTCTCCGGCGGCATGCGCCAGCGCGTGATGATCGCGATCGCCATCGCCAACAACCCGCGGGTCCTCATCGCGGACGAGCCGACGACGGCGCTGGACGTCACCATCCAGGCCCAGGTGCTTGAGGTGCTGCATACCGCGCAGGAGGAGACGGGGGCCGCCGTCGTCATGATCACCCACGACCTCGGCGTGGTTGCCGGGATGGCGGACGACATCATGGTCATGTACGCGGGCAAACCGGTGGAGACCGGTGCCGTGGATGACATCTACTACAACCCTCGGATGCCCTACACCCTGGGCCTGCTCGGCGCTGTGCCGAGGGTGGACGTGGCCGGAAAATCCTCGCTGGTCCCCATCGAGGGCATGCCCCCCAACCTGCTCCAGGCCCCCACGGGATGCTCCTTCGCACCCCGCTGCCCCCTGGCCTCCGACGCCTGCCTGGCTGGTGAGCCGGCCCTGGCGCCCGTGGCCGGCGGGCACCTGCACCGCGCGGCGTGCATCAAGGCCGAAGCGCTGGGCGGCGACGTGGACGTCCACGACATCTTCGCCGCGCCGCCGGTACCGGAATCGCGTTTCGACGCCATCCCCCGCGAGGACCGGGCAACGGTCCTGCAGCTGAGGGACGTCCGCAAGCACTTCCCGCTGACCAGGGGCGCGCTGATGAAGCGGAGGATCGGCACGGTCAAAGCCGTTGACGGCCTGAGCTTCGACATCCGCGAAGGCGAATGTTTCTCGATCGTCGGTGAGTCGGGCTCGGGAAAGACGACGACGCTTCTGGAGATCATGGAGTTCCACCCGGACCAGGACGGCGAGGTGGTGATCGGTGGTCTGAGCAACAAGCAGGCGGCCGACGCGAAGACCAAGGCCACAATGCGCCGCGAACTCCAGATGGTGTTCCAGGACCCCACGGGAGCGCTGGATCCCCGGTTCACCGTGTACGAGGTCCTCGCCGAACCGCTGCAGAACGCGGGCATGGACCGGGCGGCCACCAGGAAACGGATCATGGAGCTGATGAAGCTCGTGGGCCTGCAGCCCGACCACGTCAACCGCTTCCCCAACCAGTTCTCCGGCGGCCAGCGCCAACGGATCGGGATAGCCCGGGCCCTGGCCGTGAACCCCAAACTGGTGGTCCTGGACGAGCCCGTCTCGGCGTTGGACGTGTCCGTGCAGGCCGGCGTGATCAACCTCCTGGACCACCTCCGGGCGGAACTCGGACTGAGCTACCTGCTGGTGGCACACGACCTCTCCGTGGTGCGGCACATCTCCAACCGGGTTGCAGTGATGTACCTCGGAAAGATCGTGGAAATCGGTGACGTGGACCGGGTCTTCGACAACCCCCGGCACCCCTATACCCGTGCGCTGCTCTCCGCCATCCCGGTGCCCGACCCGCGGCAGGAACGGACCCGGGAACGGATCATCCTCCAAGGGGACCTCCCCTCCCCGCTGCAGGCCCCCAAAGGCTGCAACTTCGCCACGCGTTGCCCCGTCTTCGCGGCACTGCCGCCGGCGAAGCAGGAGAAATGCCTCACCCTGGAACCGCCCCTGGAATCAGTCAGGCCGTCAGCGGCCGCGCAGGCACTGCAGGGTGCCCCGGCACCCGCCGTCGACCAGCGTTTTGCCTGTTTCTTCCCGGACGGCGAACTGGACGAGGACATGCTGGTGGTCCACGAACCGGCGGACCGCCATGCACCCTAGATTTTCCGGCCCCACCAGCAGCACCATTCGCACCAATGAAGGGAAAACCATGAGGAAACTGAACAGGATCGGCGGAGCTGCAGCCATTGCCGCCGCCCTGGCGCTGACAGCCTGCGGCGGAGGCGGTGCCAGCGGGCCCGAAACAGCAAAGGGCCAGGAATCGGGCAGCGACCTGTCCAAGCTCATCAGCATCAATGAGAAGCCCGCAGCCGATCTCCAGCAGGGCGGCAAGGTCACCCTGCCGCTGGGCAACATCGGCCCGGACTTCAATGGGTTTTCCAACAACGGAAACAGCGCGGACAACTCCGCCCTGCAGATCCCCATGAACCCGGTGGCCATGAACAGCGGCGGCATCGGCGGCTGCTGGAAGGTGGACTTCAAGGGCAAAGTCACCCCGAACACCGATTTCTGCGAGTCGGTGAAGAGCGAGGTGAAGGACGGCAAGCAGACCATCACCATCGAGGTCAACCCCAAGGCCACCTACAACGACGGCACCCCGATCGACGTCAAGGCCTTCAAGAACACCTGGAACATCCTCAAGAGCCCGGATGCCGGCTACGACATCGTCAGCTCCGGCGCCTACGAGTTCGTCGACTCCGTGGAAGCAGGCAGCAGCGACAAGGAAGTCATCGTCAAGACGAGCCGTCCGGTGTTCCCGGTGGATTCGCTCTTCTTCGGCCTCATCCACCCCGCCGTCAACACCCCCGAGATCTTCAACGAAGGCTTCAACGGCAACCTGCACCCCGAGTGGATGGCAGGACCCTTCAAGCTGGACCAGTACGACACCGCGGCCAAGACCGTCAGCCTGGTGCCGAACGACAAGTGGTGGGGCCAGAAGCCTGTCCTGTCCAACGTCGTCTTCCGCCAGCTGGAAACCAGCGCCCAGATCGCCGCGTTCAAGAACGGCGAAATCGATGCCATGAACGCCAACACCATTTCCCTCTACAAGCAGCTGGACGGCACCAAGGACTCCGAGGTCCGCCGCGGCCAGCGCCTCTTCGCCGGCGGCCTGAACCTGAACGCCCAGCGCATCACCGACGTCAACATCCGCAAGGCCATCTTCGCCGCCGTCGACCGCGAGGCCCTGCGCAAGGTACGTTTCAACGGGCTGAACTGGGAGGAGCCCAGCTCCGGGTCCATGATGCTGCTGCCGTTCTCCGACTACTACCAGGACAACTACCCCGTCAAGGAGACCGGCCCCGACGCAGCCAAGAAGATCCTCACCGACGCCGGCTACACGGCCAACGCCAACGGCATCATGGAGAAGGACGGCAAGCCCGCAGCCTTCAAGATCAGCAACTTCGGCGACGACCCCACCACCCTGGCCGTTGCGCAGACCCTGCAGAAGCAGCTGCAGGCCGGCGGCATGGATGTCGGCATCGACCAGCGCGCCTCCGCCGACTTCGGCAAGGTCCTGGGCAGCCGTGAGTTCGACCTGAGCATCTCCGGCTACACCGTTGGCCCGGACGCCACCGACGCCGTCAAGCAGTACTACGACTCCAAGGTCAACGAGAACAAGCTGGGCGACGCCGAACTCGACAAGAAGATCGCGGACCTCGCCTCCATCGAGGACGACGCGGCCCGCAACAAGGCAGCCATGGACGTTGAGAAGGAGCACATGGCGAAGTACTACTCCATGGGCGTGGTCTTCAACGGACCGCAGATCTCCTTTGTCCGCACCGGCCTGGCCAACTATGGACCGTCCCTGTTCCGGAGCACCTCGCAGGTCCCGGACTGGACCACCATCGGCTGGGAAAAGAAGTAACCTCCGCCAAACGCCCTCCCACGCCCGGAGCATTATCGCCGGGACGTGGGAGGGCCTTTGGGTTTAAAAGCGCCGGAACCGGAGCAGCGCACGGGGAGTAGCGTGGTTGCATGACCGGGACTGAACCTGCACCTCGCACCATCCGCACCGCCGTCGTCGGGTACGGGCTCTCCGGCAGCGTCTTCCACGCGCCGCTGATCGCGGCGAATGACAGCTACGCGCTGAAGGCGGTTGCCACGTCCGATCCCGAACGGCAGAAAGCGGCCCTTGCGCGGCTCCCCGGCGTGGACGTGGTGCGCGACGCCGATGCCGTGCTCCGGCGCGCGTCAGGCCTTGACCTCGTGGTGCTGGGCACGCCGCCGGCAACGCACTACCCGCTTGCCAAGGCGGCGCTGGAGGCCGGACTGGACGTAGTGGTGGACAAACCGTTCGCCGTCACCAGCAGCCAGGGCGGGGAATTGGCCGGGCTGGCACGGCGGCTTGGCCGGGTGCTGACGGTGTTCCACAACCGGCGGTGGGACGGCGACTTCCTGACCGTGCGCAAGCTCCTGGCCGCCCATGCCCTGGGCAATGTCACCAGGTTCGAGTCGCGGTTTGAACGCTGGTCGCCCACAATCGCCAAAGCCTGGAAGGCCAGGGCGACGGCCGCGGACGGCGGCGGCGCGCTCTTCGACCTGGGCAGCCACCTGATCGACCAGGCATTGCAGCTTTTTGGCCCCGCGCACGTGGTCCACGCCGAGCTGCGGGCACGCCGGTCCGACGAGCGGGCGGACGATGACGTTTTCCTGGTCCTGCGGCACGAGTCCGGGGTGACCAGCCACCTGACCATGAACATGCTGTGCGCCCAGCAGGGGCCCCGGTTCCGGGTCCTGGGTTCGGTGGGCGGCTTCACCAAGAACGGCGTGGACCCGCAGGAGCCCTATATGGCTGTGGGCGGGAGCCCGCTGGACGCGGACTACGGGGTGGAGGCGCGGGAGTGGGCAGGGCTGCTGGGCCGCGACGGGCACCTGGCAGCCCTGCCCACCGAGCGCGGCGCCTACCCTGAGTTCTACCGCCTGCTGGCGGACAAGATCCTCGACGGCGGCGCCGCCTCCGCGCTGCCCCTCCCGGTGGACCCCGAGGACGCCGTCGAGGTCCTGAGGATCATCGAAGAGGCGCGCGGGCTGGCCTAACGCTCGGACTGGCTTATGCGGACACCAGTTCGTGCCAGTCGGACACCAGGGGCAGGTTGTGGGCCTCGGACACGGAGTGGTGTGCCACGTGGCCGGCGGCGATGTTGAGGCCGGCGGCGAGGGCGGGGTCGCGGTCGAAGGCGGCCTTGACGCCCAGGTTTGCCAGTGCCACGGCGTAGCGCAGGGTGACGTTGGTCAGCGCGTACGTGGAGGTGTTGGGGACAGCCCCGGGCATGTTGGCGACGCAGTAGAAGATGGTGTTGTGCACCTTGTACGTGGGTTCCTGGTGCGTGGTGGGGTGCGTGTCCTCAAAGCAGCCGCCCTGGTCCACGGCGATGTCCACCAGGACCGAGCCCGGCTTCATCCGGGCCACGAGGTCGTTGGTGACCAGCTTGGGGGCCTTGGCGCCGGGGATCAGGACCGAGCCGATGACCAGGTCCGCGTCCACCACTGACTTTTCGATTTCGTACTTGTTGGACGCAACAGTCTTCAGCCGGCCCTGGTACTGGGCATCGAGGTCGCGCAGGCGGTTGATGTTGATGTCCAGGATGGTGACGTCGGCACCCAGGCCCAGGGCCATGGCCGCGGCGTTGGTGCCGGCCACGCCGGCGCCCAGGACAACCACCTTGGCCGGGCGGACACCGGGCACACCGCCGAGCAGGACGCCCTTGCCGCCCGCGGGGGCCATCAGGGACGCGGCGCCGACCTGGACGGAAAGCCGGCCGGCGACTTCGGACATGGGCGCGAGCAGCGGCAGGCTGCGGCCCTCCTGCACCGTCTCGTAGGCGATGGCGGTGACGCCGGAGTTGATCAGTTCGCGGGTGAGCTCGGGCTCGGCCGCCAGGTGCAGGTAGGTGAACAGGATCAGGCCCTTGCGGAACCGGTGGTACTCGGCCTTGATGGGTTCCTTGACCTTCATCACCATGTCCGCCCGGGCCCAGACGTCGTCCGCCTCGTTGACGATCTCGGCACCGGCGATGGCGTATTCCTCATCGGTGATGCCCGAACCCAGGCCT
This sequence comes from Arthrobacter sp. C152, assembly GCF_054890965.1. Taxonomy (NCBI): domain Bacteria; kingdom Bacillati; phylum Actinomycetota; class Actinomycetes; order Micrococcales; family Micrococcaceae; genus Arthrobacter; species Arthrobacter sp. C152. The sequence continues at coordinate 183,450 of NZ_JBTZSU010000004.1, forward strand.
GCGCCGCGCTCCACCAGGACGGTGTGTCCGTGGGTGCGGAACTCGTGGACGCCGGCGGCGGTGATGGCCACGCGGAATTCGTTGTTCTTGATTTCTTTGGGGACGCCGATGATCATCGTGTGCTCCAGGTTCTGGGCCGGATGGCCGGAAAAGACGGAAGGATTTTCGTGTTTCAACGATAGATCCGACTGTGAGCCAGCCAACATGCCCTCATGGTGCGGTGTGGAATGAAAACCGCGCCATTCCGCGGATTTGAGGACGCCAGTCTCGACATTCGTCGAGTCCTGGGGCGGCAAGTGTCGCCTGCTGTCCGTTCGTCCAGCATCCGTCCCAGGCAGTAAGGTGGGCGCATGCAGCAGCAGGGTGTCGAGGAGCTCGTGGAACAGGTGGCGCAGAAGCTGGGCCGGGGCCTGTCGCTGGAAGACCTGGACGGCCTGCTGCTGGCCTACAGCTCCAACCAGTCCCACGCCGACCGCGTACGGGTGAACTTCCTGTTGAGCAAGAAGGTCCCCGCGGACGTGAGCGCCTGGCAGCTTTCGCACGGCATCGCCACGGCCGTGCGGCCGGTGGTGGTCCCGGCAAACCCGGACCTCGGCATGCTGGGCAGGGTCTGCGTTCCCCTGATGGTGCGCGGCTTCCGCGTCGGCTACCTGTGGGTGCAGCAGGACTCCGCGGAGGAAAGCCCGACGGCGATCCTCACCCAGTTGCCTGCCGTCAACCATGAGCTCGAGCTGCTTTCGGGGCTCCTGCTGGACTCAAACACGGCCGAGTCTGAATTCCGGCGGGGCCGGGAGCGTGAGTTCCTCTCGGCGTGCGCGGGTGAACCGAACGCCGTGGCCGCCGTTGCCGGCTGGAAGGAAGTCCAGGGCCGCGGCCCGTGGCAGATGGTCACAGTGCTCGACGCCGACGGCTGGGCCAGCGGCCCCGACCCCATCGCGTCCACGCTGATTCACCGGTCCACGGCCCTCCAGGCCACGGTGGGCATGGACGCGGCCCTGTTCAGTGCCGGCACCGAGACCCACTCGGTGGTGCTGTTCCGCGACTCCACGGGCCGGGCCAACCACGCCCAGCTCCTGGTCCACTACCAGCTGGAACTGGCCAAGCGCTCCGGCCGCCCCGTGCACCGGATCATCCTGGGGATCAGCGAGGGGTTCGCGAAAACCCGGCAGCTCTCCGAGGCCTACCGCCAGTCGAGGGTGGCGGCCCAGGCGGCCGCCGTTGATCCGCAGCTTGGTGAACTGGTGGACTGCCGCTCCATTGGGGTGTACCAGTTGCTGGCCTCGGCCGGGGGCGGGGTGGGGGCATGGGCGGACTCCGGCTCGGTGTACTTCCGGATGCTGGAGGACCATGACCGCAACAACGAGCTCATTCCCGTCCTGGAACTGCTGTATGACAACGACGGCGCAGTCCAGAACGTGGCCACCAAGCTCCACCTGCACCGCAGCAGCATCTATAACAGGCTGGGCCGGATCCGCCAGCTGCTGGGGGTGGATCCGCTGAAGGGCATGGTCCGGCTGGAGCTCCATGCCGCGCTGAAGATGCGGCGCTGGGCCGGCAGGCCAAGGATCTGAGGTCAGCCCTTCACGGAGCGTGCCGCGGCAAAAGCCCCGATGGCATCAGCGACTTCCCGCGGGCGCAGGTGCTGCACCACGTGTCCGGCGCCCGGAATCTCCACGAACGACCCCTGTGGAGCCGCGTCGGAGAGTTGTTGCGACCAGTCCGGCCCCGCCACCTGGTCGCGGTCTCCCCGGAGGACCAGAACGGGCACGTCGACCCCGGCCAGCCGCTCCCCGGTGGGGTAGTCCATCATGACCTGCAGCTCCGTGAAGTACCAGCGGGGCCCGCAGCGGAAGTAGTCCGAGAACACGATCCAGTTGGAGCCTGCGCTCTCCCTGAGCAGGGCGTCCAGGAACAGGGCCAGCGCCTGCCGCCGGACACTCCTGTGCCGCGCATCCACCACCGGCCCCATGAGTACCAGTTTCCGCACCCGGGCCGGAGCGTAGAGGGCGGCCTCGATGGCGAACTGCACTCCCATGGAGTGCCCTACCAGGATGTATGAGCGGATGCCGCTGGCCTTCAACGCCTGGGCGATGAACGCGCCGTAGTCGGCCACGGACAGCTGCCGGCCCGGACGCGGCGTCCCGGCGAAGCCGGGCAGGTCCAGCGAATAGGTGGGGGCCACGGCGGCCAGCTCGAGGTGAAGCCGCCGGAGGTAGCGGTGGGAAACGCCGATGCCGTGGATCAGGATGAAGGACGGTTGCGCGGCGGTTTCACTGCCGCTGCCCGGCGCTGGCGTCCCGCCGGTCCAGAGGATCTTTCCCTGCAGCCCGTTGGCTTCCAGGTCCGCTGAGTTTAGCGGCGGCCGCTTCCGGGTCCGCCCGGTCCATCCCGTCCGCACTATTCCCCCGCGCCGCTGCCGGCGTCTGCATGGCCCGCGGCCGCGCGTTTCTGCTTCTGTGTCTCCAGCCATGCCATGATGTCAGCCGTCCGGATCCGCCGGTGGGATCCGCGGTATTCCACCGGGATTTCGCCGCGGTCCGTCATGTTCCTCAGGTACGTGTGCGAGATGCCGGCCAGTTCCGCCGCCTGCGAGGTGGTGAGCATCTCCTCCACGCTGCTGACGGTCACCGTCTCGCCGCGGCTGAGCCGGGCCAGGAGATCGACGACGGCGTCCCTCGCCTGGGCGGGCAGGCGGTGGACCGTGCCGTCCACGAAGACGGTGATGTCGTTGCTGTCCGCGAGGGCGCGGGCGAGGCTGCTGGCGTCACCGGCGGGCAGGCCGGCCGTGACTCGGGGGGCTATCAGTGCCATGGACGTAGCCTATCCCGGGCCCGGCCGGCCCTGCCCGCGGGGGCTTTCGAGGCGTCAGAGGCCCAGCTCCTCCAGGACCGGCAGCTTCTCCCGGACCCAGGCGCGTGCTTCGGTGGCGCTGGGCGCGGAGAGGGCCAGCTTGGCCAGGTCCTGGGCTTCGGAGAGCGTGACCGTCTTGAGGACCGCGGCCACGGCGGCCAGTGAGCGTGCCGTCATGGACAGCGTGGTGACACCCAGGCCGGTCAGGACGACGGCGAGGGCGGGATCGGCGGCCGCCTCGCCGCAAACGCCCACAGGCTTGTTGTGGCCTTCGGCGCGCGATCCTTCGACGGTGAGCCCGACGAGGCGCAGGACTGCCGGCTGCCACGGGGTGTTGAGGTTGGCGAGCGGGCCCAGCTGCCGGTCGGCGGCCATGGCGTACTGCGTCAGGTCATTGGTGCCCAGGCTGGCGAAGCCCACCTCGCGCAGGATCGATTCGGCGGTGAGCGCTGCGGACGGGACCTCCACCATCACGCCGGGCGTCTTGATCCCGGCATCGGCGCACATGGAGGCAAACCGGGCAGCTTCCTCGGCGGTGGAGATCATCGGCGCCATGACCCAGACGTCCGCTTCCGACTGGTTCGCCGCCAGGGCGATGGCCTCCAGCTGCCGGTCCAGGACGCCGGGGGTGGTGAAATCGGTGCGGTACCCGCGCACGCCGAGCGCGGGGTTCGGCTCGGTGGAGTCGGTCAGGAACGGCAGGGGCTTGTCCGCGCCGGCATCCAGCGTCCGCAGGACCACCTTCTTGCCGGGGAAGGCATCGAAGACGCTCTTGTAGGCTGCGGCCTGCTCTTCCACGGAGGGCTCGGTGTCCCGTTCCAGGAAGCAGAACTCGGTGCGGAACAGGCCCACACCCTGGGCGCCGAGCTTGGCCGCCGCCTCGGCGTCCTTGCCGCCGCCCACGTTGGCGAGCAGGGGCACCTGGTGGCCGTCCGCCGTCGCGCCCGTGCCCGTGAATTCGGACAGCAGCGAGGCCGTGGCCGCCCACGCCTCCGCCGCCGCGCGCAGGGATTCATCCGGTTCCGCGGTGACAGTGCCGCCCGCGCCGTCCACGAAGACCTCGGTACCGTCCGGAATGTCATCCACGCCCACGGCGGCGACGACGGCGGGCAGGCCCAGGGAGCGGGCGATGATGGCGGTGTGCGACTGCGGGCCGCCGCCGGCGGTGACGAGTGCCAGGACCTTGTTGGGGTCCAGGGTCGCAGTGTCGGCCGGGGCCAGGTCGTCGGCAACGAGGATGAACGGCGTGGCCGAGGCCGGGATGCCCGGCGCGGGAACGCCCCGCAGCTCGGCGACGATCCGGGCGCGCACGTCCAGGACGTCCGTGGCACGCTCGGCCATGTAGCCGCCCAGGTTGTGCAGCATCTCCGAGACGGAGGAGCCGGACTCCCAGATGGCGCGTTCCGCGGACACCCCGCGGGCAACGAGCTTGGCCGCACCCTTGATCAGCATGGTGTCCTTGGCCATCAGGGCGGTGGCCTCCAGGACTGCCTTGCCGTCGCCGGTGGCGTGAGCGGCGCGTGCCTTCAGTTCGTCATGGACGGCCTGGGAGGCCGCCTTCAGCGCTGCGGTGGCTTCCTCGGCGGTGGTTCCCGCCGCCAGCTGTTCACCGGCAGCAGGTTCGCTGATCGGTTTGGGCATCTGCCGCACGGTGCCGATGACGCGGCCTGGACTGACGCCTACTCCTGGGAAGTTCTGCACTGAAGGTCCTCATTCTCTGCCGGTTTGCCAGGCCCGCCAATCGCCGGCGCCGTGCCGGAACCGCCGGCGGACTGCTACGTCCGGGGGCGGGAAACGTGCCTGAAAAAAATTGTATGTGATTCAGTTCATATAGCAATGCTATAGGTGCTAGGGTAGCGGTTATGAGTTTGGATGGCCAGCTTCCCGCCAAAATGCGACTGCTCCGTGCAGCCGCGGAATTGTTGGCCAATTCCGCCGGAGCCCCCGTCTCCACCCGCCAGATCACCCAGCTGGCAGGAGTTTCGGCGCCCACGCTCTACCACCACTTCGGTGACAAGGAAGGTCTGTTCGACGCCGTCGTCGCCGCAGGGTTTGAAGAATATGTCGCGGGCGAAAGGGATTTCGCCCCCTCCGGGCAGCCGCTTGAGGACATCCGGAGAATGTGGGACAACCACGTCCAGTTCGGGCTGAACCAGCCGGAACTGTACCTGGTGATGTTCGGCAACATCCGTCCGGAAAGCCGGCCGGCCATCGTGGCAGATGCCGAGGCACTGATGGAGGAGATGCTGAACAAGGCTGCGGCGGCGGGCCAGCTCAACGTCCAGCCCAGGGAAGCGGCCAGGTCCATCCTGGCGGCCAACGTGGGCGTGACGCTGATGCTGATTGCGGAGCCCGCCTCCGAGCGGAACCTTGAACTGTCCACCATGACCCGGGACGCCATGATCTTCGCGGTGTCCGCCGAGCCGGCCGGCGGCCTGGCGCCCGGGGCCACCGGGAAATCCTCGGTAGTGGTGGCAGCGATCGCCCTGAACGCCGCACTTCAGGCCTCGCACTCGGACCAGCTCTCGAGCTCGGAACTCAAACTCTTCCTCGAATGGCTGCACCGGATCTCCACCAGCCCTGCCGGCTGACCCGGCCGACCCGGCTGAACCGGCGCAACCCCAAGCACTACCCGCTCCACCCAGCAGTACGTCGTCGTATCTATCGGACCATCCTGCGGAGCAGCAGGAATGACGGTTAGGAAATCACATGGCAACAGAGACAGTTGCAAAGCCCCGCACCAGCGCCAGGGTCCACGTCCAAAAATTCGGGACCTTCCTGTCCGGAATGATCATGCCCAATATCGGCGCCTTCATCGCCTGGGGCATCATCACCGCCCTCTTCATTGAGAAGGGCTGGCTGCCCGTTCCGCAGCTGGGTGGTTTTGGCGAGACCGGCGGTAAGCCGAACATCGGCCTCGTCGGCCCCATGATCACCTACCTGCTGCCCCTGCTGATCGGCTACACCGGCGGCAAGATGGTCTACGACGTCCGCGGCGGCGTGGTGGGGGCCATCGGCACCATGGGCGTGATCGTCGGTGCCGGCATCCCCATGTTCATCGGCGCCATGATCATGGGCCCGCTGGGCGGCTGGACCATGAAGAAGATCGACTCGATCTGGGACGGCAAGATCCGCCCCGGCTTCGAGATGCTGGTCAACAACTTCTCCGCGGGCATCTGGGGCGCGTTGCTGGCCCTGCTCGGCTTCTACGGAATCTCGCCGCTGGTAACGGCCTTCAGCACCGCGGCCGGCAATTTTGTCCAGTTCCTGGTCCAGAACGGCCTCCTGCCGCTGACCAGCATCTTCATCGAACCGGCCAAGGTCCTGTTCCTGAACAACGCCATCAACCACGGCGTGCTCACCCCGCTGGGCGTCCAGCAGTCGCTCGAGCAGGGCAAGTCCATCCTGTTCCTGCTCGAAGCCAACCCCGGCCCCGGCCTGGGCATCCTGCTCGCCTACATGTTCTTCGGACGCGGCGCGGCCAAGGCCTCGGCCCCCGGTGCCGCGATCATCCAGTTCCTCGGCGGCATCCACGAGATCTACTTCCCGTATGTCCTGATGCGTCCGCTGCTGATCCTGGGCGCGATCGCCGGCGGCATGACCGGCATCGCCACCCTGGCCATCACCAACTCCGGCCTGGTGGCCCCGGCGGCCCCGGGATCCATCTTCGCCGTCCTGGCCCAGACCTCCCGCGACAGCTACTTCGGCGTGATCCTCTCCGTGGTGCTGGCCGCCACCGTGTCCTTCCTCGTCTCCTCGCTTATCCTGCGCACCACCAAGCACAGCGATGAAGTGGACCTCGGCGACGCCACCTCCCGGATGGAGCAGATGAAAGGCAAGAAGAGCTCCGTTGCCTCCACCCTCACCGGAGCAGGCGGCGGGGCAGGTGCCGCCACGGGCGGCGGCGTCGGTGTCCTGGCCGGTCCCGTGCGCAACATCGTCTTCGCGTGCGACGCCGGCATGGGCTCCAGCGCCATGGGCGCCTCCGTGCTGCGGAACAAGATCAAGGCGGCCGGCTTCCCGGACGTGAAGGTCACCAACGCCTCCATCGCCAACCTCACCGACACCTACGACGTGGTGATCACGCACCAGGACCTGACCGAGCGCGCCAAGCCGGCCACCTCCAGCGCGGTGCACTATTCGGTGGACAACTTCATGAGCAGCCCGCGGTACGACGAGATCGTGGAGCTGGTCCGTGAAAGCAACACCGAAGGCGCGCCCGATGCCGGAACCAGCCAGGGCGCGCACGCCGCCGGCGCCCCGGTAGACGCAGCGCCCGCAGCAGCAGCGCCGCCCGCGCCGGCCGGCGGTGAGGTGCTGGCCCGGGAGAGCGTGGTCCTGAACGGCTCGGCCGCCACCCGGGACGCCGCCATCGACGAAGCCGGCCAGCTCCTGCTGGCGCGCGGCGCGGTTGACGAAGGCTACATCGCCGCCATGCACGAGCGCGAAGCCTCGGTGTCCACGTACATGGGCAGCTTCCTGGCGATCCCGCACGGCACCAACGCCGCCAAGGACCACATCCGCAAGTCTGCGGTGTCCGTGATCCGCTACCCCGAGGGCATCGACTGGAACGGCAAGGAGGTGAAGTTCGTGGTGGGCGTCGCGGGCATCAACAACGAACACCTGCACATCCTGTCCTCCATCGCCAAGGTCTTCACCAACAAGGAACAGGTCGCCCGGCTGGAGGCTGCCACCACGGAGGACGAAGTCCTGGAACTCTTCGGAAAGGTCAACGCATAGTGAAGGCAGTACATTTCGGCGCCGGCAATATCGGCCGCGGTTTCGTGGGCCTGCTCCTGCATGATGCCGGCTACGAGGTGGTGTTCGCCGACGTCGCCGAAGGACTCATCGCCCAGCTGGCCCAGGCGGACAGCTACGCCGTACACGAGGTGGGGGAGAACCCCGCCGTGCGGACGGTAGACAACTTCCGGGCACTGAACTCCAACGCCCAGGAAGCGGAGCTGGTTGCGGAGATCGCGACGGCGGACATCGTCACCACCGCGGTGGGGCCGCACATCCTCAAGTTCGTGGCCCCCGTCATTGCCAGGGGAATCGTGGCGCGGGAGCCGGGGCTGGCGCCGCTGCAGGTGATGGCCTGCGAGAACGCCATCAACGCCACGGACATCCTGGCCAAGGAGGTGGCAGCCCAGCCGGGCGCCGCCGCCGGGGCCCTTGACGGCAAGGTGGTGTTCGCCAACACCGCCGTTGACCGGATCGTGCCCAACCAGGAGCCCGGCCAGGGCCTGGATGTCACGGTGGAAACCTTCTACGAGTGGGTCATCGACCGCACACCGTTCGGGGGCGCCGCGCCGGCCATCCCGGGGGCCACCTTCGTGGACGACCTTTCCCCGTACATCGAGCGGAAGCTCTTCACGGTCAACACGGGCCACGCCTCGGCCGCCTACTTCGGGTTCGAGGCGGGGCTGGAAAAGATCTCCGACGCCATGGCGGACCAGGACGTTGCCGAGGACGTCCGGGCGGTGCTGGAGGAAACCAAGCAGCTCCTCGTTGCCAAGCACGGCTTCAGCAACGACGAACAGGAAGCCTACGTCCAGAAGATCCTGGTCCGGTTCTCCAACCCGCACCTGCCGGACACCGTCAACCGGGTGGGCAGGGCGCCGCTGCGCAAGCTGGGCCGGCACGAGCGCTTCATCGGACCGGCCGCGGAGCTGGCTGAACGCGGAGTCGTCCCGGAGGCGCTGCTGGGCGCCATCGCCGCCGCGCTGCGCTTCAACGACCCCGCCGACGCCGAGGCCACCGAACTTGCGGCCATCCTGGGCTCCAGCAGTCCGGCTGACGCCACCGCGAAGATCACGGGCCTGGAGCCGGAGCACCCGCTGTTCAGCGCCGTGGCCACGCTCGTGGAGGAACGGCAGGCGGAACTGGCGCGCACCTCCGCCTGACCGCGCGCAGCATCAACCGAAACAGGCACGACGTACCAGCAAAGGGCGACGCCGGCACTTTCCGCAAGTGCCGGCGTCGCCCTTTGTGTGCGCCCGGGCCCGGGCGCGGCCCATTGACTGTTAGGCCCCCTAAATGTTAGGGTACCTAATGATGAAAGATGCAGAACTGCAGGAGCTCGCCAGCGGGTTCCGCGAAGCCCTCCGCCAGAGCGTGTACCTCGTCCGGCGCCTTGACGCCGACGGCGAGCTCAGCGCCGCCCAGCTCAGCACCCTCAAGATGCTGCTGGGCGACGGCCAGCGGGTGGGCGAAATCGCCCGGAACCTCGGCGTCCGCGTCCCCAGCGCCACCGAACAGATCATCAAGCTCGAACGCGCCGGGCTGGCCCGCCGCGAGCCGGACCCGGCCGACTCCCGCGCCGTCCGGGTGGTCCTGACGCCTGAGGGCCGCGCCGCCGTCGACTCCGCGAACCAGCGCCGCAACGAAGTGATGGCAGGCCTCCTCGGTACGCTCACGGACCGGGACCGGTCCGCCCTGGCGGCCGCCCTGCCGGTCATCGAGAAGATCATCAACGCAGCCCGGAACTGATTTCCCCGACAACTAGGAGCACCCTCCATGGACGGCCAGCTCGCAGACACCCTGCAAGCACCTGAAACAACCCTGCAAGCCGAAAAGGCCTCGTTCCTGAAGCAGCCGAAGGCGGTGTGGGCCACAGCCCTCGCCGCCGTCTTCGCCTTCATGGGCATCGGACTGGTGGATCCCATCCTGCCCGCCATCGCCACCAACCTTGATGCCAGCCCCAGCGAGGTGTCACTGCTGTTCACCAGCTACTTCCTGGTCACCGCGCTGGCCATGCTGGTCACCGGGTTTGTGTCGTCGCGCATCGGCGGCAAGCGGACCCTGCTGATCGGCCTGGCCATCATCGTCGTGTTCTCCTCGCTGTCCGGCCTGTCCGGCAGCGTGGGCGAACTCGTAGGCTTCCGGGCTGGCTGGGGACTGGGCAACGCCCTGTTCGTGGCCACTGCCCTCGCCGTGATCGTCGGCGTGGCCAGCGGCGGCGCCGGCACCGCCATCATCCTCTACGAGGCGGCCCTCGGCCTGGGCATCTCGCTGGGCCCGCTCCTGGGCGCCCTCCTGGGTGGCTGGCAGTGGCGCGCCCCCTTCTTTGGCACCGCCGTCCTGATGGCTGCCGCCTTCATCGCCCTGATCGCCCTGCTGCCGAAGACCCCGTTGCCTGAGCGAAAGGTCCGCCTGCGCGATCCCCTCCTGGCGCTGGGGCACAAGGGGCTGCGGACGACGGCGGCCAGCGGCTTGTTCTACAACTACGGCTTCTTCACCATCCTGGCGTTCACCCCCTTCATCCTGGGCATGGACGCCTACGGCATCGGCGGTGTCTTCTTCGGCTGGGGCGTGGCCGTGGCCGTGTTCTCCGTCTTCGTGGCGCCGCCGCTGCAGACCCGCTTCGGCGCCGTCAAGGTACTGACGGGCACGCTGTTCCTGCTCCTGCTGGACCTGGCCGGGCTGGGACTGGCGGCCGGGCACTCGGTGCCCGCCGTCGTCGTCCTGGTCATCGCTGCCGGCGCCCTGCTGGGCATCAACAACACCATCTACACCGAACTGGCCATGGGCGTCTCGGATTCGCCGCGTCCCGTCGCCTCCTCCGGCTACAACTTCGTTCGCTGGATGGGCGGCGCGCTGGCCCCGTTCGCGGCCGCACAGCTGGGCGAGCACTTCGGACCGCAGGTGCCGTTCTTCGCCGGTGCCGTGGCCATGCTGATCGCCATCGGGATCGCCTTCGGCGGCCGGTCGTACCTCTCCGCGCACGAGCCGCACGTGGTGTAGCGCTTCTTCCAGGCCGAAACAGCAAACCCTCCAGCACACCAGGTGCGGGAGGGTTTGCTGTTTTAGCCCGAAAGCCGATGGGGCGGGCGTTGCTAGGCCTTCGCGGAGCCCTTGGGGACGAACAGGGTTTCGGCCTGTTCCAGGGACATGCCGTTGGTCTCCGGCACCTTGAACATCACGAAGAAGAAGGACGCGGCGGCGAACAGGGCGTACATCGCATACGTCAGCGGCAGCGAGCCGGCAGCCATCACCGGGAAGCTGAGGGTGATCACGAAGTTTGCCACCCACTGGCCGGCGGCGGCCAGGCCCAACGCGCGGGCGCGGATCCGGGACGGGAAGATCTCGCCCAGCAGCACCCACACCAGCGGCCCCCAGGACGCGCCGAAGCTGACCACGAAGACGTTCGCGGCCACCAGGGCCACGGGGCCCCAGGCGCCGGGCAGGGTGATGTTTTCACCGGAGCCGGTGGCGGAGGAGAACGCCACGGCCATGGCGCCCAGGGACACGGCCATGCCCACCGAGCCGGCCAGCAGGATGGGCCGGCGGCCTACCCTGTCCACCAGGGCGATGGCCACCAGGGTGACCAGGATGTTGGTGACGGAGGTTGCCACCGAGATCGCCAGGGAATCCTTTTCCTGGAACCCCACGGCCTTCCACAGGGTGGTGGAGTAGTAGAAGATCACGTTGATCCCCACGAACTGCTGCAGCACGGACAGGATGATGCCCACCCACACCACAGCCTGGAGCCCGAAAGTCCTGCCGCGCAGGGAACCCTTCTGGCCGGCCAGCTTGTCTTCCTCGATGGCGTCCTGGATGTCGCGGATGTGCCGGTCGGTGTCCTCGGCTGGGGCAATGGAGGCGAAGACCTTCCGTGCCTCCTCCTCCTTGCCTTTGAAGACGAGGAACCGGGGCGACTCGGGCAACGTGAAGGCGATCCAGCCGTAGGCCACCGCCGGCAGGGCCGCGGCCAGGAACATCCACCGCCACGATTCAATGCCGAGCCAGAAGGCCTGGTCCGCGCCGCCGGCGGAGGTGGCCAGGAGCGCGTCGGACAGCAGTGCGGCGAAGATACCCGTGGTGATGGCCAGTTGCTGCAGCGAGGCCAGCCGGCCGCGGACCTGCCGCGGGGAGATCTCCGAGATGTACGCGGGGGCGATGACCGAGGCCAGGCCGATGCCCAGACCTCCCACGAGGCGCCAGAACACGAGGTCCCAGACGCCGAAGGCGAAGCCGGTGCCGAGGGCGCTGAGCAGGAACAGCAGCGCACCGAGCTTCATGGCGGGGATGCGGCCGTGGCGGTCAGCCACCTTGCCGGCGAGGAACGCGCCCGCCGCGCAGCCCAGCAGCGCGATGGCGACGGCGAAGCCGGTCACCGCCTCCGAGAGCGCGAATTCCTCCTTCATGGCATCCACCGCGCCGTTGACCACGGACGAATCGAATCCGAAGAGGAACCCGCCCACCGCTCCCGCGAGCGCCAGCCAGATCACCCGCCGCGGTATCCCGGTGGTTGTCTGCTCCTGTGCAGTGGGCATGGTTCTCCCTGGGTCTGGGGGTTTGATGGATGCGGTGCGGACGTCGTCGGCTGCGGTACCGGCAAGAAGGGCCGGCGCACACGCGCTAAACAGTGTGGCACGTCACGGCGCGAGCTTCCACTTTGCGTACTCGGCCGCCGAGGGTGCAGGCGCAGAAACGGGAGGCAGCCATAAGGCTGCCTCCCGTTTGTGTCCGGTAAGGAAAGCGGGTTCCTAGTGGGCTGCCGCGGCTGCGGCCTCCGGCGAGGGTTTCTGGTCGGTCAGCTTCTTGCGCGGCAGGGCAAAGCTGATGAGGAATGCCAGGCCGGTCAGCACCGCGGCGGTGAGCATCACGGTGTCGATGGCACCGGCGAACCCTTCGGTGATGGGCCGGGTCAGCGTGCTGTTGGCCGTGTGCAGCCAGCTGGTGTCGTTCAGGGAATCGTTGGACGCCCCGTTCCTGAAGAAGTCGTACAGCTTGGCGTTGGCCGGATCCGACGCCACGGCGGGATCCTTCAGGACGGCGAGGTAGGCCGGATCCGACGTTGCAGCCTTCATGCCGTCCGCGATCCGGTTGGCGGCAAGGCTGAAGAGCATGGAGATGAACACCGCCGTACCCACTGCACCGCCCATGGAACGGAAGAACGCGGCGGAGGACGTTCCAACGCCCATGTCGCGCGGCGGAACCGAGGTCTGCATGGCCAGGGTGAGCGGCTGCATGCAGAAACCCAGCCCGACGCCGAAGAAGACGGCGATGAGCCCGGGAACCCACAGGGCGGTGTCCACCTGCAGGGACAGGCCCATCACCACGGCGGCGGCGGTGAGGATGCCGGTGCCCATGATGGGGAAGATCCGGAACGTGCCGGATGCGGAGATGGTGCGGCCCGCGGTGATGGAGCCGGACAGGATGCCCACGGTGAAGGTGATCATCATCAGGCCGGCCTCGGTGGGGGTGAGGCCCTTCACCAGCTGGAGGTACATGGGAAGCATGGCGATCGCGCCGAACATGCCGATGCCGATGATGAAGTTCAGCAGGGAGGACAGCCCGAATGTGATGTTGTGGAAGAGACGCAGGGGGATCAGGGCGTAGTCGCCGGCGCGCTTCTCGGCGAGCAGGAACCAGGCGATGCCCACCAGGCCGAGGCCGTAGCAGAGGAAGGAGTTCGGGGACGTCCAGCCCCAGGCGCGGCCCTGCTCGGCCACCAGCAGGAGCGGGACGATGGCCACGGTGATGGCGGCGGCGCCCCAGTAATCGATCTTCTGCTTCAGGTGCTTGGCCGGCAGGTGCAGGAACAGGAACACCACCACCAGGGCTGCAAGGCCGATGGGAAGGTTGATGAAGAACACCCAGCGCCAGCCGTCAAAGCCCAGGATGTTCTCCGAGCCGGCGAAGGCGCCGCCCACCACCGGGCCCAGCACCGAGGAAATGCCGAAGACAGACATGAAATAGCCCTGGAACTTGGCACGGTCCTTGAGCGAGACTATGTCGCCGATGATGGTCAGCGCCAGGGCCAGCAGGCCGCCGGCGCCCAGGCCCTGCACGCCGCGGGCCACCGCCAGCTCAGTCATCGAGTGCACCGAACCGGCGTACAGGGAGCCCGCCAGGAAGATGGCGATGGCCGTCAGGTACAGCGGGCGGCGGCCGAAGATGTCGCTGAGCTTGCCGTAGAGCGGTGTGCTGACGGTGGAGGTAATCAGGTAGGCGGTGGTGGCCCAGGCCTGGAGTGATAGCCCGTCCAGGTCATTGGCGATGGTGTAGATGGACGTGGAGACGATCGTCTGGTCGAGGGATGCCAGGAACATGCCCAGCATCAGGCCCACCATGACGGTGACAATCTGGCGTTGCGTCAGGGCTTCTCCGGGACCGTGCGCGGCAGGGGCAGTGGACATGGGTGCTCCAAGGGGAAGAAAAGGATTTAAGCAGCGATAGTTGCTTTCAGTAACTATCTTACCCGCTCTTTCTATTCCCCTCCCCGCAAACTTTTTCCTACGGCTCCACCAGGATGCCGTCCGGGTCGCACCAGACGGTGGCCCCGGGACGGAACGTCACGCCGTCGATGACGACGTCCACGTCAACCTCGCCCGCGCCGGCCTTCAGGCTCTTCTTCGGGTTGCTGCCCAGCGCTTTCACGCCGAGGTCCAGCCGCGCGAGGGCCTCGCGGTCGCGGATGGCGCCGTTGATGACGACGCCGGCCCAGCCGTTGGCGACGGCGCTTTCGGCAATCATGTCCCCCATCAGGGCTGTGCCCAGCGATCCGCCGCCGTCCACCACCAGCACGCTGCCCTGGCCCTGGGTGGCCAGCGTGGACTTCACCAGCGCGTTGTCCTGGAAGCAGCGGATGGTCCGCACCGGCCCGCTGAAGTGCGTCCGGCCGCCCAGGGACTGGAACTGCAGGGCCACGGAGGCCAGCTCGTCGCCGCGCTCGTCGTACAGGTCCGCGGTGTTCACGGCAGGGGTGGAAGCAGCAGTCATGTGGTTCTCCTTCGAGCCTCGGTGTACCGCACCGGCAAATCCCGCCCGCATGCGGCACAGACGCCGGGCAAGGCCCACGATAGTCTGATTTCCAGCATCAGCACCTGCCGGGGGGAACAAGATATGAGCCTGTCCAACACTCCGGTCCCGCCGGACCTTCCGCGGGCCACGACGGCGGCGCTCGCCGAACCGGCGCAGAAGGTCACCGCGCGCTGGGTCACAGGGCTGGTGCTGGTCAACGTGGGCATCAATGCCGCGTTCTTCGGGCCCATCAACATCTTTATCGCCCAGCAGGCCACCGGCATCGACGAAGCCAACAAGGAAGCCATTGCCTCCCTCGTACTTGGGTGCGGGGCCGCCGTATCCCTGGTTGCCAATCCGCTCTTCGGTGCGCTGTCCGACAGGACCGCCTCGGGTTTTGGCCGGCGTTCCCCCTGGGTCCTGACGGGTGCCATCCTGGCCACGGCAGCGTTGCTGGCATTGTCCGGGGCCACGGCTGTTGCCCTGATGGTGCTGTTCTGGTGCCTGGTCCAGCTGGGCGCCAACGCGGCCTACGCGGCCATCACCGCCGCCATTCCGGACCGCGTGCCGGTGCTGCAGCGCGGCGGGGTGGGGGGACTGGCGGCCCTGGGCCAGACGGTTGGGATCCTTCTGGGCGCGGTCTTCGGGGCGGTGGTTTCCGGGAACTTCATGGTGGGATACACCATGTGTGCGGCTGCCCTGCTGTTCTCCGTGCTGCCGTACCTGTTCCACCGGAACGACCCGCCGCTGCCCAGGGAGCTGCGCCCGCCGTTCTCGTGGGGCAGTTTCCTCCGCGGCTTCTGGATCAGCCCGGCGCGCCATCCGGACTTCGCGTGGGCGTGGCTCACCCGCTTCCTGGTCAACGTCTGCAACCAGCTGACCATTGTGTACCTGATCTTCTTCCTCACGGACGTCATCAAGCATGAGAACCCGGCGCTGGGGGTCCTGATCCTTACCGGCATTTATGCGGTGTTGGTGATGATTACTGCGGTGATCGCGGGGCCGTGGAGCGACCGGGTGGGCAAGCGCAAGCCATTCGTGATTGCCTCCTCCGCCATGATCGCCATGGCAGGCCTCACCATGGCGCTTTTCCCCGTGTGGACCGGCGCCCTGATTGGGGCCGGCATCCTGGGCGTCGGTTACGGCGCGTACCAGGCCGTTGACTTCGCCCTGCTGACGCAGGTGCTCCCGCAGGCCGCGGACCGTGGCAAGGATATGGGGGTCATTAACGTGGCCGCTTCGCTGCCGCAAGTGTTCGCGACGGGCCTCGCTTTCCTCGCGGTGACGCAATTCGGCGGGTACGGAACCCTGTTCACCACCGCGGCCGTCATCGGGCTGCTGGGAGCCGTTTTCGTCGTCAAAATCAAGGGCGTGGACTGACGCGCCCAGCCCTCGAACGGTAAGGCTGCTGACTGATGCGGCCGCGGGTGGTGACGTATAGTTGAGGCGGACTGCAGGGCGGTATGGATGGGGGCGCTCCAGGCAGCAGGCCCCTACCAGACAACCCCGGAATGCTGATGCCCGAGACTTTTTCAGATCATCCGCCCATGGCCGCCAGGCCTTCCGCTCCCCGCCAGCGCCTCCGGTATGCGCGGATCCTCGACACTGCGGCGGGCTTCGCCCGCAAGGGGCTTGATTCGGTGGAGTTGTCCGCTGTCGCAGAAAAGGCGGACGTGCCGCTGGGCACCCTGTACCGCTACTTTCCCTCGCCCACCCACCTGATGCTCGCCCTGTACCGGCACCAGCTCGACGAACTGCAGGGCGGCGCCCCGGGGTCGTCGGCGCGTTTCCGTGGCCGGGCCCTGTCCGGCCTGCTGATGGAGATCTTCCACATGCGGGTGATGCAGCCGGCAGTGGAACAGTGCCTGAGCCGTGGCGTCTACCTTCCGGACCGGGACACCACGGATCTCCTGCGCGAAATCGACGCGCTCAGCGAAAAACTCGT
This sequence comes from Arthrobacter sp. C152, assembly GCF_054890965.1. Lineage (NCBI taxonomy): Bacteria > Bacillati > Actinomycetota > Actinomycetes > Micrococcales > Micrococcaceae > Arthrobacter > Arthrobacter sp. C152. Next base: position 199,993 of record NZ_JBTZSU010000004.1, read on the forward strand.
CTGCGGCGCCAGCGGCGATGAGGTGGGGGCGCGCGTGCTGCTTTTGACGGTCACTGGTCTGGTCCAGTCCGTCCGGAACCGCAGGCTTTCCCTCTTCGAGGCGGAGGAAGACCTCAAAAAAGCGTGCGCACGGCTCTCCCCGGAGGCGGAATCCGGGTTAACACTCACCAAAAGCGCGTAACCGGCCTAGACCAATCAGCTATTAAATCGGCCATAATGCCGTGACCTGCATCACTATGTTTGCTGGATAATCGTTTTGTCACCGTGCTTGTGCGTCGTTTGCGGTCAAGCGCGCCGCCCGGGCTTGCCTAGCATGGACCCATCGGAGCAGCAGGGAGTGAACATCCCCGGCGTTCCCACGGACCCGCCACCCATGGGTTTCCTGTCGCACCAGTTCCCATGCCGGGCCCGTCCGGGTCCCGGCCCCACGAAGCCGTGCGCCCACGGCGAGCACCAGGAGACAACGACGTGTCCATTGACGCAATCACCACCGACAATTCCGCCGCAACCGCGCTGACCGAAGACGAGATCTTCGGCGCCCACCAGGGCGGCAAGCTTTTCGTTGGCACCACCGTTCCGCTGTCCAACAAGCGCGACCTGTCCATCGCCTACACGCCGGGTGTTGCCGAAGTCAGCCGCGCCATCCATAACAAGCCCGAACTCGCCCGCACCCTGACGTGGGCCGAGCGCCTGGTGGTCGTGGTCAGCGACGGCACCGCCGTCCTGGGCCTGGGCAACATCGGACCCAGCGCCTCGCTGCCCGTCATGGAAGGCAAGTCCGCGCTCTTCAAGACCTTCGGCGACCTCGACTCCATCCCGCTGGTCCTGAACACCACGGACGTGGATGAGATCGTGGAGACCCTGGTCCGGCTGCGCCCCAGCTTCGGTGCCGTCAACCTCGAAGACATCTCCGCCCCCCGCTGCTTCGAGCTTGAGGAAAAGCTGATCGAAGCGCTCGACTGCCCCGTCATGCACGACGACCAGCACGGTACCGCCGTCGTGGCCCTTGCCGCGCTGACCAACGCCGCCAAGGTGACCGGCCGCGGGCTCGAAGGCCTTAAGGTCGTCGTTTCCGGTGCAGGCGCCGCCGGCATCGCCGTCGCCGAAATCCTGCTGGCCGCCGGCATCGGCGACGTCGTCCTGCTCGATTCCCGTGGTGTCATCAACAGCGGCCGCCCCGACCTCGCGGCCGACGCCACCAGCAAGAAGGCCGACATCGCCGGCCGCAGCAACCCGCGCGGCGTCACCGGCGGACCTGCCGAGGCGCTGGCCGGAGCCGACGTCTTCATCGGCGTCTCCTCCTCCAAGCTCGATGAGGCACACCTGGCCCTGATGAACCAGGACGCCATCGTGTTCGCCCTGTCCAACCCGGACCCCGAAGTCCTGCCCGAGGTTGCCGTTAAGTACGCCGCCGTCGTGGCCACCGGCCGCAGCGACTTCCCCAACCAGATCAACAACGTCCTGGCGTTCCCCGGCATCTTCCGCGGGGCGCTCGACGCCGGGGCCCGCCGGATCACCCCGGCCATGAAGCTGGCCGCCGCCAAGGCCATCGCCGACCTGGCAGCCGAGGACCTTGCCGCCGACTACATCGTGCCCAGCCCGCTGGATCCGCGGGTTGCCCCGGCTGTCACCGCCGCGGTTGCCGCGGCGGTCGAAGCGCAGTAGCTGCCACCGGTCCACAACCACGACGCCGGCGCCACCTTTCTCGAAAAGGCGGCGCCGGCGTCGTGCGTTCCCCCCAAGGCAGGGCCTCAAAACCGTGCCCCTAGACTGGGGCCATGAGCTCCGAGACCGTGGTGACCATCCTGTGCGGCCTGGCAATCCTGGTGGGCGTGGCGGGCACCATCATTCCCGTCCTGCCGGGAAGCGTCCTGATCGGTGTCAGCCTGCTGGCGTGGGCGATCTGGGGCGGGGCCGGGACAGCAGGATGGGTGGTTTTCGCGGTGGCCATGGTCTTCGTGGCCGCGGGCATGGCGGCCAGTGCCGTCCTCACCGGCAGGAAACTCAGGCAGCACGCGATTCCCAGCCGCAGCATCGCGGTGGCCCTCGCGGCAGGGGCGGTGGGAATGTTCGTCATCCCGGTGGTGGGGCTCTTTGCCGGCTTTGCCGCCGGCCTGCTGGCCAGCGAATTCCTCCGCACAAGGAATCTTTCGACCCCGGCGCGGTCCAGCTGGGCGGCCCTGAAAGCCACCGGCGTGGGCATGCTCGCCGAGTTCGGGCTGGCCTGCCTGGCGGCGAGCACCTGGGTCATCGGCGTGTGGATAGCTGCAGCCAACGGCTGAACCCGTTGCGCCGGCGGTTCCGCGCGGGTAAAACCGCAGTATGACCCAGCCTGCAGCCCGTGACCTTGTCGATGCGTGGATGGAAAAATACCAGGCGGCCTGGACCAGCAACGACCCCGGCGACATCCGCGCCCTGTTCACCGCGGACGCGCTCTACGAAACGCGGCCGCACGACCCCGATCCGTGGATGGGCCAGGACGGAATAGTCGCAGGCTGGCTGGCGGCCCGCGATGAGCCCGCCGACTGGACCTTCAGCTGGGAGCTGCTCGGGGCCGACGGCGACACCGCCTTTGTCCAGGGCACCACCACCTATTCGGGCGGCCAGCCCACCTACGACAACCTGTGGGTCATCCGCTTCGATGCGTCCGGCCGGGCAAGGAATTTCACCGAATGGTTCATGGCTCGGAAGTGAGCCGGCGTCCCCGCTAGCATGGAGTGATGACCCCCGGGGACACCGCACCGATCTTTTGGGACAGCCGGGACCTCACGCCGTTCGGGCCGGCCCGGCTGCGCACGCCGGTCCACGACCTTGCCGGCGGAGTGGGCGGCCTGCTGACGGGGGTGCTGGGTGGCCGCAATCCGGCGCTGCTGTCCATCGACGGCGAAGTGCCGCGGCTCAAGCGGCTCCTGCCCAAGCCGGCCAAAGCCGTCCACGAGGCCGTCTTCACCAGCCGCGAACCCGAGCGGCTGATCACCCTGGCGCGCGCCTATCCCGGCTGGGCCGGGCTCTGCTACCTCATGGCCGGGCTGCTCGTGTACAAGCACGGGGGCTACCTGCGCGCTTCTGAACTCCTGCAGCGCGGGCTCACCACGCGGAACGACGAGGACGCCAACCGCTACTCCTCCACCTACCTCACCCGGATCGTTACGCGCATTGAGCTGGCGGAGCGGGTGGAAATCCCGGTGCTCTTCAGTGAGGAATCCGTGTTCCTGGCACTTGCCCACTCGCTGCGCGAAACCGGGCGCACGGAAGCGGCGCTGGAGGCACTGGGCGGGTTGCCGCCGTCGCTCCCCATGGCACTGGCGCGCTGTTCCCTGGCGCTCACCTTGGGCCGCAGCAGGACGGTGATCGACTGGACGGAAGGGCTGCTGAACGCCGATGACCTTTCCGCCGCCCTGCTGCTGGTCCGCGCCCGCGCCCTGCGCAGGGAAGGCCGGCTCGACACGGCGCACCAGGCCCTCGCCGAGGTGCTGCGCCGCCGTAAGACACACCTCGCCCTCCGCAACGACGCCCTGACGGACCGCGCGCTGCTGGTGCTCGAGTCCAGCCGCCGGTCGCTGAACCCGCGTGACTGGGGACGCCGGCGGGAGGACCCGGAACCGCAGCGGGAGCTCGAAGCGCCGTCGCCCATCCGCAAGGACGAGGAGATGCGCCGGATCTGGGAGCAGGACTGGAAGAAGCTCAGCGACGGCTAGATCAGCGCGCCCAGCAGCGGCACCAGCTGCTCACCCAGCAGCACCGCGCCCAGGGCCACCATGATGACGCCGCTGGCGAGTGTCACCACCCGGGCAGCGCCCGGCCGGCTCTGCAGCAGGCTCCGGGAGAGCAGCGCCACCACCGTGTAGACCAGGCCGGCCAGTGCCACGAAGGTCAGGCCCAGCAGGCCGGACTGCACGGGAACGGGGAGGGCCGCATCGGCGCTGACGAACTGCGGAATGAGCGCCACGTAGAAGAGCAGCCCCTTGGGGTTGATGCCGCTGGTACCCATGCCCTGCAGGAAGGTCCGCACCTGGGTTCCCGCCCCGGCAGCCGCCGCCGCGCTGAAACTGGCTTCGCGCCAGGTCCGCAGCGTACCGACGCCGAGCCACAGCAGGTAGCCCGCGCCGGCCAGCGTGATCCAGGCCAGGACGCCCGGCATCCCCGACAGCAGGGCCGCCAGCCCCGCCACCAGCAGCACCGTATGCAGGACATAGCCGCCGCAGAGCCCGGCCACGGCGGGCACGAAGCTGCGCTGCCGGAGCCCGGCCGCAATGGTGTAGGCCCAGTCGACTCCGGGGGTGCAGGCCAGGGCGGCAGCCACCACGATAAAGGCCAGGAACAGCTCCGGATTCATGCGATTCTCCTGTCTACGTCCGTTACAGGAGCAACCATAGGGAGAATCCGGCCAAAAGTGCTGTCCAGTTTTCGCCCGCCTCACGGGCGGAGCAGTATGTTTATTGCGTGATAGATGCAATTGACAGAAGTATTTTGCGGCACCTGCAGGAGGACGGCAGGATGACTGCCACCGCGCTGGCCGCCAAGGTGGGCCTGACCGTGGCACCATGCCACCGCCGGCTGCGTGACCTGGAACAGTCGGGCGTCATCCGGGGATACCGGGCGGACGTCGATCCGGGCGCCATCGGCCTCGGCTTCGAAGCCATCGTTTTCGTCACGCTCCGGCAGGTGGACCGACCCACGATGGAGATCTTCGAGGACCGGGTGGCGGGCAACCCGAACATCGTCGAGGCGCAGCGGCTGTTCGGTTCGCCCGACTACCTCCTGAAGGTCATTGCCGCCGACCTGCCGGCGTACCAGCGGTTTTACGATACCGAGCTGACGTCGCTGCCCGGGGTGGAGCGGTTGACGTCCACGCTGGTGATGAAGAACCTGAAGTCCAACGCCGGGCCGCCGGTCTAGGTTCGCTGCAGGGGCGCCGCAGGCACCGCAGGGCGGTTACGCCAGCGGGTGGACGTGCACAATGATCACCTGGGTTTCCTTGCTGCCGTCGTACCGGAGGTCGTAGTTCACCTCAAGCCCCGTGCTGGTTCCGGAGGTGATGGAGAAGTCGCTCTTCGTGCCGGGGTCGCCCTGGACGCTGCTGATCCATCCCTCGGCCGACGCTGCGTCGATGCCGTACTTTGCCACGCCGTCCCGGATGAGGCCGACGTACTCCTCCAGCGACCCGGCCGTCAGGAAGTAGGTCACCTCCCGGAAGTCCGGACGCGACTGCGTGGTGTTGAACCGGATCCGGTCCGTTTCGCCATGGATCTCACCGGACGGGCCGGCGATGGTCAACGAGATCTTCCCGGCGTCCCGCGTGTTGATTTCGGGGCCGAAACTGTCATCGGTCAGCCTGACGGCCGCCTTCTGCAGCGTGCCGGACCTCATGTCCAGCCGTGCGGCCATGCTGTCCCGGATGGCGTCCACGCCGGCGGCGTCAAGGGTGGAAAATTCGGAAGTTTTCACGGTGCTCCCTGCGGAAGGTGGGGTGGCTGGGGTCGGGGTGGCGGGCGTGGGGGCGGCAGGCGTGCACGCGCCCAGGGCAAGCGCTGCCAGGACGGCAATGGCGGCCGTGCTGCGTGGTGCGCTCACTGGTGGACCTCCGCGTCGAACCCGTCGAGGAACCGGTCCATGATCTGCGGAATGTTGTTGGTGGGCCGGTACTGGTCCACCCGGCCGTCAAAGTCCGAGCCGATGATCTGCGCGGCGCGGTCCGGATCGGTGGCCAGCAGGTGCTGGTAGGCCGGCAGCGTATCCTGCCGGATCAGTTCCCAGCGCTGGTCCGCGTTGGCGATGTTGCCATCCGGGAATCCAGTAGTGAAATCGGTGCGGAACTGCGCCGGGTTGTCCCAGGAGGTGAAGGGGATGTTCTCCGGCCCCGGGCTTTCGACGCTGAAGCTGTACGGGAACACCTCCGGGTAGCTCTTTGCACCGGGGATGGAGGGCTCGCCGGCGAGCGTCACCATGTAGGTGACGGCTTCGCCGCCGGGGTGGCTGCGCATGGCGTCGTAGTCGTCGGCGATGATGTCGTTCTGCTCCCGGTACAGCAGTACGGTGTTGCCCTCCTGGACGCGGGCGGGGTCTCCCGAGTCGATGTCGGCCCATGCCCGCGCGGTGTCCGGATCGATGGCGCCGGAGTCGCGGAGCCGGTTGATCTCGTCGATGCCGCCGGTCAGGTACGCCTGGTGCTGGCGCGCCTGGTCAAGGAAGATTTCCTTGTTCATGTCCAGCATGCGGGTTTCGTAGTAGCGGATCTCCTGGTCGGTCATGCCGGCGAGCTGCTCCAGCTGGTCCAAAGCCGGGAGGGGGATGTCCGAGGCAGGGTTGTCCACGATCTGCTGGGCCAGGTCCCGGAGCATGGCCATGTCCTTGAAGCCGCCGGCGAACGACGGACCGATCATGTTGGCCATGCCCGCCCACTGCAGGTCCGGGTTGGCAAGGTAGGCCTGGCCGTAGAAGTCGTACACGCTGCGGATGGTGTCCCAGTTGTATTCGGTGCCCTTGGCGGTGTCCCAGTCCGAGAGGTCGATGCCCATCTCCTGCATAGCCTGGTTGTTCCAGTAGGAGCCCAGGAAATCCGCGTACACCCGGGATTTCTTATCGATCAGGCCGGAGTCGGCTGCTGCATCCATGGCGGCCTTGGCGGCGTCGGGGTGGTCAAGTGCCCACTGTTTGAACGCGTCGCTCTGCAGGTACTGGAGGCGTTCAGCCGGGGTCATGGCGGCCAGGGTGTCGGTGAGGTCCTGGGCCGTGCCGCCGGAGCCACTGGAATCCGGTCCGCCCGTGCCGTGCCCGCCTGTTCCGCCGCCGGCACTTCCGGTGCTGGCCTTCTCCTGCTCGTCCGCGTTCGCCAGCAGCGCCTTGGACGCCGTCTCCAGTCCGGCCGTGGCCGACCTGAGCAGCTTGGCGTGCGATGAGGTCCACTCGCTGCGGAACCTGTCGGCGTCGCGCCCTTTCCACAGCCCCGAACTGATGCTGCTGCTGAGCTGCTGTCCCAAGGCGTTCAGCCGGTTGGCGCTGCCGGCCAGTTCCTTGGCGAGCTGCCGGAGCTGGGCCACGTCGCTGCCGTAAAAATTCCCCGCCATGTGCTTCCCCCCGTTAGGATCTCCCGTGCCAGCCTAGCGGGGGCGGCCGGCATCGGCGATGGGGAGAGCTGCCCAGCCCTGTCAGTCCGCCTGGTCGCGGAGCAGCCCCGTGGTCCGGTAGGGGATTACCTCGCGCAGGAACATGCTGGTGGACGTCCGCACGATCCCCGGGCACAGCCGGATCTCTTCGGAAACCCGGTAGAGGTTGTCGGGGCTGGTGGCCACCACCCGGATCAGCAGGTCCGTGTCACCGGCCGGCGCATGGCATTCCAGGACTTCGGGGATTTCCCGGAGCGCGGCAATAGCCTCGTTGAGGTGGCTTTGGTCCAGCTCCGCGCTCACGGAGGCCGCCACGCCGCGGCCCAGCGCCGCGGGAAGGACCCTGCTGCTGTTCGGCCGCAGCGCTCCGGCCGCCGTCATCCGTTCCAGCCGTGACTGGACGGTCCCGCGGGCCAGCCCCAGCCGCTGCGCCAGCACCATGATGGGAACCCGCGGGTCCTCATCCAAGGCCCGGAGGATCCGCTTGTCCGTTGCGTCCAGTGTCTGCAAAGTGATCAGTCCCCGTCGAAGAAAGCGGCATGGAATAGTCAAACTGACCAGTCCAAGCCCGGCCGGTTGCACCAACTGTAGTAACCCTGCTCAAATGTTGGCAACCGGGAAGGGCCACCGCCTTCCCCGCCGGCTACAGGCCTTCCGGTACACCACCCGGACGCTGCATCCCCCTCCCGCAAGGAGGCGCCGCTGGTTGACTCTTGTTCACGCATCGTCATGCCACACCACATGGCAAGGGCCCCTGAACTACCGACGTCGGAATTTGACGGAAGTCATCGGTAGCTGAGGGGCCCTTGTGTTGTTCCGCCTAAGGTGGAGGAATGACCCCTGCCGGCCGCTTCGCCCCCAGTCCCTCCGGGGAGCTGCACGTCGGGAACCTGCGCACCGCCATGCTGGCGTGGCTCTTCGCTCGCTCCACCGGCCGGGCCTTCCTGCTCCGGGTCGAGGACCTGGACCGCGCCCGCGAAGGGGCGGAAGCCGGGCAGCTTCGCGACCTGCGGGCCATCGGCGTGACCTGGGACGGCGGGCCGGTCCGGCAGACGGACCGCGGCGGGCTCTACGCGGCCGCGATCACGCGGCTGGAAGAGGCCGGACTCACCTACGAGTGCTTCTGCACCCGGCGTGAGATCCAGGAGGCGGCGTCGGCCCCGCATGCGCCCCAGGGCGCCTACCCCGGAACGTGCCGCAACCTTGACCCTGCAGAACTGGAATTCAAGCGTTCCATGAGGCCGGCAGCCCTTCGCCTGCGCGCCGACGTCCACGGGTTTACGGTGCACGACGCCCTCCTCGGCCCGTTCACCGGTGTGGTGGACGACTTCGTGCTGCGGCGGAACGACGGCGTCACTGCCTACAACCTTGCCGTGGTGGTCGATGATGCCGCACAGGGCATAGACCAGGTGGTCCGCGGCGATGACCTCCTCCCGTCCACGCCGCGGCAGGCCTACCTGGCATCCCTGCTGCATGTTCCGGTTCCGGAGTATGCGCATGTTCCCCTGGTGGTCAACCACGACGGCGCGCGGCTGGCCAAGCGCGACGGCGCGGTCACGCTCACGGACCTCGCAGGCGCGGGCGTGCCGGTGGAGGCGGTCCGGGACCGGCTGCTTGCGTCCCTCGGGCTGCCCGCCGGAACCCTGGCGGACGCCCTGCCGGCATTCGACCCGGCCCGGCTGCCGCGGCAACCGTGGATCTGGGATCCGCCGGGCGTCAACAAACGTTGACGTGGTCCATGGCGTCAACTAATGTTGACGCCATGGAGGTGGACCGGATGAAGACGCTGGTTGGATCGATGGACGGCAAGGGCCCGGCGGAAGCGCTGTACGCCGTCGCGGAACTGCAGAAGGAGGTCAGCAGGGCCGAGGCCACGCTGGTCCGCAATGCCCGGCATGCCGGGCTGTCGTGGGAAGCCATCGCCCTCTGTCTGGGAGTCAGCAAGCAGGCCGTCCATCGGAAGTACGGAAAACAATAGGCCGCGAACGGTTCCGGGCCGGTGCTGCCCGCGGAAGGTCAGACGCGGCCCAGGGCGTCGATGTCCTCGAGGAAGTCCTGGTGCACTTCGGCGCTGACGGTGGTCCGGGTGTCGCGGATCGCATCCAGGTAATCCTGGGTGGAAGGACCCTTCCGCACCGCCTCCCGGACGGACACCTCGCCCCCTGACGCCAGCCCGCCGTCGTCGTACACTGCCTTCTCCAGCGCACGCTGGGAGGCGCTGCGGGCGGCGTACTCAATGTCCGCGGGCGAAAAGCCCTCCGTGCGTTCCACCAGCAGCTCCACATCCACCTCATCCACCACCGCGGCCGGAATGAAGCGCTGCCACATCGCCTCCCGCGCCTGCCGGTCCGGCAGGCCGATCGGGATGACGTAGTCGAACCGGCCGTGGCGCAGGAACGCCGAATCCAAGGCGCGGATGAAGTTCGTGGCGCACACCAGCAGCCTGCCGGGCTGTTCGCGGAACGCCGGGATGATCTTCAGCAGTTCGTTGGTGACGCCCTGCAGCGGCGACGGCGGATCCCCGGCGCGCTGGGCCGCGATCTCTTCCACCTCGTCGATGAACACCACCGCGTGTTCCAGTTCGGCGATCTCCAGGAAGGTTTCGCGCAGCGCACCGGCCAGGCCCTGGGGATCGGCGGCCAAGCGGGACGGGAACACCTCAACGAACGGCCATTCAAGCCGGGAGGCGATCGCCTTGGCGAAGGTGGTCTTGCCGGTCCCGGGCGGGCCGAAGAGCACGACGGCGCGCGGCGGCACCACGCCGAACTCGTCGGCAAGGTCGGCCTCGGCGAGGGGAAGCACCAGCCTGCGTTCGAGCAGTTCCTTTTCCCGGCGCATCCCGGCCACGTTCTCCCACAGGTCGCGGGCCAGGACCCGGCCGCCCAGCTGGCCCAGCGCGCCGAGCTCCTGCCGCTGGACGGGGATGGTGCGCTCGAAGTACCGCAGGTTCTTCTTCAGTGCGAACCCCCGGCCCAGGAACGCCTCCACCCGTGTTTCGGACTCCGGCATCAGGGCCGAAAGCTTGTTCAGCCCGTGCGGTGCCATGCGGTTTTCGACGGCGGCCAGCAGCGACGTGCCGATCCCGCGGCCCCGGTACTCGGGGAGGGTGGCCAGGAAGACGATCCAGCCCTGGTCGTGCGCAGCGCGGCCGACGGCGGCACCCACCACCTGCTCGCCCAGCACCGCCACCACCGCGTGGTCCTTCTCGCAGGAGGCGAGCACCTCGGAAAGGGCGTAGACGGGTTCGACGTTGTTCGCCTTGAGGGTCTCCCACAGGTGCAGGATCCCGTCCAGGTCGGCTGAATGGAAGTCCCTGATCCGCCAAGTGGTCATGCGTTACTCCTGTTGGTTCCTCGTTGAGCCGGCACAGCTTTCTGTTGGTGAGCATATGTGAACCGGCCCCCGGCAGGGGTTGCAGGGGCGTTGCATGACGCGGCCGGTTACAGCCCCAGCGTGCCCATCGTGTTCCGCAGGGTGTCGGCGGAATGCTGCAGGGCGGCGAGTTCCCCGGCGTCCATGGGCGTCTCCAGGACCCGGTGCACCCCGCCTCGGCCCACGATGCTGGGCAGGGACAGGGCCACCCCGGAAATCCCGTACTGCCCGGACAGCACCGTGGAAACCGGCAGGACGGCGTTGTCATCACGGAGCAGCGCCTCCACGATCCGGGCGCCGGAGAGGCCGATGGCGTAGTTGGTGGCACCCTTGCCCGCGATCACCTTGTACGCGGCCTGGGTGACTTCCCGGGCCGTGTCCGTGAGGTAGCCGGGCGTGAAGATCCGTTCGCCGCCGGCGGTCCAGTCGCGGATCGGGATGGGGCCGATCGTGGCGCCGGACCACAGCGGGAACTCGGTGTCGCCGTGCTCGCCCACCATGCTGGCGTGGACACTGGCCACGGACACCCCCGCACGGCGGGCCAGCAGCCAGCGCAGCCGGGAGGTGTCCAGGACGGTGCCGGAGGAGAAGATCCGTTCGGTGGGGAGCCCGGAGATGCGCTGCGCGGCCACGGTGAGGACGTCGCAGGGGTTGGTCACCAGCACGTAGACGGCGCCGGGGGCCCGTTCGAGCAGTTGCGGCATCAGCTGTTCGAGGATGCGGACGTTGGTCCCGGCCAGGTCCAGGCGGCTTTGGCCGGGGTTCTGCTTGGCACCTGCCGTGATGACGACGACGTCGGCCCCCTCCGTCACGGCGATGTCCCCGCCGCCCGTGACCGAGGCCGAGGCTGCCGCGAACTGGCTGCCGTGGGCGAGGTCCAGCGCTTCGGCCTCGGCCTTGGCCGCATTGACGTCGAACAAGGCGATGTTGCTGGCAGAACCGCGGATCAGGGCGGCGTACGCCAACGAGGTGCCGACGCTTCCCGCTCCCACCACTGCAAGCTTGGATCCTGGCATGGTCTACCCCTTCCCGCGGAGGGTACCGCTGGCCGTTGAGTGTGCCCCACCTGAAGGGTAGCGTGGCCCACATCACTCGAACCCCATTTAGGAGCCACCATGCCACATTTCGGACGCCGGCTCGCAGCTGTAACCGCCGCGCTGGCGGTGAGCGTGACCACCGGGGCCATCAGCCCGGCTTTTGCCACAAACCAGCATGAGGCTGATGAACGACACACCGACAAGGACCCCACTGCCACCGGGTACGGCGGTGCGGTCAGCACAGTGGACCCGGAAGCCTCGGCGGCGGCCATCGACGTCCTGAGCCACGGTGGCAACGCGGTGGATGCCGCCGTCGCCGCCGCAGCAACCCTGGGGGTGACCGAGCCGTACAGTGCGGGCATCGGTGGCGGCGGCTACTTTGTGTACTACGACGCGAAGTCCGGGAAGGTCAGCACCATCGACGGCCGGGAGACCGCGCCCGCCGGCATCAAGCACGACGCCTTCATCGATCCCGCCACCGGCAAGCCGTACAACTTCACCCCGGAACTGGTCACCAGCGGCGTCTCGGTAGGCGTTCCGGGAACGCCCGCCACGTGGGAGCGGGCATTGGAACGGTGGGGCAAGTTCAGCCTGAAGAAGGCGCTGGAACCTGCCATTGAGGTTGCCGAACGCGGGTTCGTGGTGGACGATACCTTCCGCAGCCAGACCAAGGACAACCAGGTCCGGTTCGCAGCCTTCACCTCCACCAAGGACCTGTACCTTCCGGGCGGCCAACTCCCGGAAGTGGGCTCGGTCTTCAAGAACCCTGACCTTGCCGAAACCTACGAGCTGCTGGCCAAGGAAGGCATGGACGCTTTCTACACCGGCCCCCTCGCCGAAGAGATCGCCAAGACCGTCCAGCAACCGCCCAAGTCCCCGGACACCACACTGCCCGTTCCCGTGGGTTCCATGACCACGAAGGACCTCGCCAACTACAAGGCCCTGGACCAGGCCCCCACCCACGTGGACTACCGCGGTTACGACGTCTACGGCATGGCGCCCTCCAGCAGCGGCGGCACCACCGTGGGTGAGTCCCTGAACATCCTGGACGTGTTCAACCTGCCGGCCCTGAAGAAGGACAAGCCGGCCGTCCTTCACCACTACCTGGCGGCCAGCGCCCTGGCCTTCGCGGACCGGGCAGCGTACGTGGGCGACCCCGCGTTCGTGGATGTTCCCACGAAGGCCCTGACAGATCCCATCTTCGGCAAGGAGCGCGCCTGCGAACTCGATCCCAACCATGCGGCCACCAAGCCGGTCGCGGCCGGCAACGTGAAGTCGTATGACGGCGCCTGCCCGGTCGATCCCGCCGCCCTCCCGGAGGAGAAGGACACGGAGAACATCTCCACCACCAACATGACGGTCTCCGACAAGTGGGGCAACGTGGTCGAATACACGCTCACCATCGAACAGACCGGTGGATCCGGCATTGTTGTGCCCGGCCGCGGGTTCCTGCTGAACAACGAGCTGACCGACTTCTCCACGGAGTACAAGGCCACGGACCCGAACCGGATCGAGCCCGGCAAGCGCCCGCGGTCGTCCATGTCGCCCACCATCCTGCTGGAGGACGGCAAGCCGTTCCTGGCCCTGGGCTCTCCGGGCGGTTCCACCATCATCACCACCGTGCTGCAGACGCTGGTGAACCGCATCGACCTGGGCATGAGCATCCCGGACGCCATCGCCGCTCCCCGCGCCGCGCAGCGGAACACCGCGAAGGTCACCGCGGAACCGGCCTTCATCGACAAGTACGGCGCTGCCTTGACCTCGCGCTTCGGGCATGAGTTCACCCCGTCCGGCGACTCGTTCTCGTCCGCGTCGGAAATCGGCGCGGCCACGGCGATCGAGTTCCTGGAGGACGGGCGCGTGCTCGCAGCCGCTGAGCCCGTCAGGCGCGGCGGCGGATCGGCGATGGTGGTCAAGCCGGTCAAGTGACCGGAGAACTCCACCGTTAAACCCCGACGGCGGCACCTGGGCTGGTAGGTTCCAGAACCCAGGCGCCGCCGTCGGACGTTGCAGGCGGTTACTTCTTGAAGGTCTCAGCCGGAGCGTTGGCGATGACCGGGGACATTCCGGTGTAGCCGTCGCGGGTTTCGGCGATTTCGCGGATGCGGGTGCGGCAGGCGTACCAGCCGGCGACCATGAGGATG
>NZ_JBTZSU010000005.1:0-211811 GCF_054890965.1 Arthrobacter sp. C152
GCAATCCGGTTCAAACGACGATCACGCGGGTCACGCAACGGATTACGCCCGCGGCGCCGCAGGTTGGGACGGGCCTCTGGCAAGGTGTCGAGCATGGAAGGTTCCTGTTCTGAAGCAACGGCATTATTGCCCCGGCAGGGGTGATGCAACAGCGGCCCCACCCGTGAAGGTGGGGCCGCCGGCCGTTCCGAATGGAGGTTGATCAGCTGATGGCTGCCTGGAGTTCCTTGGCGGCCAGCGCCGGATCTGCCGCGCCGTAGATGGCACCGCCGGCCACGGCAACGTCGGCTCCTGCCGCCTGGACGGCTGCGATGGTGCTGGCGTTCACGCCGCCCGCCACAGAGAAGGGCACCTGGGATTCTTCGCCTGCGCGGAGGAGGCCGGTCAGGTCGAAGCCGGGCTTGGCCTGCTCGTCCAGGCCGGCATGCATCTCGACGAACTTCGCACCCAGGGCGCGGACTTCCTTGGCGCGGGTGGCCTTGTCGGCAACGCCGATCAGGTCAACGACCACGCCCTTGTTGTGGGCCTGTGCTGCCTTCACGGCGCCGGCGATCGTGGAGTCATCGGCGGAGCCGAGCACGGTGACCAGGTCGGCGCCGGCCTTGAAGGCGATGTCGGCTTCGAGTTCGCCGGCGTCCATGGTCTTCATGTCGGCGAAGACCAGCTTGTCCGGGTGGGCTTCCTTCACGGCGGTGATGGCGGAGAGCCCTTCGGCCTTGATCAGCGGGGTGCCCAGCTCGATGATGTCGACGTATTCGGCGACCTTGCCGGCCAGCTCGAGGGCGTCCTCAACGGTGAGGAGGTCGATGGCTACCTGGAGTTTCATGGGTTCTTCTTTCTGTTGGGTTTGTCCGAAGGACGGGTAGGCGGGAAGGTCTATTCGAGGTTGGCGTGGCGCAGCCAGAGCTGTTCGGCCGGGATATCGGCGTTGTCCCACAGGGTCTGGAACACCGCCTCCGTCGCCACGAAGAGCACCTGCTCGAACAGGCTTCCGGAGTACTGGCGGGAGACGCCGGAACCATGGTCGGTCTTCTGCTGGGCAGGGAGCACCACGACGGCGTCCGCCAGGCCGGCGAGCGCGGATCCTGGGTTGGCGGTGAAGGCAATGATCCGTGCCTCCGCCTTGGCGGCGGTCTCGGCGGCCTTCACCACCCCCGAGGTGCTGCCGGAGCCCGATGCCACGAGCAGGAGGTCGCCCTTCCGGATGGCGGGCGTGGTGGTGTCTCCGGCCACGTGGACCACCAGGCCGAGATGCATCAGCCGCATCGCTGCCATTCTGAGCACCAGGCCGCTGCGGCCCGCCCCGGCCACGAAGACGCGGTCGGCGTTCTGCAGCATCGCCGCGGCCTGGCGCAGCCGGTCGGGGCTGATGCTGCCCGCGGTGTCCGCGATCTCCCCCAGAACCAGGGAGATATTGCCCGCAATGGCCTCGCCGGTTGCTTCCACAGCGGGAGCGGTCAGAACTGTTGAGTCCATGTCTCCTCCTTTGTCTTGTTCCTGGCATCCATCGTCCCGAAACGGGCGGGTAGGTGGAACGCCAATTCGGGATGGTTTTCCACCACCCATTTGGGTAGGTCGGGACCGGATTCTTCGCGTATCCTGTTCGGCATGACCGAGCACACCCCGTCCCTTCGGCTGGTTCCAGACCATTCCGTGCCTGCCCTGCCCTGGCCCCTGCTCCGCGCAGTCGCCCGGATTGCCGATGCGCCGCTCTCCGGCATTGCCGAACGGCTGCGCGAAGCGGTCCACCCCTGGACGGGGGGCGATGCGCTGGTGATCTTCACCGAGGAATGCACCGGCC
Source organism: Arthrobacter sp. C152 (assembly GCF_054890965.1). Lineage (NCBI taxonomy): Bacteria > Bacillati > Actinomycetota > Actinomycetes > Micrococcales > Micrococcaceae > Arthrobacter > Arthrobacter sp. C152. Next base: position 1,802 of record NZ_JBTZSU010000005.1, read on the forward strand.
GGCCGCAGAAGAAGGCGGGCGACGACGAGGTGGTGGCGCGGGTATCCATCAGCGAACTGCAGCACCTGCGTGACCAGGTTCCCGGCGGGGAGCCCTGGCGGGGAGCGGCACAGATCGCAGGGAGGCAGCGCCGGGTCTTCGCGATGAGGTACGCCCCCAGCAACGCGCTGCTGGTCATCACCTACCCCGGCACCGCCGGCACAGGCGGCGAGCCCCTCGACGTGGAGCACCTGGACCTGGCACTCGTGTCCTACCTGTGGGAACTGGCGGCACGCCGCATCCAGGAGAAGGTCAAGGACGCGCCGCCGTCCTACCTGCTGGAGTCGCGGGCTGCATCGGCCGAACGCATCAGGGTCACCAGCGAGCTGGTCGACCTGCATTCGACGACGCTGGAAACGATTTTGGCGGCGGCACGGTCGGGCTCCCTGGACGATGCCGCGGCACGGGCAACGGTCAGCGACGCGGCGGCCAAGGCATTGGTGGAGTTGCTCACGCACAACGACCAGACGGCGGAGCTGGTCAAGGAGCCGGTGGCCACGGCCTTCGAGCGGCTCCGGGAGGACCTGCGTCCGCTGACCCGGTTCAGCGGAATCGACGTGCAATTCATTGAACCTCCACTGAACGGCAGGGCGCTGCCCGGCGAGGTGGCCATCACGGCCCGCGCCATTGTGCGCGGCCTGCTGCTGGCGATGATGGAACAGCCGGAGGTCCGGCGGGTGCGGACGCAATGGGACTGCGACGGCGAGAACCTGCTGATCAATGTCCGGGACGACGGACGGGGCGGCCTTTCCGCCGACGCCCCGAACATGGAGCGCCTGCAGCGGAGGGTTCAGGCCCTGGACGGCCGCATGGAAGTGGACCTCATGCCGGGCTGGGGAGCGGACATTTCGGTCACGCTTCCACTGGATCCGCCCGCCGCCCCGGCCGATGTCTCAGGCTGGAACCTGGCGGCGCGGGAACTCGAAGTCCTCCAACTGCTGGCCGCCGGGCAGCGCAACCGCAGCATCGCCGCCGCGCTGAGCATCAGCGAGAACACCGTCAAGTTCCACGTCCGGAACGTCTTCAGGAAGCTCGGCGTCGCCTCCCGCACCGAAGCCATCGCCCTGGCCCACAGCCACGGACTGCGCTAGGAGACTGCTGAACTAATTGCTTTTGAAGGGCTGGTCCGGGGCGTTATGTGTTCCGGGCCGGCTCTTTGTCATTTGTCTGGGTTCTCTGGACTGGGTCGTTTAGGTGGTTTCGGGCTTTTGGCGCCTGTTGATCGGGTGGGTGGGTTGTCTCCGTCCGGCCGTGAGAGGCCGCTTTCTGGTTTCGGGTTCAGGCGATGGCCCAGGATCCCTGTTCGCTGGTGAGCCCCAGTTTCAGGAGGCGTTTGAGGTTCACTGCGGCGATGCGCAGTTGCCACCAGGCGTGGTTCTTCGTGGTTCCGCGGTAGCGCAGGCGCCGGTTGTCTTTCACGAGCCAAGCGATGGAGCGTTCGACCATGGGCCGGTGACGCGTGTAGTCGACCCGGAAGCTGTTCTCTTGAGCTGCGGCGCGGTGCTCGCGCATCAGGGCGTGCTCGGGATGCAGCTCGATTTTCCGGCCCCGGGCTGCGGTGGTGCAGCGGGACTTGAGCGGGCACCCGGTGCAGCCAGCGCCGAACGTGACATGCCCCTTAGCGGTGATCGCGCGCACCAGCCCGTTAGGGCAAGTCAGCGTCCCGGCCTGTTCGTCAAAGGCGAAGTCATCGATCGTGAATCCGCCCTCGATCGCCCGGGCCAGGGGCTTGGGCTTGATCAACGCGGTGTGCCCGGCCGCGGCCAGTGTTCTGAGCAGTTCTCCGGTTCCATAGGCCGAGTCCGCCAACACCTGCACGCCGGTGATGATCGTCTTGTCCAGCTCCAAAAGCATCGCCCCGGCTTCGGCATCGGTGGCACCCTCGCCCGCGGCCTTGGTGAGCGCCGCAGCGGTCACCAGTCCGGTGTCCGGTTCGATCACGATGTGGGCCTTGTAACCGTCCCGGCGGTCTTCCCGGGTCTTATGCGCATGCCGGGTGTCCGGGTCCACGATCGAGATCATCCGGTCCGGGGGGACTTTCCGGGCGATCCTCCACCGCCCGTCCGTCCCGTCCGAATCCTCGGCCGGTTCCACGTCCTGCCCGGCGACCAGGGCCAGCAGCGCGTACGCATCAGCGGCTTTGTCTTCCAGCGTCTCGGGATCGACCGCGGCCAGCAGGGCCATGGCATCGGTGACCAGGGCCGAGATCAGCCCGTCCTTGGCCTGGGGGTCATCCCAGGCGATGTCAGGCTTGCTGGTGCGGGTGTAGTCATACCCGGTCGCATGGGTGCTGATCAGGTCCTGCCCGCTGGGAACGTCACGGCCAAAACGGCGTACGCCCGCGATCAGCTGCGTGATGGTGTCCTGCCTGGCGACCGCGTCGTCCAGGACCGTGGAGTCCACCGCCCGCCGGCGCTTCCCCTTCAGCACCCCGGTCTCGGCGACGACTTCGGCGATGGCCTCCATGATCCGGTGCGGGTTCTTCGAGGCGGCCAAGCGCCTGCGCCAGTACGTCAGCGTGCTCGGGTGAAACGCCGTATCCGTGAGCCCGTACCCGCAGGCGGCCTTCCACCGCAGATCATAAGTCAAAGCCTCGGCGGTTTCCCGGTCCGATAAACCCAGCAATGCCTGCAGCACCAGCACCGAACCGATCACCGGCGCCGGAACCGACGGCCTGCCCCGGCGCGACGGAAACAGGTCCTCCATCATCGAATCCGGGAACAGCCGCCCCCGATCCGCGGCCAGAAACGCGAAAACGCTGCCCGGGGCCAACAACTCCCCAGCCAACGCCTCCACATCCAAATACCCACGCTGCGCGTCCTCGCGTCCCTGCATACGACCAGTCTTAACCACCCAGCTCACCAGTCCAGCCGACGCGCCCCACTACCGCCGATTAGTTCAGCAGTCTCCTAGGCAGGGCCGTGCGAGCCACGGGCCGCTCACACCCAGACCTGGTAGCCCGAGGACTTGTCGAAAATCCGCCGCGTACTGATGCCTTCCGCCGCGATCCAGAGGACGGAGTCATCCTCCGCCGCCTGGTCCACCACGCCACTGGCCACATGCTCCCCCAGCAGCCACACTTCGACGGTGTGGCCGGGCAGCTGTGCCCAGTCGGCCCGCAGCCCCAGGCTTTTCGCTGCATGTGCGCCCTTCGTGCCCTCTTCAGGGCCAGAGGCAGCGCGGGGGGCATCAAGGGTTGCCTGCAAATCCACTCGTTCCTCCGTTCACCGGCGCCGTCGCCGGGCTTCGAATCACCGCCTGATATTTGATTGATATATCAAGCTGGAGTTCCGAGTATGAGGCAGGTCACATACCCTGTCAACTACGGCCCCGAGACCGGAGCGCCAGGGGCTAGGCGTTGAAGAGCGCTCCCCGCACGGCGTGCTCAAACCCGCTCACGTGGACCTTTGCCAGCTCGGCCGCCCGCTCCTCGTCGCCGTCGATGACGGCCCGCAGCAGGTCGAGGTGTTCGCGGACGTGGTGCGAGAGGTCCGGCAGCCGGTCGATGACCATGCACCAGATCCGCGTAGCCAGGTTGTCGTAGCGGATCAGGATGTCCTCGAGGTGGGGATTCGCGGCGGCGGCATAGATACCCTGGTGCACGCGGGCATCGAGCTGCAGCGTCTCCGTCACAGTGGCGGCGGAGACGTCAAAGGCTTCGACCTGCTCGAGCGTGGCACGCAGTTCATCCCGGACCGCCGGGGAAGCCACCCGGGCAGCACGCGCCGCCGCCAGGGGCTCAAGCTGGGCCCTGATCTCCGAGATGTAGGACAGGTCGGTGACGTCAACGCGGGTGGCGAAGGTGCCGCGGCGGGGGTAGGTCTTCACCAGGCGGTCCAGTTCCAGGCGCTTCAGCGCTTCACGGATGGGAGTTCGCCCCACGCCCAGGTTCTTGGCGAGGAGATCGTCATTGAGTAGCTCGCCGGGCTTGATCTCCAAGGTCAGGAGCCAGTCGCGGATTTGTTCGTAGGCGACGTCGGCGAGCGACTTCCTGCCGGCGTCGTCCGGCACTGCCAAAGCTTCGATTGCCATGTGGAGCCCCTTCTTCCTGTAACGGGAAAAAACTATTGACCTCGCCTTTGGACCAGTATACGCTGGCACCCAATCTAATATATCAGTTTGTGGCTTTGGAATATATCTAGAAGGAGGAGGGGCCATGACCCTCATCGAAACAGCCTCATCAATCGACACCCTGCCGGCGCTCAAGGAGGAGCAGGCGCAGAAGTTCGTGCTGACCCTGTCGTGCCGCGAGCAGGCAGGCATCATGCAGGCCGTGACCACGTTCCTGTTCGAACGTGGCTTCAACATCGACGAGCACCAGCAGTTCGACGACAGCCTCCGCGAGACCCTGCACCTGCGCACCGCCTTCTCCGGCTCGCCCGACTACACCCCGGCCATGCTCGAAGAGGAATTCGCGTCGATCGCCAGCCGGTTCGACATGAAGTTCAGCTTCCACGACCAGACCAAGCAGCGGGTCCTGGTGATGGTCTCCAAGTTCGGCCACTGCCTCAACGACCTCATCTTCCGCTGGCGCGGCGGCAGCCTCGGCGGCGAATTGGTAGCGGTTGTCTCCAACCACGAGACCCACCGCGCCATGGCCGAAGCCGCCGGCCTGCCGTTCATCTACGTCCCCGTCACCCCGGACACCAAGGCCGAGGCCGAGCGCCGGCTCCTGGAGCTGGTAGATGAGTACGACGCCGACCTGGTGGTCCTGGCCCGCTACATGCAGGTACTTTCGGACGACCTCTGCCGGGCTCTCGAGGGCCGGGCCATTAACATCCACCACTCCTTCCTCCCCGGCTTCAAGGGTGCGCGCCCTTACCACCAGGCCTACGACCGCGGCGTCAAGCTGGTCGGCGCCACGGCGCACTACGTCACTGCCGACCTGGATGAGGGGCCGATCATCGAGCAGGAAGTCATCCGGGTGGACCACACCTACGGCCCGGCCCAGCTGTCCACTGTGGGCCAGGACGCCGAGGCGCTCGCCCTGTCCCGCGCCGTCCGCTGGCACTGCCAGCACCGGGTGCTGCTGGACCAGACCAGCACCGTGGTGTTCCGGTAACCGCCCGCCCGCCCGCAGACACAACACTTAAGAGCAGCAGGAGAACCTTATGGAATCGACGCCTCGCATTGTCATCATCGGAGCCGGCATCGTCGGCACCAACCTCGCGGACGAACTCGTCACGAAGGGGTGGAACAACATCACGGTCCTTGACCAGGGCCCCCTCAACATGCCGGGCGGCTCCACGTCCCACGCCCCCGGCCTGGTCTTCCAGACCAACCCCTCCAAGTCCATGGCGCTGTTCGCAAAGTACACGGTGGAGAAGCTGCTGTCCCTCACCGAAGACGGCGTCAGCTGCTTCAACCAGGTGGGCGGCCTGGAAGTTGCCACCACCGAAACCCGCCTCGCAGACCTGAAGCGCAAGCTCGGCTACGCGCAGGCATGGGGCATCGAAGGCTCCATCCTCTCCCCTGCGGAGTGCAAGGAGCTCTACCCGCTCATCAACGATGAGGACATCCTCGGCGGACTCCACGTCCCGAGCGACGGACTCGCCAGTGCCGCCCGTGCCGTGCAGCTGCTGATCAAGCGCACCGAGGCCGCGGGCGTGAAGTACATCGGCAACACCGAAGTCACCGGCATCGAACAGTCCGGACGCCGCGTCACCGGCGTGGAAACGCCCGACGGCGTGATCCCGGCTGACATCGTCGTCTCCTGCGCCGGCTTCTGGGGCGCCAAGGTCGGCGAGCTGATCGGCATGTCCGTGCCGCTGCTGCCCCTGGCCCACCAGTACGTCAAGACCACCCCGGTTCCGGCCCAGCAGGGCAAGAACGAGCTGCCCAACGGCGCGCAGCTGCCCATCCTCCGCCACCAGGACCAGGACCTCTACTACCGCGAACACGGCGACCGCTACGGCATCGGCTCCTACGCCCACAGGCCCATGCCGGTGGACCTGGACGAGCTCGGCAGCTTCAAGCCGAACGAGATCAGCGAACACAACATGCCGTCCCGCCTGGACTTCACGCTGGATGACTTCCTCCCCGCATGGGAAGCCACCAAGCAGATCCTGCCCGCCCTGCGCGAAAGCGAAATCGAGGACGGCTTCAACGGCATCTTCTCCTTCACCCCCGACGGCGGCTCGCTGGTAGGCGAGTCCAAGGAACTGGACGGCTTCTTCGTGGCCGAGGCCGTCTGGGTGACCCACTCGGCAGGCATCGCCCGCGCCGTGGCCGAACTCCTGGTGGACGGCAAGTCCTCCATCGACCTGGGCGACTGCGACATCCACCGCTTCGAAGAGGTCCAGCTGACCCCCGAATACGTCAGCGAAACCTCGCAGCAGAACTTCGTCGAAATCTACGACGTCCTGCACCCGCTGCAGCCCAAGCTCTCCCCGCGCAACCTGCGCGTCAGCCCGTTCCACGCCCGCCACAAGCAGCTGGGCGGCTACTTCCTGGAAGGCGCCGGCTGGGAGCGCCCCTACTGGTTCGAGGCCAACGCCGAACTGCTCAAGGACATGCCCGCCGACTGGCAGCCGCCGGCCCGCGACTCCTGGTCCGGCATGTTCAGCTCCCCCATCGCCGCGGCCGAGGCCTGGAAGACGCGCACCGCCGTCGCCATGTACGACATGACCCCGCTCAAGCGCCTTGAAATCTCCGGACCCGGCGCCCTGAAGCTGCTGCAGGAACTGACCACCGCGGAAATGGACAAGAAGCCCGGAGCCGTCACCTACACACTCCTGCTGGACGAGCAGGGCGGCGTCCGAAGCGACATCACCGTGGCCCGCCTGGACGAGCAGACCTTCCAGCTCGGCGCCAACGGCAACATCGACACCGCCTACTTCGACCGGGCAGCCCGGCACCAGACCGCAAGCGGCAGCGCCGACGACTGGGTCCAGGTCCGCGACACCACGGGCGGCACCTGCTGCATCGGCCTCTGGGGCCCGCTGGCCCGCGAGGTAGTCGGCGCGGTCAGCAGCGACGACTTCACCAACGACGGCCTGAAGTACTTCCGGTCCAAGCAGGTCGTCATCGGCGGCGTCCCTGTCACCGCCATGCGGCTGTCGTACGTCGGCGAACTCGGCTGGGAGCTCTACACCAGCGCCGACAACGGCCAGCGCCTCTGGGACGCGCTGTGGAAGGCCGGCCAGCCGTTCGGCATCATCGCCGCCGGGCGTGCCGCCTTCAGCTCCCTCCGCCTGGAGAAGGGCTACCGCTCCTGGGGCACCGACATGACCACCGAACACGACCCCTTCGAAGCCGGCCTCGGTTTCGCGGTCAAGATGGCCAAGGACAACTTCGTCGGCAAGGCAGCCCTGGAAGGACGCACTGAGGAGAACTCCGCGCGGCGCCTGCGCTGCCTGACCGTCGACGACGGCCGCAGCCTCGTGCTCGGCAAGGAACCGGTGTTCTACAAGGGCCAGGCAGTTGGCTACGTCACCAGCGCCGCGTACGGCTACACCGTCAAAAAGCCCATCGCCTACTCCTACCTCCCCGCTGAGGTATCCATCGGCGACTCGGTGGAGATCGAGTACTTCGGACTCCGGATCGTCGCAACGGTCACCCAGGACCCGCTGTACGACCCCACCATGACCAGGCTTCGCGGCTGACGGCCCGGCCGGCGCCAGGCGCCGGCCACCAGACAGGGCGGCGGCCCGGACCTCCCTCGCAACGGGACCCCTGCTCGCAACGGGACCCCTGCCCGCAACAGACGGGCCGCCGCCCCATCCGCCCCCGCAGCCCAGCCCCAGGAACGGAACATGATCAGCTCAGAAACAATCGCCAGCTACCTCGCACGGCTGGCAGCACGGCGCCCCACCCCCGGCGGCGGCGCCGCGGCGGCCGTACACGCGGCACAGGGCGCAGCCCTGGTGGCCATGGTGGCCCGGTACACCACCGGCGCCAAATACGACCAGCACGAGCCGCTGGTGCAGCGCATCACCCAGGCAGCCGACAACCTCGTCACGGAAGCGCTGCGCCTGGCCGACGCGGACGAACAGGCCTTCCAGGCAGTCATCGACTCCTACAAACTTCCGTCCGACACGGACGAACTCAAGGCCGCCCGCGCCGCCGGAATCCAGGCCGCGCTCATCCAGGCGGCGCAGACCCCAGCCCAGCTCATCACGCTGTCCGGTGAAGTGGTGGAGCTCGCCACCGAGCTGTTCGACGTGGCCAACGCCAATGTCATCAGCGACGTGGCCGCCGCGGCCGATGCTGCCCGCGCCGCCGCCACGACGGCCCGCGTCAACATCGACATCAATGTCGTGGCGGTCAAGGACACGGAGGCGCGCACGCAGCTCGCCCGGCAGACAGACGGCATCGAGGAAAAGGTGGTCCTGGCGGCAGACGCCCTCTCGGCCCGCGTCCGCGAAAGGATCCTTGGGTGAACACTGCAGCACTTTCCGGAAAACCCCTGGCGGCCCTGTTCCACAAAGAGGTACAGGAGCAGGTCCGGTCGCTTGAACTGGACGGCGTCCGACCTGTCGTGGCGGTGGTCATGGCAACCGCCGACGAGTCCACGCACTGGTACGTCCGCTCCATCGAGCGGGCAGCCGAGCGCGCCGGTGTCGGCTGCCGCATCATCGACCTGGGCCATGACGCCACCGAACCGGTACTGGCCAGCGTGCTGCGGGACCTGAGCGCCGAACCCACGGTGAACGGCATCATCCTGCAGACCCCGCTGCCGCCGGGAGTCCGGACCGACAGCCTGGTGGGCCTCATCGCGCCAGAGAAGGATATCGACGGCGCCAATCCGTTGAGCCTGGGACGCCTCGCCGTCGGCCAGCCGGCCTTTGCACCTGCTACCGCCCGCGCCGTCGTCGAAATCCTGGACCACTACCGGGTGCCCGTGGCGGGCAAGGGCGTGGTGGTGGTGGGCCGGTCGGCCGTGGTGGGCAAGCCGCTGTCGCTCCTGCTGCTGGGACGCGACGCTGCCGTGACTGTCTGCCATTCCAGGTCGGGCCCGCTGGAGCGCTACACCAAGGACGCCGACGTCGTGGTGGTCGCCGCAGGCCGTGCCGGGCTGCTGACAGGCAGCCACGTCTCGGCCGGGACGGTGGTGGTCGACGTCGGCACGAACGTCCTTCCCGACGGTTCCCTGGTGGGCGACGTGGACGAAGCCAGCGTCACCGGAACCGCAGCGGCCCTCACTCCGGTTCCCGGCGGCGTCGGCTCCGTCACCACGGCGTTGCTGCTCCTCCACACCGTGGAGGCTGCGCGCGGTCAAACGTCCTCCCTGCCGCTCCCGGCCCTGGAGTCCCAGGTCCTGGAAGCCGCGGGCTAGGAGAGGCAAAGCGTTAGGAACGGGCGCCCCGTTTTCCGTAAAAGGTGCTTCGATGGGCCTAAGACCTGGGGAGGTATTCCTCATCGAAGCACCGTTTTCGGAAAACGGGGCCCCGCCGCCGGCAGCATGCCGGCACATCGACAAGGAGGGGGCCCGGATGCCCGCCAATGCACTGACTGCCACCGCTTCCACCGCCAGCTCAGCCGCGCCCGGCTCCATCCCTGACCGGGGATGCATCCCGTGGTCCGAAGCGCGCCATATCGCCTTTGGCTCCGCGGGTGCGCTCCCGCATGCGGACATCCCGCTCGCCGACGCCGCCGGCCGGATCCTCGCCGGGGACGTCAGGGCCCTCCAGGACATGCCGCACTACCCCTCGTCCGCCATGGACGGCTGGGCCGTCAACGGGCCCGGTCCGTGGCTCCTGGCCGGTTCCGGCCAGCACGCTTCCCTGCCGCGCGAACCCCACCGGTTCCTGCCCGCAAACAGTGCCGCCGTGATTGCCACCGGCGGCCTGGTGCCGCACGGGGCCGATGCCGTGCTCCGCAAGGAAAGCGGCCTGGCCGTCCGGGACCCCAGCGGCAACCACGTCCTCACACTTCGCGCGGACACAAAGGCCGGTGAGCCGCGCAGCGGCCAACACATCCGCCCCGCCGGGCAGGAAGCCCGCTCGGGGGATGTCCTCATACCCGCCGGCACGGTCCTTAATCCCGCGCACGTTGCCCTCGCTGCGGCGGCAGGGCACGACACCGTGCACGTCCGCGCCCGGCCCGCCGTCGCCGTCGTACTGACCGGCGCCGAAGTGGTGACGCAGGGCCTCCCGGCTCCCGGACAGGTCCGGGACACCTTCGGCCCGCAGCTCGGAACCGTGGTTTCCCAGCTGGGCGGTGTTGCGGGCAGCCCGCAACGGATCGGTGACTCCTTCGGCGCGTGGCTGGATGCCCTGGACAGCCCCGTGCTGCCCGCCGGTGGGCGCGCAGATGTCATCGTCACCACTGGCGGCACCGGGAAATCCGGCACCGACCATTTCCGCGCCGCCATCGACGCCCTGGGCGGACGGTTGCTGGTGGACGGCATCGCGATGCGTCCCGGCCATCCGGCAGTACTCGCCGGACTGCCAGGCGGCCGGTTCGTCATTGGCCTGCCCGGCAATCCCCTGGCGGCGATGATGGCCCTGCTCACCCTCGGGGCGCCGCTGCTGGCTTCGCTTGGAGGCGCGCCGCTGCCGCCGATGCACCTGGTGATGTCCGGCTCCGACGTCGAAGGGCACCCGGGGAGGACGCGCCTTATCCCCTGCCGCTTCCTGTCCGGCCTGGCCTTCCCGGTCCAGCATTCCGGACCCGGCATGATGCGGGGCCTCGCCTGGGCCGACGCCGTCATGGCAGTACCCGCACAGGGCGTGGAGTCCGGGGAAGCCGTTCCGGCGCTTCCCCTTCCCTGGACTGCACCGGCAGATCCCACCAGCATGCCCGCAGGGCAAGGACGGACCACCGCATGGCACGCATGACCCAACGCCGCAAGATCCACCGCTTCCACCTTGACGACACCGGCACCGAGTATCCGGTCCGGTTCAAGGAGGACGTGCTCGCGGCGGAGGAGCCACTCGAGATCCGGATCAACGGCAGCTCCTTCGCGGTGACCATGCGGACGCCCGGGGAGGATTTCGACCTGGTCGCGGGATTCCTAGTCTCCGAGGGGGTGGTCCGCTCCGCGCCGGAGTTGGCCTCCCTGCGCTTCTGCGCCGGTACCCGCGACGGCGAACAGACCTTTAACGTCGTCGATGCCCAGCTCCGTCCGGACGTGGCCCTGCCGGACACCAAACGGCACGTCTACACCTCGAGTTCGTGCGGCATCTGCGGCACGGAATCGATCGAGGCCGTCCGGAAGACGCAGCACTTTGACCTGCGGCAGGACGCGGTCCAGGTGCCCCTTGATGTGCTCGCCGGGCTGCCGCAACGGCTTCGGGAAGCACAGGCGGTGTTCGACAAGACGGGCGGAGTGCACGCGGCCGGCCTGTTCCGGGTGGACGGGACAGAACCGGAACTGCTCTGCCTACGCGAGGACGTAGGCCGGCACAATGCCGTGGACAAGGTGGTGGGCTGGGCTCTCCGCGAGGGGCTGTTGCCGCTGCGCGGAACGGTCCTGCAGGTCTCCGGCAGGGCCTCGTTCGAGCTTGTCCAAAAAGCCGCGCTGGCAGGGATTCCGGTCCTGTCCGCCGTCAGCGCTCCGTCAAGCCTGGCGGCCGACCTCGCGGCCGAAACCGGGCTGACCCTGGTGGGCTTCAGCCGCGGCCACAGCCTCAACGCCTACACGGGCCGGGAACGGCTGGCCCGCCCGCGCACCGCCGCCATGGTCCCCGGGTAGGGCGTCCAGGCTTGGCAACAACAGCTGCTCTATCAGTTGTGGCCCCTATACCTGCCGGTTAAGGACCACAACTGATAGGGCAATGCGGGGTTAAAGAGTGGGGCACCTATCCGAACGGGTAGGGCTGCCCGCACGATCTGGACGCTAAAGCAAGGAGGCTTACATACTGCGCCTGCCACAGGTCATGTTCTTGACATTGGGTGTGAGCTGGCGCACTGTTTTGTTGCAGCAGGTTTGTTGCATACAGCGAACGTTGTTGATCATCACGGAACGAGAGTCCACCCGGATATGCTCCTCCCGTCCCCCGGGCTCCGCACCGTGCTGGTCCCCAGAACAGACGAACGAATTCATGATGGCCGATCCGAAGGGGAGCCCTGGCTCGCGCGTCGGCCCACAGCGTTGCCAGCATCCGTGCGGCGGCGTTAAATCACTAAAGGAAACTGTTTATGACAACCAAAGGTGGCAGCACCATCGATCAAAGCCGTGGGGAGCGCCGGAACCCGGGGACGACGGCCTCCGTCGACACCTCCATATCAAAAGAGACCAGCTCCAAGTTCAAACGCCGCTTCATGGTGCGGCTTGTCTCTGTCTTCATCGGCGGGATGTTCCTTGACGGTTACATCCTCGGAATCATCGGCCCCGTCACCGGACCCATGCGGTCAGATCTCCAGCTCGACGCACTACAGCTGGGCATGATCGCTGCAGGCCCGCTGGCTGGTATCTTCGTCGGCTCCCCGCTTGCCGGCTGGGCTACTGACAAGTTTGGACGCAAGCCCATGTTCCTCGTGGACATGGGGCTGTTCCTGGTCGCCTCAGCGGCCCAGTTCTTCGTAACCTCCGGAGACGGAGCCGTGATCCAGCTGGCCCTCATCCGGTTCTTCATGGGCGTCGCGATCGGCGGCGAGTACTCAATCGGCGGGCCGCTGCTGTCAGAGTTCTCCCCGCCAAAGCTCCGCGGACGACTGCTCGGGCTGACCCTGATCGCCTGGTACGCCGGGTTCATGATGGCGTTCATCATCGGCACGCTCCTGCACGAGGCCGGCACCCCATGGCGGCTCGTCATCGGCACGAGCACCATACTCGCGCTCATCCTGTTTTTCGCCCGCTTCGGGCTTCCCGAATCGCCGAGCTGGCTCATCACGAAGGGACGGCGCGAGGAAGCACTCGCGATCGCACACAGGTACATCGAATCGCCTCAGATGCACAACAGCATCACCGAAGAGATCGACCTGAGGATGATCCAGGAAGCCCAAGCCGCCCAGAGCAAGACCAAAATCAAGGGCGCCTCCTTCGGAATGCTGTTCTCGAGGCAGTATTGGCGCACCACCCTCTTCACTGCAGGTTTTTGGTTCTGCGCGGTGACTCCGTACTTCGCGATCGCGACCTTCGCCGACGACGTGCTGAACCAGTTCGGCTTCGGCGGCGGCTGGGCCGGTGGAGTCGGCCTGTCCGCACTTGCGACCGCGGGCGTCGTCACCAGCGTGCTTCTGATCGACAAGCTCGGCCGCCGAATCCTCACCGTGCCCGGGCAATGGCTCTGCGCAGGCATCCTCCTGGTCATCGGAGTCTGGGCGGATGCACCAGCGGTCCTCGTTCTCGTCCTGTTCCTCGCCTTCTCCTTCTTCAACGCCGGCTACACCACGATGACCCAGGTCTATCCGGCCGAAGTATTCCCGGGCCACCTGCGCGGCCTCGGCACTGGCTTCGCCGCGGCGTTCAGCCGCATCGGCGCAGCGCTCGGCACCTTCGCCCTGCCATGGGCGATCAGCAACATCGGCATGGGCCCAACCATGGTCGCGGCCGCCGTCGTCGCATTTCTCGGTGCAGTCCTCTCGCAGTGGCTCGCGCCGGAGACCAAGGGACGCACCCTCGCCGAGATCTCGGCGGACTTCTCCCACTGACACCGGGCACCGCCCCGCCGCGCCCCGCCGGGTAACCGGCCCCGCACGACAAGAGGCCTTCGCCGCATCCAGCGGCGGAGGCCTCTGTGCTGTACCCGGCCCGCGCCGACGGGTTGAGCGCGCCGACACAGTCAGCCCGCCCGCCGCAACAATGCCGGAAACCCTTGACATCTGGTGTGAGCTGCGCCACCGTGTTGCATATAGTGATGCGCGTTGCTCATAGCGAAGCAAGCGGCGTCACCGAAGACGCACCCGCTCAGAAAACTTGAGGTACCCCCTATGCACCAGGCATGCCCGCTCAGTGAACTGGCACCAGGTGAAGCCCTGCGGCTCAACACCTCCCCGCCCATCGCGGTGTTCCACACCGAAGCCGGGGAGCTTTTCGCCCTCGACGACACCTGCACCCACCAGGACGCTTCCCTGGCAGACGGCTGGGCTGAGGACTGCTGGGTGGAGTGCCCCTTGCACGCGTCCAAGTTCAACCTCCGGGATGGCAGCGTCGACTCTCCGCCCGCCAAACTGCCGGTCCGCTCCCACGAGGTGGTCGTCGTCGACGGCGTGATCATGGTCAACGAATCCACCGAGGTACCCAACCTGCCGCCCGGCCTGACCGTGGACGGACACGTCTAGCCAAGAAGCGTCCGGACAGCCGGATCCCAGCACCAACCAGGAGAACCAGGAATCATGAGCGCATCACCCCGCGTCGTCATCATCGGAGCCGGCATCGTCGGCACCAACCTCGCCGACGAGCTGTCCAGCCGCGGCTGGACCAACATCACAGTCGTCGAACAGGGCCCGCTTGAGCTTGCCGGCGGTTCCACATCCCATGCCCCAGGTCTGGTGTTCCAGAACAACGGATCAAAGACGATGACGGAATTCGCCACCTACACCGTCAACAAGCTGCTGTCCCTGAGCAAGGACGGGCAGTCCTGCTTCAACCAGGTGGGCGGCCTGGAACTGGCCACCACCCGGGAGCGGCTGTCGGACCTCAAGCGCAAGATGGGCGTGATGACCTCCTGGGGCGTGGAAAGCCGGATCATCGACGCCGACGAATGCGAGAAGATCTACCCGCTGCTGAACACCGGAACCCTCACCGGCGGCCGCGAGGTCCTGGGCGGCCTCCTTATCCCCACCGACGGCCTCGCCCTGGCCGCACGGGCCGTGCAGCTGCTGATCGAGCGATCCCGGGAACGCGGCGTCACCTACCTCGGCTCCACCACCGTGACCGGCATCGCCCAGGAGGGCGGCAAGGTCACCGGCGTCGAAACCTCCGACGGCGTGATCCCCGCCGACATCGTCGTGTCCTGCGCAGGGTTCTGGGGCCGCGAGCTCGGCAGGATGGTGGGACTGGAGGTTCCCCTGCTGCCGCTGGCCCACCAGTACGTCGTCACCACGCCGCTTCCCGAACTTGAGGGCGTCAACGAGCTTCCCAAGGGAGCCAGCAAGCCCATCCTGCGCTACCAGGACAAGGACCTGTACTACCGCGAATGGGGCGACCGGATCGGCATCGGCAGCTACGCCCACCGCCCCATGCCCGTGGACATGTCCGCCCTGCCCGAGGTGCCGGCCGACGAGATGTCCGATCACCGCATGCCCTCCCGCTTGGACTTCACCCTCGAGGATTTCGTGCCCGCGTGGGAAGACAGCCAGGACCTGCTGCCGGCCCTGCGCAGCGCAGGCATCCAGGACGGCTTCAACGGCATCTTCTCGTTCACGCCGGACGGCGGCCCGCTCATCGGCGAGCACCCGGACCTGGCCGGCTTCTTCGTTGCCGAGGCCGTGTGGGTGACGCACTCCTCCGGCGTGGCCAAGGCCGTCGCCGAGCTGCTCGTGGAAGGCCGCTCCCGGACCGACCTGCACGGCACGGAGCTCACCCGCTTCGAGAAGGTGCAGACCTCCGACGCCTACGTCAGCGAGACGTCACAGCAGAACTTCGTGGAGATCTACGACGTCCTGCACCCGCTCCAGCCCCGCGAATCGCCGCGCGACCTGCGCGTCAGCCCCTTCAACGTCCGCCAGAAGGAACTCGGCGCCTTCTTCCTGGAATCCGCCGCGTGGGAGCGTCCGCACTGGTTCGAAGCCAACCGCGGTCTCCTGGCGGAGATGCCGGCCGAATGGCAGGCGCCGGAGCGCGACGAGTGGTCCGCCATGTTCCACTCCCCCATTTCCGCCGCCGAAGCGTGGAAGACGCGTACCGCCGTCGGACTTTTCGACATGACCCCGCTGAAGCGCCTCTCCGTCACCGGCCCCGGCGCGCAGGCACTGCTGCACCGGCTCAGCACCGGCAACATTGCCAAGAAGCCGGGCGCCGTGACGTACTGCCTGCTGCTGGAGCACGACGGCGGCATCCGCAGTGACGTGACCGTCGCACGGCTCGCGGAGGAGGAGTTCCAGCTGGGCGTCAACAGCAACGTGGACTTCGACTACCTCCGTGTGGAGGCCCGCCGCCAGTCCGCCGCCGATCCCGCCCAGTGGGTGCACGTCACGGACATCACCGGCAGCACCTGCTGCATCGGCCTGTGGGGCCCGCTGGCCCGCGAGGTCATTGGCAAGGTCAGCACCGATGACCTGAGCAACGACGGCTTGAAGTACTTCCGGACCAAGGAGATCACCGTGGGCGGGATTCCCGTCACGGCCATGCGGCTCTCCTACGTGGGCGAGCTCGGGTGGGAGCTGTACACCACCGCCGAGTACGGCCTGAAGCTGTGGGACCTGCTGTTTGAGGCTGGCCAGGAGCACGGCATCATCGCCGCCGGCCGCGGTGCCTTCAACAGCATGCGGCTGGAGAAGGGCTACCGGCTGTGGGGCACGGACATGACTTCCGAGCACCACCCGTACGAGTCCGGGCTCGGCTTCTCCGTGGCCAAGGACAAGACCGGCTTCGTCGGCGCCGAGGCCCTCGCCGTCCGCAAGGAACAGCCGGCCACGAGGGCGCTGCGCTGCCTGACGGTCGACGACGGCACGTCAGTGGTGCTGGGCAAGGAACCGGTGTACGTGAACGGCTCAGCGGCAGGGTACGTGACGAGCGCCGCGTACGGTTACACCGTCCGGAAGCCCATCGCCTACGCCTGGCTGCCCGCTTCCGTGGGGATTGGCGACGCCGTGGAGATCGAATACTTCGGGCGCCGCGTGGCCGCCACCGTGACCGCCGAACCGCTGGTCGACCCGGGCATGGAGCGCCTCCGCGGCTGACTTTCTTTTCTCCCAGGGTGGTTGGGCCTGCTTGAGACCGGCAGGCCCAGCCACCCTTTTTGTGCCCGGCGGGATGGTGATGGCCTGGTGTGGAAACCGCCGACGTAGACTTTCGTCAGTAACTGCGCATTGGGGGATGCATGATGTTCGGCAGGCAGCGCACGTGCGGGATGTGCGGCGAAGCAATGGCGGCCCACGATAGGGACGTCCGGTTCCGCCTCCCCGATCCGGTGTTGGAAAGCCCGGACCAGCACCGGGCCGAGGACAGTTGGCTCAGCGACCCGGATCCCGCCAAGGCCACGCTCATGCAAATCCCGAATATCGGTCCTTTCGTCCGCGCCCTTCTTCCTGTCAAGCTGCAGGGTGGGCATGAGTTCCGGTTCGGGGTGTGGATTGCCATCCACCCCAATGACCTCCAGCACGCCTTCAGGGTGTGGAACGCGCCCGAGTACGCCGACCTGAAACTGACCGGGTACCTGGCTAACAGGATCCAGCCTTGGGGGCTGTTCGCGGTGCCGGTTAATTTGGCTGTCCTTGACGTGGACCATACCCCGTACTGCGTGTCCAGCCCGAACGGGGAGCTGGACGACGTGCTGACCAGAGTGTGGCCCCATGACATTCTGGCGTCACTGCCATGATCCACCAGCCGCTGGCCCACCGTCCGTGGACGTTCGCCGCCATCTGCGTGATGGTGACCTCGCTGACGCTCCTTCTGTTCGGACCGCCCCTCGGTCCTCTTGCTCCCGGGTCGGTGATCCAGCTGCTGCCCTGGTATGTGGCGGCGTACCTGCTGATCGGCGCGTGTACCTTCGGGCCGGCCGGAAAGGTGATGTCACTCCGGCAGGCGCTTGCGTTCCTGCTGCCAGGCGCCCTGCTTGTGCCGCTGGCACTGTTGAACGTCGGCTTCTGGGCAGGCGGCTGGCTCCTCGGGCTTCCCGCGTGGGGGCTGCTGCTGAGCCGGTGGACGGCGGAGAGCCCGCTCCGGCCCTTGGACGTTCTGAAGTTCCTGGGCTTGCTGGTGCTGGGCTTAGTGATCTTCACCGTCAACGTGATCTACCCGGTCTTCAGCCTCGGTTTGTTCCTGCTCCCGATCGTCCCCCTGATCCGGCTGGCCTACCCTGCGTTTCAGGTGAGGCGGCTGGAGGCGGCCGTGGAGGTCGTTCTGGCCGTGGCTACCGTCGTAATTACCTTTGCAGTCCCCACCCCGGAAGGGTCGTGGTCCTCGCCCTCGACATACGCGGGAGGGGCCGCGACGGCAGGACTGATCGTCGCATTCTGGACCTGGCGACTCTCCCGCCGTTCCCGCCGGGTGCACCTCCATGACGGAGCGGCCGTCTAACTGCGATCTCCCACACAGACAGGTCAGGCGCTCCTGTAGCAATGTCAGACCCTCCCCTGATGATTGTTTTATGGGGAAAGCAGCTGTAGCCAAGGCGTACGGGGATATCCGTGCTGCCCTTGCTGTGCTTCATGCCGAGGTGGAGGGGTGCGGCTCCGAGCCGTTTTTGGTGGCTGATCCGTTGGCGGGGTTGGCGGATGGTTGCCTGGATGTTCTTGCTGGGGCCCGTGATGTGGAGGCCGGGATCGCTGGTTTGAAGGCGAAGGCTGCGGTGAAGTACGCGGAGTCGGCTCAGGCTGTTGCCGGGCCGGACGCGCCGGTTCAGGCGCAGGAGATGGCGGTGGCGGCTGAGGTCGGGTGTGTGCTGGCTCTGGGGCCGCGGGCGGCGGGATCGTTCCTGGCCGCCTCCCACGCCCTTGCCACCACGCTGCCCAGGACCCTTGCGGCCTTGGAGTCCGGGGCCCTGTCCTGGCAGCACGCCTTAGTTATGGTGGACGAAACGGCCAGTCTTGATGCTGGCGGTGCTGCCGCGCTGGAGGCCCATTTCCTGGACCCTGACGCTCCGGACGCGGCCAGTGGCTGTCCGGTGGGGGAGATGCCGGCGCACCGGTTCAGGGCCAAGGCCCGGACCTGGCGGGAACGCCACCATGCCGAAAGCATCGAAACCCGCCACGCCAGGTCGGTGGCGGACCGGCGGGTGGAGTTCCGGCCGGACGATAACGGTATGGCTTGGCTGTCGGCCTGCTTGCCCGCCGACCAAGCACTGGCGGGCTGGAACCGGCTCACCGCGATCGCCCGGTCCCAGCAGGGCCCGAACGAACCCCGCACCATGGCGCAGTTGCGCGCCGACAACTTCGCCCACGCGATCCTGGGCAGCAGTATTCCCGGTGTTGCCGGCGCGGACGGAGGCGGGGACGGCCTGTCCTCGCGGATCCGCCCCCAGGTCCTGGTCACGGTCCCGGCGTTGTCCTTGACAGGATTGACGGATGAGCCGGCGATGCTGGACGGGTACGGGCCGATCCCGCCGTCGATGGCGCGCAGGCTCCTGGCCAACGGTGCGGACTCGTTCTACCGGGTGCTCGTCGATCCCAGGGACGGGTCGCCGCTGGAAATCGGCCGCACCAGCTACCGGGTCACCAAGGCGATGCGGGCCTGGCTGAGAATGCGCGACGGCAAATGCCCCTTCCCCGGGTGCAGCAACAACTCCCTCGACAACGACGCCGACCACATCCTCGCCTGGGCCAACGGCGGCACCACCGGCATCAGCAACCTGGGCCAGACCTGCCGGAAACACCACCGACTCCGGCACACCACCAGCTGGGAGCCCACCCCGGCCAGCAAAAACGAACCACCCGGCTGGACCTCACCCACCGGCCGCCACTACGCATCCGAACACCAGGACTGGGAACCACCCTGGTGGCCCGATGGGCTGTTGCTTGGCAACGTCGACATTCTCCGCACGCCTCCGGCCCCCTGGGAGGACGCCCTGGAGCGGCTGCTCCACGCCCACGCATGACAACGGCGGCACCCCGGCCTGGCCGATGTGCCGCCGTCGCGGGTCTTCTGATGGGGGTTCGCTCGGCTAGGCGTGCGTTCCTGCCAACTCCCCTGCCGACTCTTCGGCCGCCGCCGCCCCGCCCTTGTGCGGTTCGAAGCGGACGAACATGGCCTTGAAGCCGGGCGTGTTGGAGACGCGGGCCACGTTCTCCTTGTGGACCAGGGCGTTGGCTTCGGGGAAGTAGGCGGCGGCACAGCCCTTCGCGGTGGGGTAGGCCACCAGACGGAACTTGTCGGCCCTGCGGTCCACGCCCTGGAACGTGCTCACCACATCCACGAGCTCCCGGTCCTGGAAACCGGATTCGGCCAGGTCCTCCGGGTGGATCAGGATCACGCGGCGGCCGTCGGAGATGCCGCGGTAGCGGTCGTCCAGTCCGTAGTAGGTGGTGTTGTACTGGTCGTGGCTGCGGATGGTCTGCAGCACCAGGTGCCCCGGCGGAGGCGTGAGGTACTCCAGCGGGCTGACGGTGAACCGGCCCCGGCCGATGTCCGTGGCGAAGGAACGGGTGTCGCGCGGCGGGTTGGGCAGCACGAACCCGTTCTTGGTCCGGATGCGGGCGTTGAAGTCCTCGAACCCTGGCAGGACGCGGGCGATGTGGTCGCGGATTACGTCGTAGTCCTCGGCCATGCCGCGCCAGTCCACGGGGTGGTCGGGGCCGAAGGTGGCCTCGGCCATCCGGGCCACGATCACGGGCTCGGCGAGCAGGTGCTCCGAGACCGGGGCCAGGCGGCCCTGGGTGGAATGGACCACTGACATCGAGTCCTCCACGGACAGGAACTGGGCGCCCTTGGGGTGCTTGTCGTCCTTGTCCGTCCGGCCCAGCGTGGGCAGGATCAGGGACGTGCGGCCGTGCACGATGTGCGAGCGGTTGGGCTTGGTGCTGATGTGCACGGTCAGGCCGATCCGCTGCATCCCGGCTTCGAGGGTTTCGGTGTCCGAGCAGGCCAGGGAGAAGTTCCCGCCCATGGAGACGAACACGTCCACCTCGTCGCGTTCGAACGCCTCCATGGACTCGACGGCGTCGTAGCCGTGGTGCCGCGGCGAGGTGATCCCGAACTCGTTGTCGATCGCGGCGAGGAGCTTTTCGCTGGGCTTTTCCCAGATGCCCATGGTCCGGTCGCCCTGGACGTTGGAGTGGCCGCGGACGGGGCAGGCGCCGGCGCCGGGCTTGCCGAAGTTGCCCTGCAGCAGCAGGACGTTGACCATTTCCTTGATGGTGTCCACTGAGTGCGGCTGCTGGGTCACGCCGAGGGCCCAGCAGAAGATGGAGGCCTTGGACGCCACCAGCATCGCGGCGACCCTCTCGATCTGTTCCCGGGCCAGGCCGGTGGCCTTCTCCGTCTCGTCCCAGTCCAGCGTGGCGCGGGCGTCGCGGTAGGCGTCGAACCCGTCCGTCTGTGCGGCGATGAAGGAATGGTCGACGACGGTCCCCGGGTTTTGCTTCTCGGCCTCCAGGAGGAGGTGGCCGAGCGCCTGGAAGAGCGCCAGGTCGCCACCGACCTTGATCTGCAGGTACTCGTCGGCGAGCGGGGTACCGCCACCGACCACGCCGGAGAGGGTCTGCGGGTCCCGGAAGTTGAATAGGCCGGCCTCCGGCAGGGGGTTCACGGCCACCACCTTGCCGCCCTTGTCCTTGCATTCCTTCAGCGCGGACAGCATGCGTGGGTGGTTGGTGCCCGGGTTCTGGCCGACGACGAAGATCAGCTCGGCGTCGTGGATGTCGTCCAGGGACACGGTGCCCTTGCCGATGCCGATCGTCGGGTTCAGCGCCGAACCGGAGGACTCGTGGCACATGTTGGAGCAGTCCGGCAGGTTGTTCGTCCCGATGGACCGGGAAAACAGCTGGTACAGGAACGCGGTCTCGTTCGCCGTCCGGCCGGAGGTGTAGAACACGCACCGGTCCGGGGTGCTGGCGCGGATGTGCTCCCCGATCAGTTCGAACGCGTCATTCCAGGAAATCGGCGAGTAGTGCGTCTCGCCCTCGCGGATCACCACCGGCTCCGAGAGCCGACCCTGGTTGCCCAGCCAGTACTCGGTCTTGGTGGACAGCTCTGCAATGGAGTGCCTGGCCCAGAACTCCGCACCCACGGTCCGCAGCGTGTTTTCCTCGGCCACCGCCTTGGCGCCGTTCTCGCAGAACTCGGCAGCCTTGCGCTTCTTGTCCGATTCCGGCCACGCGCAGCCCGGGCAGTCAAAGCCGCCGCGCTGGTTCAGCCGCAGCAGCGACTGCGCCGTGCGCGTGACACCGGCCTGCGCCACGGCGCGTTCCAGCGCGACCATGACCGCCTTGACGCCGGCGGCCTCGGTCTTGGGCTTGTGGACTTCAAGGTTGTCCTCGTTGATGTCCGCAACGGGTGCGGGCTGCTTACCGAACTTCATCGTTCCAACTTCCTTACGGGCATGGATCTTTCAAACTGCGGGGAGGGCGCGCCAGGGAATCCCGGCGCGCCCTCACGGGCACACTCTGCGCCGGCGTTGGCTACTCGGAGACCTTGGCCAGGGTTTCCTGCTCGGCGGCGATGGTGGTGTTGTCACCGTGGCCGGTGCGAACCACCGTGCCGGCCGGGAGCGTGAGGAGCCGTTCCCGGATGGACTTCAGGATGGTGGGGTAGTCGCTGTAGGACCGGCCGGTGGCGCCCGGACCGCCGTTGAACAGCGTGTCCCCGGTGAAGACCGTTCCTTCGCTTTCCAAGTAGAAGCACGTCGATCCCGGCGAGTGGCCCGGCGTGTGGATCGCCTTCAGGGTTGCCCCGCCCACCTCGAACGCATCCCCGTCCGCGTGCTGCCGGTGGGGTGCAAAGTCCGGGTAGACCTGCTCCCACAGGACCAGGTCCTCCGGGTTCAGGTAGATCGGCGCGTCCACGGCCTCGGAGACTTCACGGGCGGCGCCGATGTGGTCGTTGTGCGCGTGGGTCAGCAGGATGGCCTTGACCGTCCGGCCCTTGACCTGGTTGATGATCGCCTGCGCGTCGTGCGGGGAATCGATGATCACGCACTCGGTGTCGTCACCCACGATCCAGACGTTGTTGTCCACGTCCCAGGTGCCGCCGTCGAGCGAAAACGTGCCCGAGGTGACCAGGTTCTCGATGGTGACCGCCATCAGATCTCCACCCGGCTGACTTCAACAACGGAACGCAGGACCTTGCCGCCGTGCATCTTCTCGAAGGCCTCCTCCACCTGGTCGATGGTGATGCGCTCGGACACGAAGGCGTCCAGGTCCAGGTTGCCCTGCTTGTAGTGCGACACGAGCATCGGGAAGTCCCGGGAGGGCAGGCAGTCGCCGTACCAGGAGGACTTCAGCGACCCGCCGCGGCCAAAGACGTCCAGCAGCGGCAGTTCCAGCGTCATCTCCGGGGTGGGGACGCCCACCAGGACCACGCGGCCGGCGAGGTCGCGGGCGTAGAACGCCTGCTTGTACGTTTCAGGGCGGCCGACGGCGTCAATCACCACGTCGGCCCCGTTGCCTCCGGTGAGGGCACGGATGGCTTCCACGGGATCCTGCTGCCGGGAGTTGATGCCGTGGGTGGCGCCGAGCGACTTTGCCATCCCGATCTTGTTGTCGTCGATGTCCACGGCGATGATCGTCGTCGCGCCCGCCAGCTTGGCGCCGGCGATCGCGGCAATGCCCACGCCGCCGCAGCCGATCACTGCCACGGACTCGCCGCGCTTGACCTCGCCGGTGTTGATCGCAGCGCCGATGCCGGCCATGATGCCGCAACCCAGCAGGCCAACGGCGGCTGCATCAACCTCCGGATCAACCTTGGTGCACTGCCCGGCCGCCACCAGCGTCTTCTCGGCGAACGCCCCGATACCCAGCGCCGGCGAGAGCTCGGTGCCGTCCTCGAGGGTCATCTTCTGCGTGGCGTTATGGGTGTTGAAGCAATACTGCGGCTGGCCCTTGGCACACGCCCGGCACTGCCCGCACACCGCACGCCAGTTCAGGATCACCCGGTCACCGGGCGCCACGGACGTCACGTCCGGGCCCACAGCGGAGACCACACCGGTGGCCTCATGCCCCAGCAGGTACGGGAAATCATCACCAATGCCGCCCTGCTTGTAGTGCAGGTCCGTGTGGCAGACACCGCAGGTCAGGATGTCCACAAGCGCCTCCCCCGGACCCGGATCCGGCACCAGGATGGTCTCCAGCGTGACCGGGGCATCCTTTTGGCGGGCGATGACAGCTTGAACTTTATGGACCATGGGTTCTCGTGTTCCTTTCCTGGACCTTGGCAGATCCGGTGGGTCGGCACCAGGTGCCAATCTAGCTGAGATGCCGTGTCCCGCACCTGCCGCCGCGCTCCGCAACCCGTACCTGCGGTTGCGTAATACACAACGAGATGCACATAACGCCTACGGAAAATATGACAGTGGACACAGTCGATGTCAATAGATATATCAGTTGCCGGGTAGTTGGCCAGCAGGGATCCGGCCTCATTACGCCGTCGAAAACTCCGGCAGTAGGCTGGATGGCATGGCTTTTGAAGAACACCCTGCCGAGCGGCGTGAACTGACCGTCCGCCGGGCGCCCAAATACGTCCCGTTCATGGTCCTGGGGGCGCTGGTGGGCGTCGTTGCCGCCGCTGTGGTGGCCTACGCGCTGCCGGGCGACGCCAGCTTCGACCCCGGCGCAGTCTTCGGGTTCTTCATGGTGATGTTTGCCGCAGCCGGGGCGATCCTTGGCGCGGTACTGGCCCTGGTCCTGGACCGCCGCAGCCTCAAACGGCAGCAGCGGGCCGTGGTGGAAGCCGTCCCCGATTCCGAACCGGACACCGATCCCCAGCCCTAGCCGGTCATAAACGCGCAGTCCGCAAAAGTCATACCGCATATCGTGCGATAATCGACCAGTGGCACGCGGCGATGGCAAACTTTCCCATGATCTTCTTCCCGGCGAAAAAGGACCCCAGGATGCCTGTGGCGTCTTCGGCGTCTGGGCACCGGGCGAAGAAGTAGCAAAACTCACCTATTACGGGCTGTACGCTCTGCAGCACCGCGGCCAGGAGTCCGCCGGTATTGCCACCAGCGACGGCAAGCGGATCAACGTCTACAAGGACATGGGCCTCGTGTCCCAGGTCTTCGATGAGACCACGCTGAACACCCTGACCGGGCACCTGGCCGTCGGCCACTGCCGGTACTCCACCACCGGCGCCAGCCACTGGGCCAACGCCCAGCCCACCCTGGGCGCCACGTCCACCGGGACGGTGGCCCTGGCCCACAACGGCAACCTCACCAACACCGCCGAACTGAACGCCATGATCCAGGAGCGCAACGGCGGCAACCTGACCGGCGAGATGAAGCAGGGCAACACCTCGGACACCGCCCTGGTCACGGCACTGCTGGAGGGCGAGCCCGGCAAGACCCTCGAAGAAACCGCCACCGAACTGCTGCCCAAAATCAAGGGCGGGTTCTGCTTCGTCTTCATGGACGAGGGCACCCTCTACGCCGCGCGCGACACCTTCGGCATCCGCCCGCTGGTCCTGGGCCGGCTGGAGCGGGGCTGGGTTGTGGCCTCCGAGCAGTCCGCTCTCGCCACGGTGGGCGCCAGCTTCATCCGCGAGATCGAACCCGGCGAGTTCATCGCCATCGATGAGCAGGGCGTGCGCTCCAAGAAGTTCGCAGAGCCGACGCCGGCCGGCTGCGTCTTCGAGTACGTGTACCTTGCCCGCCCGGACGCCGCCATCGCAGGCCGCTCCGTGTACGAATCCCGCGTGGAGATGGGCCGCCAGCTGGCCCGGGAAAACACGCAGGCCGCTGACATCGTCATCCCCGTCCCCGAATCGGGCACCCCCGCGGCCGTGGGCTACGCCGAGGAATCCGGCATCCCCTTCGCCCACGGCTTCGTCAAGAACTCCTACGTGGGCCGCACCTTCATCCAGCCCTCGCAGACCCTGCGCCAGCTGGGCATCCGGCTCAAGCTCAACGCGCTCGAGTCCGTGATCCGCGGCAAGCGCGTGGTGGTCGTGGACGATTCCATCGTCCGCGGCAACACCCAGCGGGCCATCGTCCGGATGCTCCGCGAAGCCGGCGCCGCCGCCGTCCACGTCAAGATTTCCTCCCCGCCCGTCCAGTGGCCGTGCTTCTACGGCATCGACTTCGCCTCCCGCGCCGAGCTCATCGCCAACGGGGCCACCATCGAGGAGATCTCCCAGGCCATCGGCGCCGACTCGCTGGCCTACATCTCCGAGGACGGCATGATCGGGGCCACCCGGCAGCCGCGCGAACGCCTTTGCACCGCCTGCTTCACCGGCAAGTACCCCATCAAGCTGCCGGACGCCGACAAGCTGGGCAAGAACCTGCTGGAACGCACCGACCTGGGCGGCCTGGCGCCCTCGCCCTCCGCGCTCCCCGGAGAGACCGCGGCCCTGGCCGTTGACGCCACCGAGGATCCGGCCGAGAAGTCCGGTGCCACCGGCTGCGATCCCGGACCGGACTCCGAATTCGAGAACCTGCTGACCGAAGCCGACCTCGTGCCCGACGTACACGCCGCCACCAGCGCCGACAAGAAGGACTCCGTATGACCTCCGCCACCCCCGCCGCAGAAAACTCCGGCATCACCTACGCCTCCGCAGGCGTGGACGTTGAAGCCGGGGACCGCGCCGTCGAGCTCATGAAGGATGCCGTCAAGGCAACCCACAACTCCTCGGTGATCGGCGGGGTGGGCGGCTTCGCCGGCCTCTACGACGTCTCCAGGCTACTGACGTACAAGCGGCCCCTGCTGGCCACGTCCACGGACGGGGTCGGCACCAAGGTGGCCATCGCCCAGGCCATGGACATCCACGACACCATCGGGTTCGACCTCGTGGGCATGGTGGTGGACGACATCGTGGTGGTGGGCGCCGAGCCGCTGTACATGACTGACTACATTGCCTGCGGCAAGGTAGTGCCCGAGCGCATCGCCGGCATTGTCCGCGGCATCGCCGCGGCCTGCTCCGTGGCCGGCACGGCATTGGTGGGCGGCGAAACCGCCGAGCACCCCGGCCTGCTGGGCGAGCACGAATACGATGTTGCCGGTGCAGCCACCGGCGTCGTGGAGGCCGACGCGCTGCTGGGGCCGGACCGCGTCCGCGCCGGCGACGTGGTGATCGGCATGGCCTCCTCCGGCCTGCACTCCAACGGCTACTCCCTGGTCCGCCGCGTGATCAACCACGCGGGCTGGGCCCTGGACCGGCAGGTCTCCGAGCTGGGCCGCACCCTGGGTGAGGAACTGCTGGAGCCCACCCGCGTCTATGCCGCCGACTGCCTGGACCTCGCCCGCACCTTCCCCGTGAACTCGGGCGCTGCCGTCCACGGCTTCAGCCATGTCACCGGCGGCGGACTCGCCGCCAACCTGGCCCGCGTCCTCCCGCAGGGCCTGGTGGCGACGGTGGACCGTGCCACCTGGGAACTGCCGGCCATCTTCAAGCTGGTGTCGGAACTGGGCAACGTTCCGCTGGCCGACCTTGAGCGGACTCTGAACCTTGGCGTGGGCATGGTGGCCATCGTCTCCCCCGAAGCCGCGGACGCCGCCGTCGCGCGTTTGAACGAGCGCGGGCTGCCGTCCTGGATCATGGGCACCGTCACCGAGGATTCGGACTCCATCCTGAAGTCCGGCCCGGATTACGTCCAGGGTGCCAAGGGCGTGGACGGCGGCGCGGTCCGCCTGGTCAACGCCTACGCCTAACGGCCAACGCAGTGGGTCCCCGCCGGACGGCGGGGGCCCACGGCGTTTAAGCGACCTGGATGAGGCTGAGCACGCCGCCCTGCGGGTCCCGGATGGTGGCCAGTGAGCCATCGGCCGGGCGCTCCTCCGGCGCCACGACGATCTCCCCTCCACCCTCGGCAGCGGCGTCGGCCGCGCGGCGGACATCGGCCACCCCGAAGTAGATCTGCCAGCCGGGCTCGTCTTCCGCATCGGCAGGAACGACGCCGGCCACCTCGCCGCCGTCGACCAGCAGCGTGCTGTAGCTGCCGCCGTCGTCCTGCGGGTACTCGGTGACCTGGTGGCCGAAGAGTTGCTGGAAGAACCCGACGGCGGCCTGCGGCTCGGGTGTCAGGAGTTCGGCCCATGCCAGCGCACCGGGTTCGTTGAAGAGCTGGCTTCCGCGGTGGGTTCCTGGCTGCCAGATGCCGGTGGTCCCGCCGCCGGGCGGGGCGATGAAGGCCAGCACGCCGGTGTCGCCCACCTGCTCCGGACCGAACTGGACGTCACCGCCCGCATGGGCCGCATCCTCCAGCACGGCGGCGGCGTCCGCGGCAGCGAAGTAGACGTTCCACCGGGCAGGGGTCCCGGCCGGCAGCAGCGGGCCCTGGGGCGCGATGGTGGCAACCAGCCGGTCACCAACGAAGGCCTGCGCGTAGCTGCGGCCGTCCGGTGTGGGGAAGTCCTGGTACGTCCAGCCGAAGAGCCGCGCATAAAAGTCTTTCGCGGCGGCAACATCCGGAGCCTGCAGGTCAGCCCAGCAGGGCTCACCGTTGGCGTACTTGGTACGGAAAGTCATCCGGTCAGGCTACCAGCGTTCAACACCGGGCGCCCGGCTCGAAGCGGCGGGCACAGCCTGCGACAACAACTAACCGATGCGACGGTGGTCTACCTCGTCGTCATCGTCATCCAAATCATCCGCGTACTTGTCCACGTAAGCCGAATAGTCCGGTTCAACCGGTTCATTCGAGTAATGGCTCGTCGAACGACTGCTGGGGCCTGTCAGCTCACGCTGAAGGGCCGAGTAGTCAGTGTTCGGGGAGTAGTACTTGATATCCCGAGCCTGCTTGGTAGCTTTTGCCTTTTGACGGCCGCGCCCCATGGCGTGACCCCCTTTTGTACTTGGACCGGAGGTGGTCACCTTGGCGATGGTGAGGCCCCGGAATGATTGGTCAATTTGTCGTACACCTAGATTACATGCTTTCGGCGGGCCACGCTTGCCGGCAGGGGGCGCGGACGCTGCCGTGGGGTACCATGACGCACCTCCATCCGCGGGATTCCGGCTTTTTTCTTCGATAGAGTCACTTAAGAACTGCCGATTTCGGCCGGCTTCCCGGCGAGCCGCGGAAAGAAACCCAGGAGATCCACACCAGTGAACCACCAGGACATCCCGCCCAAGCCCGCATCCCCGCCCACCGGAGGCATGCCCCGGGTCCATGGCGCCGGCGACGGTCCGGTGCCCGCTCCGGCGTCGGTCACCTGGTCCCAGCCGCACCCCGACCCCGGGCCGCCCTCGAACCCTGGGCAGCAGCCGTCGAACAAAGGGCCGGCGCTCTGGAAGGTGCTGTTCGCCGTCGTCATCCTGGCCGTTGTTGCCGGGCTGGTGTGGCTGGCCCTGTGGCTGAACTCCGGCGCCGGCCGGGACACAGCGGGGTCCGAGGCGCCCGGCGTGCTGCAGACGTCCGCCACGCCGGCCGCCACTCCCCTGCCCCTGCCACGGGACGGCGTGGTTCCCGCACAGTACGCGGTGGGTGACTGCTTCAAGGACTTCGACCCTGAGGCGCTGACGTCTACCCTGGTGGCGTGCGATGCTGGGCACTCGGCGCAGCTGGTGGCGGTGTTCCACTACCCGGCGGACGCAAGGTACCCCGGAGCGGAAGCCTTGAAGGCCAAAGCGCTGGAGGCATGCCAGGCGGCAAAACTCGGCCCTGCCGCCAACCAGTTCCAGCTCAACTTCCAGCGCAGTTTCCCCAGCAGCACCAGTTGGGAGTCGGGTGACCGCCGGGTGGACTGCTACGTCACCGCCGACGGCGGCAACGTCATCAGCGCCAGCGTGCTGCCCTGAGGTCCGCCCGCCGGGGCAGCACGCCCGCACTGGCTCCGCTGCAGAAGGGCACTAGTCCTTCCGCCGCACCGACAGGCCGGACGTGGGTGCCCCTGTCAGGGCGTCGACATTGCCCTTCGTGAGCTCGTCCAGGTCCGCCGCGGTATCAACCAGGACCGTGTCGCCGTCGCTGATGTCTCCCGCCAGGATGCCCTTGGCCAGCCGGTCGCCGATCTCGCGCTGCACCAGGCGTCGCAGCGGCCGCGCACCGTACGCGGGGTCGTAGCCGGAGAGGGCCAGCCACGCCTTGGCGCCGTCCGTGACGTCCAGGGTGAGGCGCCGGTCGTGCAGCCGCCGGCCCAGCTCGGCCACGTGCAGCTCCACGATGTGCCCCAGTTCCTCCATGGACAGGGCATCGAACAGCACCACCTCGTCCAGCCGGTTGAGGAACTCGGGCTTGAAGGATGCGTTGACGGTGGCCATGACGGCGTTGCGCTTGGCCTCCGCGTCCAGGGTCTGGTCCACCAGGAACTGGCTGCCGAGGTTGGAGGTGAGGACCAGGATCACGTTGCGGAAGTCCACGGTGCGGCCCTGCCCGTCGGTGAGCCGGCCGTCGTCGAGCACCTGCAGGAGGATGTCGAAGACCTCGGGGTGCGCCTTCTCCACCTCGTCCAGGAGCACCACGGAGTAGGGGCGCCGGCGGACGGCCTCGGTCAGCTGGCCGCCTTCCTCGTAGCCGACGTAGCCCGGAGGGGCACCGACCAGCCGGGCCACGGAGTGCTTCTCACCGTATTCGGACATGTCGATGCGCACCATGGCGCGTTCGTCGTCGAACAGGAAGTCCGCCAGCGCCTTGGCCAGCTCGGTCTTGCCGACGCCGGTGGGGCCCAGGAACAGGAAGGAACCGGTGGGCCGGTTGGGGTCGCTGATGCCTGCCCGGGCGCGGCGCACAGCGTCGGAGACGGCCGCGACGGCCTTGGACTGGCCGATCAGGCGCCTGCCCAGCTCCTCCTCCATGTGCAGCAGTTTCTGGCTTTCACCCTGCAGCATGCGCCCGGCCGGGATGCCGGTCCAGGCGGAGATGACCTCGGCGATGTCCTCCGCCGTGACTTCCTCGGCCACCATCTGGGCGGGCTTGTCCACCACGGCCGCCTCCGCTTCGGCAGCGGCGTTCAGCTCGCGCTCAAGCGCGGGAATTTCCCCGTAAAGGATCCGCGAGGCGGTCTCCAGGTCGCCCTCGCGCTGGGCCTTGTCAGCGGCGGAGCGCAGCTCGTCCAGCTTCGCTTTCAGGTCGCCCACCCGGTTGAGCCCGGCCTTTTCGGCCTCCCACCGGGCGTTCAGTGCCGAGAGTTCCTCTTCCTTGTCCGCCTTGTCGGCCCGCAGCGCCGCGAGCCGCTCTACGGAGGCGGGGTCGGATTCTCCGGTCAGGGCCAGTTCCTCCATGGTGAGCCGGTCCACCTGGCGGCGCAGCTGGTCGATCTCCTCCGGGGCGGAGTCGATCTCCATGCGGAGCCTCGACGCCGCCTCGTCGACGAGGTCGATGGCCTTGTCCGGCAGCTGGCGCCCGGAAATATACCGGTTGGACAGGGTGGCGGCAGCCACCAGGGCGGAGTCCGCGATGGACACCTTGTGGTGCGCCTCGTAGCGTTCCTTGAGGCCGCGCAGGATGCCGATGGTGTCCTCCACGCTGGGCTCGCCGACGTAGACCTGCTGGAAGCGGCGTTCCAGGGCGGCGTCCTTTTCGATGTTCTCGCGGTACTCGTCCAGGGTGGTGGCGCCGATCAGGCGCAGCTCGCCGCGGGCCAGCATGGGCTTGAGCATGTTGCCGGCATCCATGGAGGAATCCCCGGTGGCGCCGGCCCCCACCACGGTGTGGATTTCGTCGATGAAGGTGACGATCTGGCCTTCGGAACCCTTGATCTCCTCCAGGACGGCCTTCAGCCGTTCCTCGAACTCGCCGCGGTACTTGGCCCCGGCAACCATGGAGCCGAGGTCCAGGGAGATCAGGGTCTTGCCGCGCAGGCTTTCCGGGACGTCGCCGGCCACCATGCGCTGCGCGAGCCCTTCCACGACCGCGGTCTTGCCCACGCCGGGTTCGCCGATGAGCACCGGGTTGTTCTTGGTGCGGCGGGACAGGACCTGGACCACACGGCGGATTTCGGAGTCGCGGCCGATCACGGGGTCGAGCTTGCCGGACCGGGCCATGGCGGTGAGGTCCGTGCCGTACTTCTCCAGTGCCTGGAAGGTGTTTTCGGGGTCCGGGCTGTCCACCTTCCGGTCGCCGCGGACGCCGGGCAGGGCGGCCAGGAGCGCTTCGCGGGATGCGCCGGCATCGCGCAGCAGCCGGCCGGTGGCGTCGCTGGCGGCAGAGAGCCCCAGGAGCAGGACTTCGGTGGACACGAACGTGTCGCCGAGCCAGTCCGCTTCCTCCTTCGCGTTCTGGATGGCCTGCAGGGCAGGGCGGGACAGCTGCGCCTGCTGGCTGGAGCCGCCGGATGTGGCGGGCAGGGCCTTGATGGCGGTGCTGGCCTGGACGCTGACCGAGTCGGGGTCGGCCCCGGTGGCGCGCAGCAGTGCGACGGCGACGCCCTCCCGCTGGTCCATCAGCGCCTTGAGGATATGGGCAGGTTCCACCTGGGGGTTGCCGGCCGTGGAGGCGTTCATTGCCGCGGCGGAAAGAGCCTCCTGGCTCTTGGTGGTGAATTTGACGTCCAAAGAGAGCTCCTTTCGGGGGCCGGTTGACTAAGTTGAGTGTACTACGCTCAACTTTGCAGGACGAGGTTTCTAAGCCATGTTTGCCCACGGCGAAACGGCTGTCCAGAGCCGGAAGTCCCGCCCGGATTCCTGCCCGGCGCCCGGCGCCCGCCGCGTCCGCAGGCCGCTACGTTCCGTACACCGAAACGGCGGCAGCCTTGACCACGAAGTGCACGGTCATGCCCGGGGCCAGGGCAAGGTCCGCGGAGGCGGCGGGGGTGATGTCCGCCGCTAGGCCGCCCGCCCGGACCCGGACCTGGTCGCCGTGCGGTTCAAGGTCCGTGATGGTCACCGGGAAGGAATTGCGGGGACTTCCGTGCGCGTCGTCCAGGAAGACGGAAACGGCCGACGGCGGGAACACGGCCACGCCGGGGCCGCCCGCCCCGGGCAGCGGGCCGGGTTCCTCGGCGTGGCCGGCTACCTCCACGCCCTCGGCGGTCCGCACCCCGGTGGCGTCCAGGACACCCGGAACGAAATTCAGCCCGGCAAGCCCGGCGGCGAACCGGCTGCGGGGACGGCCCAGCACCTCCCGGGTGGGTCCCTCCTCGGCGACCCTCCCTCCTTCCAGGATGAGCACCCTGTCGGCGAGCATCAGCGCGTCCAGCACGTCGTGGGTGACGATGATGGCCTGCCGCCCGCGGAGGACCCGCTTGAACAGGCGGCGCAGCAGCGGGGATGAGTGTATGTCCAGGGCGGCCAGGGGTTCGTCCAGCAGGAGGAGCGCGGGATCGGCCGCGAGCGCCCGGGCCACGGCCACGCGCTGGGCCTGGCCGCCGGAGAGTTCGGCGGGGCGGCGTGCGGCGAGGTCCGCGGCGTCCACTTCCGCCAGCCAGTGCAGGGAAACGTCCTTCGCGGCAGCCTTGCGGGCACCGGCGCTGCGGGGTCCGAAAGCCACGTTGTCCAGCGCGGTCAGGTGCGGGAACAGCAACGGCTCCTGCGCCAGCAAGGCGGTGCCGCGCTGGTGCGGGGGCGTCCAGGCATGCCTGCCGGGGGTGGCCGCGCCGGGCAGGTCGAACAGGGCCCTGCCGTTGAGTTTCGCCCGTCCACTGTCCGGCCGCAGCAGGCCCGCGATGGTGGACAGCAGGGTGGACTTGCCCGCGCCGTTGGGCCCCATGACCGCCACGGTTTCCCCCGGCCGCACCGTCAGTGCCACGTCGAAAGCCCGGCCGGCCACGACTGCCTGGTAGGACAGCGTCACGTGGCGTCCCCTCCTGCCGGGCCCGCCGTCGTCGTCTGTTGCCGTGAGCCGGCGCGGGCCGCGGCGGGACGGCGGTAGGCCAGGGCAACCACCGCCACGGCGACGGCCACGAGCACCAGGGACAGGGCGACGGCGGCGTCCGGGTCCGTTTCCCGCTGCAGGTAGATTTCCAGCGGCAGGGTCCGGGTCACCCCTTCCAGGCTGCCGGCGAAGGTCAGCGTGGCACCGAACTCGCCCAGGCTTCGGGCGAAG
Source organism: Arthrobacter sp. C152 (assembly GCF_054890965.1). Lineage (NCBI taxonomy): Bacteria > Bacillati > Actinomycetota > Actinomycetes > Micrococcales > Micrococcaceae > Arthrobacter > Arthrobacter sp. C152. Next base: position 35,392 of record NZ_JBTZSU010000005.1, read on the forward strand.
GAGAGGACCGCGCCCGAGGCCAGGCCCGGGAGGACGAGCGGAAGCGTGACGCGCCGGAACACGGTGCCGGGCCTGGCACCCAGGGTGGCCGCCACCGCCTCAAACCGCGATCCCGAGGTCCGCAGCGCGCCTTCCAGGCTCACCACCAGGAACGGCAGTGCAACAAAGGTCTGTGCCAGCACCACCGCCGAGGTGGAGAAGGCAATCTGCAGGCCGAGCAGATCCAGGCTCCGCCCCAGCAGCCCCTGCCGGCCAAAGGTGTAGAGCAGCGCGATGCCGCCCACCACCGGGGGAAGCACCAGTGGCAGGAGCACGAGGGAGCGCAGCAGGCCCTGCAGCCGGAAGGTATCCCGTGCGAGGACCAGCGCCAGCGGGACGCCAAGGACCACGCACAGGACCGTGCTGGCAGCCGAGGTCTTCAGGCTCAGCCCGAGGGCCGTCAGTGCGGATTCGGAGGTCACCAGCGGCACGAAATGCGCCCAGTCCACCCGCAGCACCATGGCCAGCAGCGGCAGGACCACCACGACGGCGGCAACCACCGCCACCGACCGGACCCAGCCTGGAATTCCGGTATACGCCTGCCGACCCACCTGGAGCCTTTCCTGTTCAGCGCCGCCGGCGCGTTGTTCTTCCCGCGATTCAGCGGCTCTCGAGGACCTGCCTGAGCGTGGACAGCTGGGCCACTTCCGACTCCATGGTCCTGGTGACCAGCGAATCCAGAACGCGCATCAGCACCGGCAGCTTCAGGTCCAGGCTGAAGTTCACGGTGGTTCCGCCGCCGGCCTCCGACAGCGTGTAGGTGCCGGTAGGCCGTGCGGGGCCGGCGACGACCTCGAAAGCCAGCAGCCGTCCAGGTTGGGCTTCCGTGATCCGGTAGTCGCCCTGCAGCGGACGCCCTTTGGGTCCGGTCAGGACCTGGCTGTAGACGGCTCCGGGCTCCCCTGCTGTGCCCTCCTTCAGCGAGATGGACTGGACGCCCTGCCGCCAGGCTGTGTTGTTCAGCCCGTCAGCGAGGAAGTCGTACACCTCCCGGGCCGGGCGGTTGATGGTGATGCTGTTCTCTGCGTGGGCCATGCGCTTTCCTTCCGTGTCCGCTGCTGTGACCAAAGCTACTGGCTGCCGGGGCCGAATCCGGCCGCCGCCATGACTTTTTGGCCTTCCGCGCCGGCCACCAGGTCCAGGAAGGCCTGCGCGGCTGCCTTGTTCCGGCCCGCGGCGGTGGCGGCGATGGGATAGGTGTTGACGGCACCCTGCGATTCGGGAAACTCGATTCCCATGACCTTGGCTCCCGCCCCCTGGATGTCCGTGGCGTAGACCAGGCCTGCGTCGGCTTCGGCGGAGGTGACCTTGCCCAGGACGTCGGTGACCGCGTTTTCCTCGCTCACCGGGCTGAGCTTGATCCCGGCCGCTGCCGCCACCTTTGCCGCTGCGGCCCCGCACGGGACCTGCCTGGCGCAGGTGACCAGCCGGACGCCGGGCCGGGCCAGGTCCTGCAGCGACGCAATGCCCGCAGGGTTGCCCGGTGGCACCGCGATGGCCAGGGTGTTGGAGGCGAAGTTCCGTGGCGTCCCGCCAACCAGGCCCGCATCCTGCAGTTTCTGCATGTTGGCGGTGTCCGCCGACGCAAAGACGTCCGCCGGGGCACCCTGGCTGATCTGGCTCACCAGGTCCGAGGACCCCGCGAAACTCAAGGTGACGCTGGTTCCCGGGTGGTCCGCTTCGAAAGTGTGCGCGAGTTCGGTGAAAGGGGCCTTGAGCGATGCGGCCGCGAAGACGGTGATGGTGCCGGACGGCTTCGCGGCGCCGTCCCCGCCCGCCATGCTGCCCGCCGGGGCACATCCGGCCAGCATGGCCGGCAGCAGGACGCCCGCGGCAATGACGGCAGCAAGAAATGCCCGCCTGGCTGCGGAGGGCCGCGGGGTCATGCCCGGCCCCTGGGGGATTCGATGATGACGGTTGTCGCCTTGACCACGGCGGTGGCCACCGAGCCCGGCTCCAGGCCGAGTTCGCGCACCGCTTCGCTGCTCATCAGCGAGACAACGCGGAAGGGGCCGCACTGCAGCTCCACCTGCGCCATGACCTTGTCGGCAATGACCTCGGTGACGAGGCCAACAAACCGGTTCCGCGCGGAACTGCCGCTGCGCTGCGGGTCCTCCGGCAGCTGGGCGAGCTTCCGGGCGTGCGATGCCAGTTCCAGCCCGTCCACGGCAAGGCGGCCGGAGTCGTCCCGCAACGGCGTGAGGGTGCCGTTGTCCGTCCAGCGGCGGACGGTGTCGTCACTGACACCCAGGAAGCGGGCGGCTTCGGAAACGCGGATAAGGGCCATGCAGCGATTCTAACCCGCAAATGCGGTCTGAAGGTCGCCAAGTTACCGTATCCGAGGAGCGGCGGGAAGGTCTGGGCCGCCAGCCGGTCCGGCGGGGCGCAGCATTAGACTTCCTTCCATGGCCATCTACATCGACCCGCCGTTATGGCCTGCCCACGGAACGCACTTTTCGCATATGGTCTCGGACCATTCCCTTGAGGAGTTGCACGCCTTCGCCGCCGCCGCCGGGATTCCTGGGCGGGCGTTCGACGGCGACCATTACGATGTCCCGGAACGCCGGCTTGGCGACCTGGTGGCGGCCGGGGCCATTGCCGTGGAAGGCAGGGTCCTGGTCCGAAAGCTGATCGCCAGCGGGCTGCGGATTCCGGCCCGGCGGCGGAACAAGTCGTTGAAGACTCCCCTCCTTAACCGCTGGGAGGAGATCATGCCCGGCCACGATGCCTTGTTCCTGGACCTCCTGGACCGGTGGAGCGAACCGCACCGCCACTATCACGGCTGCACCCACCTGCTCGCCGTCCTGGAGGCACTGGACCTCCTCACCGAACCCGGGGAGCCGCCGCGGACCGTGCTGCTGGCGGCATGGTTCCACGACGCCGTGTACCGCGGCGCCGCCGGCCAGGATGAAGAGGAATCGGCGCGGCTGGCGGAGCAACGGCTGGCCGAAAGCGGCCTGGCGGAGGCGGAGGTCGCTGAAGTCGCGCGGCTCGTCCGCCTCACGTCCGACCACCGGCCGGAGGCAGGCGACGACGACGGCGCCCTCCTGTGCGACGCCGACCTTTCCGTCCTCGGCGGGGAACCGGACGAATACGCCCGGTACGTCGCCGCCGTCCGGAAGGACTACGCACACATCGGCGACGCTGATTTTGCTGCCGGCCGGGCCGCCGTCGTCCGCCACCTGCTGGACCTGGACCCGCTCTTCCATCATCCGCGCGCCAAGGCACTCTGGCAGGACGCCGCACACCGCAACCTGGAAGGCGAACTGGCATGAACGCACCCCGGTCCACTCCGCGCCACACGTATTCCGCGAACGCCGCACACCGGCAACTTCCCTTCGCGGTCCGCCTGGACTGGGGGCTGGAAGGCGCCCGGACCGTGGCACCCGGGGCGGATATCGCCGTGGTGGTGGACGTCCTGTCCTTCGGCACCTGCGTGAGCGTCGCCCTCGACCGCGGCGCGACGGTCTTTCCCTACCCCTGGAAGGACACCAGCGCCGAGGACTTCGCCGCGCACCAGCACGCACAACTCGCCGGGCCGCGGGACGGCGGCGGGCTCAGCCTCTCACCGGCGAGCATCCGGGGCGCCGGTGGGCTGGAGCGGCTGGTCCTTCCGTCCCCGAACGGCGCGGAACTCTGCCACGCCCTGGCCGGCGAGGTACCGCTGGTGGCCGCGGCGTGCCTGCGCAACGCGGCGGCCACGGCGGACTGGGTGGCCGCGAACCTTCCCGATGATGCGGTGGTGGCCGTGGTGGCCGCGGGAGAGCGGTGGCCCGACGGCTCGCTGCGTCCCTCCGTTGAAGACCAGATCGGTGCCGGGGCGTTCATTGCCGGGCTGGTGGCCGCGGGCAAGGGCGGCTACGAAGCCGGTGACGGCAGGCACGGGTACGCTCCCGAGGCGGTGGCTGCCTTGGCGGTGTTCGAGGCGTCGGAACCGCGGTTGCGGGAGCTGCTGCACCACTGTTCCAGCGGCCGGGAGCTGTCCGGCGGCGGGTACGCCGCAGATGTGGATATCGCCGCGGAGCTGGATGACAGCGACTCCGTGGCCATCCTGCGCGGCGGCGCGTTCCGGCCGCCGGCGGGGCCGGAACGCCCCCAGCGGTAGGTCCCGGCTCTTAGCGGTAGGTCCTGGCCGGGTAGTTGCTGGCGAACGGGGTGCTGGTGGGCACGATCTGCTTGCCCAGCGGCATCAGGGATACCGGAATCAGCTTCAGGTTGGCGATGGCCAGGGGGATGCCGATGATGGTTGCCGCCATGGCGAAAGCCGTCAGCACATGCCCGACGGCGATCCAGATGCCCGCGACCAGGAGCCAGATCACGTTGCCCAGCAGCGAAAACACGCCACTGCCGCCAGGCTTGTCCACCACCATCCGGCCGAAGGGCCACAGGGTGTATGCCGCAATCCGGAACGAGGCGATGCCCCACGGAATGGTCACGATCAGCAGGCAGCAGATGATGCCCGCGAGGAAATAGCCCAGGGCAAGCCAAAAGCCGCCGAAAACCAGCCAGATGACGTTCAGGATTGTCTTCATGCAGCCATTCTGCCCCGGGCCGCCGACAAAAGCTGTCCGCAGGCCAAAAGATGGGGGACTCCCCTGACCCAGCCCTGGGCGTGCCCCTAGACTGTGGCGGCCGCCTTGGCGGCCTGCACGAAGGCCCGGATCTTGGCCAGGTCCTTGACGCCGCGGGAGGCCTCCACGCCGGAGGACACGTCCACGCCCCATGCGTGCGAGGCTGCCGATGCGTGCCCCACGTTCCCGGGCTCCAGTCCGCCGGCGAGCAGCCACTTCCGGCCCTGGAGCACAGGAAGGGACGCCATGGACGCGTAGTCCCAGGACTCCCCCGAGCCTGGCACCGCCGCGTCAACCAGCAGCAGGTCCTCGCCCCAGTCTTCGAACTCTTCCGGCCCGGCACCCGTGGTGACGGCCCTGACCAGCTTCATGCCGGCGTCGTGCACTGTTTCAACGTCGGCGCGGGACCGCTTGCCGTGCAGCTGGATCCACTCAAGGTTCGCGGCACGGGCAATGGCGACGGCGTCCGCCACCGGTTCGTCACGGAAGACGCCGATCGGCAGGATTCCGGCGGGTACCTCGGCCAGCAGCGCCGCGGCCTGCGACGGCGAGACCACGCGCGGGCTGGCGGTGAGGACGAAACCCACGGCATCAGCCCCGGCGTCGATGGCTTCGCGGACCGATTCGGGCGTGCTGAGACCACACACTTTGACGAACATTCCCGGGCTCCTTCAGGCTGTTTTCGCGTTGACCCCCCGCAGGAGAGTAGCAGGGACCGGGCCGAACCTGCGACGCCGGTCCGGAGCGGGGAACTAGGCTGGCCTGATGCAGATCATCCGCTTCGCAGAACTCCAGGCCGAACCGTGGCGCAACGGCGGCGGCGTGACCAGGGAAATCGCGCAGCAGGCTTCGGCGGACGGCGGCTGGGACTGGCGGGTGAGCATCGCGGATGTTACCAAGGCAGGCGACTTTTCGGCGTTTCCGGGGATGGAGCGCGTCGTGACCGTCGTGGAAGGGGACCTGCTGCTGCTGAGCGTGGACGGTGCGGACCAGCCGGTGGAGCGGTACCGTCCGTACAGGTTCGACGGCGGGGCGGCCACCTCGGCCAAGCTGCCCACCGGCGATATCCGGAACCTCAACGTCATCACCCGCACGGGAGCGTTCAAGGGCTTCGCGTCCATCATCGAACTGTCCAAAAAGCGCGCGCACCCTGTCTTCGAGGGGCAGCTGGGGGTGCTGCTGCAGGGCCAGGCGACGGTCAGCGACGCGGATACGGACGCCGTGGAGCTGGCCCGCTACGACGCGGTGGCCGGTTCGGATGAGCGCTCCCCCGAAATCCTGGGCCGGGGCTTCCTGGCCGTGGTGTCGATCGACGCGGTCAGCCGGGAGGACTGAACGGCCGCACCGGAACCACGGTCCCGGACCGCCGGGCTTCCTCGGCGGCAAAGACCACCGCGTGGCTGGCCAGTGATTCCTCCAGGCCGGAGACGATTCCGGACCACTCGCCCGTGGCCAGTGCCCCCACCCACGCCTCCACAAGGCCACGGTCGCCGCCCTCATGCTTCTCCCCCTTAACGCTTGGCCCGGCAACAGGCGCCTGATGGACGGACGTTGTTCCGGTCAGGAAGTCGTACACGGAAACGGTCCCCGCCTCGACCGCGATCTCCCCGTGGCTGCCGAAGATCCTGGTCCGGCGCGGGCCGGCGGCGGTGAAAGCGGTGGCGGTCAGGGCAGCTGTTGTCCCGTCCCCGTATTCGATGGTCACCACCTGGTGGTCCACCACGTCGTTGTCGGAGGAGTAGACGCAGCGGCCGTAGGGACCCGTGGCCAGCGCCTGCCACAGTGACCCGCGGTCGCCGCCGGGGTCCACCACCTCGGCGAAATACGCCCTGGCGGGATCGGGGGCCGCGTCCCCCTCGGGGCGGCCGGCACCGTAAATCCTGAGCGCCGAGTATGGGCACCCGGCCTCCACCGGGCAGTCGGTACACCGCGAGGACGCACCCTCCGGCGCCTCGCCCGGCCGGAAATGCGTCAGTCGGCCAAAAGAGGACACCCGGACCGGCCGGCTTCCGATGATGTACGAGAGCCAGTCGAGGTCGTGCGTGCATTTTGCCAGCAGGAAGGGGCTGGATTCGTCCTCGCGGCGCCAGTTCCCCCGGACGTAGGAATGCGCGAAATGCCAGAACCCCACGGGCTCCAGGTGCTGGACCGAGATGATCCGGCCCACGGCTCCCGCGGACAGGAGCTGCCGGAGCAGCACCGTCAGCGGCGCGTACCGCATGACATGGCAGACCACGGCGCTGGCGCCGGAAGCACGCGCCAGGCGTGCGAGCTCGGCACAGCCGCCGGGAGTCACCGCCGCGGGCTTCTCCAGGAGGATCGGGTAGCCCCGGGCGGCGGCCGCCGCGAACGGGCCGTCGTGCTGGCGGTCCGGGGTAGCGATGATGATGCCGTCAGCGGCAGGGCCGGCAGCCAGCATCGCCTGCCAGTCCTCGAAAAGCCCGCCGTCCGGCACCGTGAGCTCGGCCGCCAGGCGTTCACGCAGGTGCCGGCGCGGCTCGGCGATCCCGGCCACGACGGCTTTGCCGGTGGCGGCGGCGAGGCGGGCGTAGGCAGATCCCCTGGCCCCGGCACCGGCGACGAGGAGCCGCAGCGGAGGCTTGGGCGGCGGGCCACCCATCCGGTCAGCCTTCCTCCGGATCGGCAAGCCATTCCAGCGCTACCGCCGCTGTCCAGGACTGGTCCATGCTGCCCAGCGGCTCGCCGGTGAACGGCTCGTAGTACTCCGCATAGTGGCCTTCCATCAGCTGCGCCAGGGAGGCCTCGCGCAGCTGCCGGTACCGATTCCCGTCGCCGCGCCGCTTCAGGCAGCTGGCCAGGTACCAGTTCATGACCGGCCAGACCGGCCCGCGCCAGTACTGCCGGGGCTTCAACCCGTGGTAGGTGGTGGACGTGGAGGCGGGAAGCGGGAAGGCAAGGCGTGGATCCCCGGTCCAGTCCGGGCCCTCGAAGATCTCCAGCTGCCGCTGCAGCAGGGGCCCGCTGCCGGTGGAGATGAGCGGCGCGAAGCCCGCCATGGTGGGCAGCCCGATCCATTCCCCCGTGAGCACATCCCGGTCCCGTGCAAGCCCTGTGTCTTCGTCAACGGTGGAGTCCACCCCGTCCCGGAACTCACGGGCCCATTCGCGCAACCGGTCCGCGTCACCGCCCAGGCCGATGCGGTCCGCCAGCACCGCCAGGTCCTCGTTTGCCGCCGCGAAAATCGCCGACATGAAGACGTCCTTGACCTGGAACGCCATCACGTCCGGCAGCCGGGCATCGTCAAAGCGGACGTCCGCCATCTGTTGCACCAGCCACAGGTACCGGCTGTATTCCTCATCGCTGGGCCGCTGGCTGGTGTCCGTGACCTTGAGGGTGTCCGTGCGCACGAACGGCTCCATCGCCCCCGGCTTGACCCTGGAGTAGGGGCCGTCGAAACGCGGCGAGTTGTCCATCCCGGACTCCCAGCCGTGGTAAATCGTCAGCAGGCCGGACCCGTCACCGCCGCGGCTGCTCCGGAGCCAGGCATGCCACCGGATCCACTGCGGCAGCGTCCGGCGGAGGAACTCTTCGGCGAGCCGGGCGTCTTCGCCGCCCGCCGCCGTCGCCCGTTCCACGATCCGCCGCAGCATGGTGGCGTGCACGGGCGGCTGGCAGATACCGCTGGACTCCACGCCCTCGGGCGACACGCCGCGCGTGCCCCAGCGCTCCACGTCCGGAAAATAGCCGGGGACGTCGGAGAACACGATGTGCGGGATCATCCCGCTCTTCCATTGGGCGGCGAGCAGGTAATCGAGTTCCTGCAGGGCACGGGCGACGCTGACGGTCGACAGGCCGGTGGCAACGAAGGCCGCGTCCCAGCTCCACATGTGCGGGTACAGGTTCGGCGCGGCTGTGACCATGGTGCCGAGGTCGTTGGCGGCGAGGACGTCCCTGGCCCGGCGGCGCATTTCGGTAAGGTCCTGGATTGGCGAGGCGTCCCCGTCCGGGTTCATGCCGTCAGCCCCAGCTGCGTCTCCGTGTCGAAGAAGCGCAGGGCACCGGGGTCGAAACGCAGCCCCACCTGGTCTCCGGAGGAAACCCGGACCGTGGACGGGACCTGCACCTTGACCGTCTGGCCGCCCAGGTCCACCGTCAGCAGCGTGGCGTGGCCGAGGGGCTCCACCACCTCCACCACCGCGTCCAGGGAACCTTCCGAGCCGCGCTCGGCGATGGCAATGTTTTCCGCGCGGATGCCCACCATTACCGGGCTGCCGCCGGTGCGAGCAGCCGCCCGGGCCAGGAATTCCGGGGCGGCGGTGTCCTGGCCCGCGACTTCCAGCGCTCCCTGCTGGGTGATCCGGCCGTCCAGGAAGTTCATCGGCGGTGAGCCGATGAACCCGCCAACGAACCGGTCTGCCGGTTCCTCGTAGACCGTGATGGGATTGCCGAGCTGGGCGATCTGCCCCTTCTTCATCACCGCCACGCGGTCGGAGAGGCTCATCGCCTCCACTTGGTCGTGGGTGACGTACAGGGTGGTGGATCCCAGCTGCTGGACGATCTTCTTCAGCTCGGCCCGGAAGTCCAGGCGCAGGAGGGCATCGAGGTTGGACAGGGGTTCATCCATGAGCAGCACGTCGGCGTCCATGACGATGGCGCGGGCCACGGCGACGCGTTGCCGCTGGCCGCCCGAGAGCTGCGCCGGGTACCGGTCCAGGTAGGGGCTCAGCTGCAGGAGGTCGGCCGCCCACCGCACCTTCCGTTCGATCTCGTCCCGGGGGACCTTTTTCATCATCAGCCCGAAGGCGATGTTGGTCCGGACCATCCGGTGCGGGAAGACGGCGTAGGACTGGAACACCATGGACAGGTTCCGGTCCTGCGGCGGAAGGTAGGTCACGTCCCTGCCGCCGATGGAGATGCTCCCTTGGTCCGGGAAGTCCAGGCCGGCCACCATGCGCAGGAGCGTGGTCTTCCCGCAGCCTGACGGGCCCAGCAGCACCATGAACTCGCCCTCCGCCACGTCCAGGGAGACGTTGTTCGTGGCCAGCTCAGTGCTGCCGGGGTAGGTCTTGTGCAGGCCCTTGATGGAGATGTCAGCCATGGGACAGCCTCTCTGGAAAAGCGGTCAGCGGATGGTGGAGCCCCACATGTTGGTGAGGTAGCGGCGCATGAAGAAGATGAAAATGAGAGCCGGAAGCACCAGCAGGAAGCCCCCGGCGAACCGGTAGGCCAGCGGTGATTCGGACAGCGAACTGAGGACCTGGGCGGGCAGGGTGCGCTGGTTCAGGGTCAGGATGGAGGCACCCAGGACTTCGTTCCAGGACATGACGAACGTGAAGATCGACGCCGCCGCGATGCCGGGGACGGCCATGGGCATGACCACCTTGAGGAAGGCCTGCACCGGGCTGCAGCCGAAAATGCGCGCGGCCTCCTCGACGTCCCGCGGAACACCCAGGAACACCGATGCGGTAATCAGGATGGTGGTGGGCAGCGCCAGGGCGGTGTGGAGCAGGACGACGGCGATGACGCTGTCGTACAGTCCGGTCTGCAGGAACAGCTGGGCTAGCGGCACCGACAGGACCACGATGGGCAGGGCCCGGGTGAACAGCAGGAAGAGCTGGTACGGGTCCCTGCCGCGGAAGGCGAACCGGGCCACCGCGTATCCGGCGGGGACCCCGATGATCAGCGACAGCACGAGGGTGAACACGCCCACCTGGACCGAGTTGATCAACCCGCCCAGGATGCCGGTGGACTGCAGGAACGTCTGCATCGTCTCGGTGGAGAAGTTGTCCGGAATGAAGCTGAGCGGGAACTTCTGCAGCGATTGCCTGCTGGACATCGCCGCGAGGGCGATGAGGTAGATGGGTATGGCCATGAACAGGGTGATCAGGATGCAGCCCGCCTGGAGCAGGATCCTGTTGCGGCGCCGCCGTGCCAGCGGACGGCGGTCCACTTCCGGTTCGGGGCGCGCGGCCGGCACCGGGGCCTTGGACGTGGTGGCGTTGCTCATCGTGGCGCCTCCGACTGGTCCCGAAGGAGTTTCAGGTAACCCACCGCGGTCACCATGGACACGGCCATGACCACCAGGGCCAGCGCCGATGCCACGTTGGGATCCTGCAGCCCCGTGTACCAGCGGTAGGTCTCACCAACCACCAGCGGGAAGTTCTGGCCGGTGAGGGCCAGCGCCACGGCGAAGGTCTGGAACGCCAGGATGGTGCGCAGGATCAGGGCGGTCTGGAGGCTGGGACGCAGCAGCGGCAGGGTCACGTGCCAGAGCCGGCTCCAGAAGTTGGCGCCGAAGACGCCCGCTGCTTCCTCGTAGTCCTTGGGGATGGACTGCAGCCCCGCCACGACGATCACGAACACCAGGGACGTGGCGCGCCAGACCTCTGCGATGAGGACGGCGCCGAACATCGAGGGGTAGTTGTCGTAGGCGAGCCACGACACCGGGTCCAGCCCAAAGGAGGCCAGCAGGGAGTTGAGGTAGCCGCGGTCCGTGAACACGGTCAGCCAGACCAGGCCGGCCGCAAGGTCGCTGACCGCCAGGGGGATGGCCCAGATGTAGAAGTACGCCGAGGATCCCCGCGGCTTGGCCCGGATCAGCAGCGCCATGGCAAGGGCCAGGACGAACTGGATGGGGATCATCACCACGATCAGCAGCAGGGTGTTGCCCACCGAGGACCAGAAGTAGGGGTCCTGGGCCATCCGGGAGAAGTTCGCCGTCGTCAGCCCTTCCGGGCCGCCGAAGGCCTGGAGGATGCCGCTGACCATGGGCCAGCCGAACAGCAGCGTCATGAACACGATGGACGGGGCAATCAGCAGCAGCGCCGCCGAGTTCCCCCGCCTCCTGGGCGGCCGGGCCTTGGGGCCGGGCGGCGGCACGTGCGGCCTGGTGGCTGCCGGGGCGTCCGGGGCGGCCATCACGCGACCTTACACTGGGCCGCTTTGGGGTCCGGCGCCCAGCACGGGACGTTGAGGGAGTCCATGATCTTCGCCAGCTCGGCCCCCTGGCGGTCCAGGGTGGTCTTGACGTCGGCGTTGTTCAGGCAGATCTCCTGGAAGCAGTTCTTGAACAGCTGGGAGACCTGCGGGTCCTTGTCCCCCAGGCCCACGGGCGGCAGCGCCAGCAGCGCGTCCTGGGCTTCTTCCTGCGCTTTGACCGCCTTGGCCTCCAGGGCGATGCCGCCGGGGAGGTCGCTGCCGATGTCGGCTTTGACCACGGGGAAGAACGCGTTGGACTTCAGGGTTTCGATCTGGGCATCAGGCTTGGAAAGGGCCTTGATGAGCTGGAACGCCTTGTCTTTTTCCGGAGAGCCCTTCGGGACGGCCATGCCGCCGACAATCAGCAGGTAGCCCTTGCCCTTGGGTCCGGACGGCGCCGGGACCATCTGCCAGTCGTCCGGCTTGTCCTTGACGGCCGTGATCAGGCGGGCCACGTGGTCCCACGCCACCATGACCTCGCCGTTGGCCAGCGGCTCCTGCATGAAGTCGTAGTTGGTGGAGGCAGGGTTCGTGTTGGCCCACAGTTCGCGCATGTACGTCCAGGCGGTGACGGCATCGGCGTTGCGGAAGGTGGTGACCTGGCCGCCGGTGAAACTGGGCAGCAGGAACCCCTGGTAGAAGCGGTGATGGAGCCCCTTGGGCCCTGCGGGGATGCCGAACACGGGCCGGCCGTTGGCCGTCTTGGCAGCCTTCGCCCACTCCAGGTACTGGTCGTAGGTGAGCTTGTTGACGTCCGCTCCCGACGGCAGCCAGGCGAGCGCCTTCTTGTTGATGGCCAGCACGTACGTCGCCTGGATCCAGGGGATGTAGCGGGGAACGTCGGTGCCAAGCTTTGCCAGTTCCTTGACGTCGTCGGAGTAGCCCGCCGAGGAGAGGTCATTCATCAGCGAGCTGAGATCCTCAAGCTGCGAGGCGAAGGGGACCAGGTCGCCGTGCAGGCCGCCGGCGATGCCGACCTCCACCTTCCCGGCGGACAGCTGGGACTTGAGCGTGGTGTTGAACACCCCGGTATCCACGGGGTTGTAGGCGACGCTGATGTCGCCGGCGAACTTCTTCAGCGTGGCCTCGTACTTTTGCCGCTCCTCCACGGGGGCGAACTGGGTGGAGAGGAAGCTGACCGAACCGGCTCCCCCGCTCCCGCTGGTATTCACGCCGCAGGCCGCAAGCACGGGTCCCGCGGCAAGGAGAGTCAAGCCTCCCTTCAGCATGGCCCGCCGGGTAACGCCGTCAAACGCGAGATCGGACATTGATGCCTCCTGCTGTGAAGGGCAGTTATGGTTTTTGTCTGATGATCGATCATAATTGTGTGATCTGGAACACGTCAATGACCCGGCTGCGCGGCAGCCGGCTGCGGCCCGGAGGGAGCCAGCCGTATGACCGAGCCGAGAACGCTGGTAGGCGGTCCGGGCCAGCCCCCTCCCGGGCTCGCCACGAGGGCCGGCGACCTCCTCCAAATGCTGCGGTCCAACCCGGCCGGGTACAGCCGCGCGGACCTGCTGGAATTGACCGGCATGGCACGGTCCACCCTGTATGAGCGGCTGGATGACCTGTTCGCCGCCGGCCTGGTCTACGAATCAACCCCGCTGCGTTCCCAGCGCGGGAGGCCGCCCCGGGCCCTCCGGTTCGATGACCGCAACAAGTTGGTGGTGAGCATCGAAATCGGACACACCCACGCCGGCATCCACCTGCTGACGCTCGGCCGGGAGACCGTGTCCGCCGCCCGGTTGCCTGTCGACATCAAGGACTCCCAGGAGACGGTGGCGAGCCAGGTCGTCGACGCTGCCCTGCGGCTGCTCGACGGCCGGCCGGCCGTAGGCGCCGGAGTAGGACTGCCCGCCCCCGTGGACCCGCTGCACCGGCTGGGACTGGAGCGGACCGTCCTGGCCCATTGGGATTTGCGGCGCCTGCAGGAAGCGGTGGAAGCGAGGCTCGACTGCCCGGTCCTCCTCGAAAACGACGCGCGGTCAATGGCTGTCGGCGAGGTCCGCGAACCTTTCGAATCCCTCGTGGCCGTGAAGGTCAGCACCGGCATCGGCTCCGGGATCATCGTCGGCGGCGCCCTGGTCCGTGGCGCCCATGGCGCCGCCGGGGACATCGGCCATATCCGCATCCCGGAGGCAGCAGGCCACCGCTGCCGCTGCGGCCGCGACGGCTGCCTCGCGGCAGTGGCCTCCGGGCGCGCGTTGCTGGCCGCTCCCCGGTCCGCAAAGTACCGGACCCTGCGGCAGCTGGTGGATGCCGCCGGCAGTGACCCCGCCGTTGGCGACGCCGTCGCGGAAGCGGGCCGCTTGCTCGGCCGGGCGCTGGCCGCCACGGTGGGGACCCTTAACCCCGGACGCCTCGCCATTGGCGGCCTCGTGGGAGTGCTGCCCGGCTTCCTGGCCGCGTGCCGGCGCCAGATCCTTGACGACGCCTTCGAGCCCTCCCTGGTGGATCTCGAGATCGTTCCCGCAGACAGCCGGGCCTCCACTGCGGTGGGCCTGTGCCGCCTGGTGGAGGAAAGCCTGTACGCGCCGGAGCGGGTCGAACAGCTGCTGGCGCAGCAAAGCGGTTAGCCCCTGTCCCACCCGCGGAAGGAGCCGCCGGTGAGCTTGGGCACCCCCGCTGGCCGCCCGGCGTCGGGCGTTGCTACGCTGGAATCCAAGGCTCCGCACCCGAGCCTCCGGACGACGGATCAGTACCCGGCACGCGACAAGACTGGCCAAAGGACATCGTCATGCCGTGGATCCTCCTTCTTCTTTCCGGGGCGCTGGAAGCCGTCTGGGCTGCAGCGCTGCACCGGGCGTCCCGTGTGTCGGGCCGCCGCCGGGTCGCCCCCGCCTTCCTGTTCTTTGGTGCCGTCGCCGCGAGCACCGGCGGGCTGGCCTACGCCATGCAGACCATCCCCACCGGCACGGCGTACGCGGTGTGGGTGGGCGTCGGCGTCGTCCTGACCTCCGCCTACGCGATGGTTACCAGGGTGGAACGGCCGACGGCGGTGCGCCTGCTTTTGCTGTCCGGCATCGCGGCGTGCGTGGTGGGCCTGAAGGTGGTGGCGTAATGCGCGCCGTTCCGTGGCTGGTGCTCCTGGCATCGGCCGTCCTCGAGGCAGTCTGGGCTACTGCCCTCGGCCTGTCCGACGGCCTCACCCGTCCCCTGCCCACCGTGGTGTTCGCCGCCACCGCGGCCCTGAGCATGCTGGGCCTGGGCCTGGCCATCCGCAGCATTCCCCTGGGCACCGCCTATGCCGTGTGGGTGGGAATCGGCGCGGCGCTGACCGTCGCGTGGGCGATGGCCACCGGCACGGAGCCCTTCAGCGTGCTGAAGCTGCTGTTCATCGCCGGGATCGTGGGCTGCGCGGCGGGGTTGAAGGCGCTGCCTGCGAAGGCCGCCGGGCCTGCCCGGCGCTGACTTTCCCCACGTTCGGGGCGGGCCTGCGGCGTGTCCCGGCAAACCGCCGTCGAACCTTGCCTTCCCGGGCCCAAAGGTGGGGAGATTCAGCGCGCGGCGGTGGACCGTGGACGGATGCCTTTAGGCTGTTGCCATGGACTCCCCCGAGATCACCCAGGCCGTGGACGCGCTGCGGTCCAGGGTGCTGCGCGGGACCCGCACCATCCTGGGCATCGCCGGGGCGCCCGGTTCCGGAAAGTCCACCCTCGCCGCGTGGCTCCAGCAGCAGTTCGGCGCGGAGGCCGCGGTGGTGGTGCCCATGGACGGGTTCCATTTGGGCAACGCGATCATCGACGGCACGCCCCTTCGCGAGCGCAAGGGCGCCATGGACACGTTCGACGCCGGCGGGTACCTTTCGCTGCTGCGCCGCCTCGCGCGCCGGGACGAGGCAGTGGTGTACGCGCCGGAGTTCCGGCGCACCCTGGACGAGCCGGTGGCGGCCTCGATCGCCGTGCCTGCCGAGGTTCCGCTGGTGATCACCGAGGGCAACTACCTGCTGGCGGAGCAGGAGCCGTGGAAGGAAATCCGGGCGCAGCTGGGCGAGGTCTGGTTCCTCGACACGCCCCGCGGGCTCCGGCTCAGCCGGCTCGTGGCCCGCCACGTCTCCTTCGGCATGGCACCCGACGCAGCGCAAGCGTGGGCCAACGGACCCGACGAAGCCAACGCCGTCCTGATCGAATCCACCCGCAACGCAGCCGACCGCATCATTCCCTGGACCTGACCGGAACCACCAAGGAGACACAGCATGAACCCATCAGTAGAGCTCGGCGACGGGCTCACCGTCAGCCCCCTCGGCTTTGGCGGCATGGCCCTCACCCCCGTCTACGGCGAGGTGGACCCGGCGGACGCGCTCCGCACGCTGCACCACGCCGTCGACGCCGGTGTCAGCTTCATCGACACCGCGGACATCTATGGCGGGGGCAGCAACGAGGAACTCATCGGCCGGCTCCTGAAGGATCGCCGGGACGAGGTCCAGCTGGCCACGAAGTTCGCGCTGGTCGGCACCCCGGCCGACGGCTACACGGACATCCGGGGGGACGCCGCCTACGTCCGGCAGGCGGTGGACCGGAGCCTGCAGCGGCTGGGCACCGACGTGATCGACCTGTACTACATGCACCGCCGTGACCTCCGCGTTCCGATTGTGGAAACCGTGGGGGCCATGGCGGAGCTGGTGCAGCAGGGCAAGGTCAGGCACCTCGGCCTGTCCGAGGTGACGGCGCAGGAGCTCCAGGAAGCCGCGGCCGTGCACCCGATCGCGGCTGTCCAGAGCGAGTGGTCCATCTGGAGCCGGGACGTGGAACGCAACGTTGTTCCCGCGGCGGCCGGCCTGGGCACCGGCTTTGTCCCGTACTCCCCGCTGGGCCGCGGCTTCCTGACCGGCACGGTGGACACCTCGGCCCTGGGTGCCAACGACTTCCGGCGCCGCATCCCCCGCTTTGCCCCGGACGCCGCCGCTGCCAACCAGGCGGTGGTAGACGCGGTGCAAGCGGTGGCGGGCGAACTGGCCGCCACGCCCGCGCAGGTGGCCCTCGCCTGGCTGCTCGCCCAGGGCAAACGGCTGGGACTGCCTGTCGTCCCGATCCCCGGGACGCGCAAGGCCGCGCGCATCGACGAGAACCTCGGCGCGCTTTCCCTGGACCTGACCCCGGCGCAGCTGGACGCACTCGCCGCAGCCTCGGACGTCGTCGTCGGTTCCCGGTCCGCCGACCCCACCTGGGTGTCCGAAGGCCGGGAATAGGATGGGGCCCATGCCAACAATCGTTCACTTCGAAGTCCGGATCGACCCCGCCCGCCGGGAGGACGCCGCCAAGTACCTGTCCGAAACCCTCGCCGCCACCCGGGCCTGGCCCGGCAACCAGGGCATCGAGGCCCTGGTGGATGACGCGGACCCCTGCCACATCCTGGTGGTGGAAACCTGGGCCACCACGCAGGACCACGACGACTACGCCGCATGGCGCACCACACCGGAAGGCAGGAGCGGGCTGCACGAGATACTGGCCGGGCCGCCGACCAAGCAGGTCTACTCCAAAACCCTGCCGCTTGACCTGTAGCCCGTCCCTAGACTGAAGCCCATGGACTCACTTCTCTACGACCTGCCCGCCCTGACCATCCGCAGCATCTCAGTCAGCGCGATGGACAACAACGTGTACCTCCTGACGGCCAAGGCCAGCGGTGAGCAGCTGCTGATCGACGCCGCCGACGACCTGCCCGCCATCCGGCAGCTGCTGGCCGACGGCGCCGCCGACACCGGCACAGAACCTCGGCTGGCCCTGGTGGCCACCACGCACCAGCACTGGGACCACGTGCGGGCGCTGAAGGAGCTGGTGGCGGAGACCGGGGCGCGGACGGCGGCGGGAGCGGACGACGCCGACGCGTTGCCCGTTCCGGTGGACGTGCGGCTGGGCCACGGGGAGACGTTGTCCGTGGCCGGCTTCGGGCTCACGGCCGTCCACCTGCGCGGCCACACGCCCGGATCCATCGCGTTCGTGCTGCAGGACGCCGATGGTCCGGCGCACATCTTTTCCGGGGATTCGCTGTTTCCGGGCGGCGTCGGCAACACGCAGAAAGACCCGGAAAGGTTCAATCAGCTGCTAACCGACGTCACGGAGCGCCTGTTCGGCACTTACCCGGACACCGCCGTCGTCCATCCCGGCCACGGCAAGCCCACCACCCTCGGCGCGGAACGCCCGCACCTGGAGGAGTGGCGCGCCCGCGGCTGGTAATGCCAATCCGCTGCTGCGTAGACGCCGTTTTGACGGATCTAAACGGCATCTACGCAGCAGTCGATGAGGGAATCAGCGGCCGCGGCGCTCGTTCGACGCGGGGGCTGACGCGCGGCGCGGGCCGCTGCGCTTGGGACGGCCGGAGCCGTTGCCGGAACCGCCATTGCCCGAGCCGTACGAGCCGCCGGAGACACCGCCGGTGTTCGAGGACCACACGGCCTGGCTTCCGCCGGATGCTGCTGCGCGCTGCCCGGTTGCCGGGCGTCCGCTGCGCTGGCCGCCCGAGGCAGGACGTCCGCCTGAGGCGGGCCGGCCCGTGCCTCCGCGGGGAGCGCCGCTGCGGGTGATCCGGGAATCGCCCCGGCCCTCGGCTGCACGTCCGTCCGATCCGCGGCCGGCCGATGGGCGGCCACCTGCTGCGGGGACGTCGTTGCGGTGCGTGCCGGCAGCCGTACCGCGGCCGCGGGCGTTGCGGCGGGCGGCCGCCGCTGCCACGGCGCGGTCCTCGTTCTGCTCGCGCACGGCATCCACCGCGGCGCGGGCCTCGGTGCGGCCTTCGAAGGCAGCGGCGCGGCGCTCGGCGCGGGGAACATCCGTGCGGACTGCCTCGGCTGCAACCTTGCCGCGTCCGCCACGGCCACCGCGGCCGCCGGCGGTCGGGGAAGCCTGGCGGCGGGCCCGCTTGCGCTCGGCGTTGGCGCCGGTGGACGTGCCGCCGCCCTGCTTGGGGGCCTTGGCGGCCAGCAGCGCGGCGCGGGTGCGCGGGTCAACCTTCTCGGCGACGTCGCCCACCAGCTCGGCCACGATGGGCGAGCTGGCCGTGACGCGCTCGAAGCTGACGTCCACGCCGGCGGCTTTCATGAGCTTCTTCACGTCGGTCTGCTGCTCGGGCAGCGTCAGGGTGACCACGGTGCCGTCGGAACCGGCGCGGGCGGTGCGGCCGGAACGGTGCAGGTACGCCTTGTGCTCGGTGGGCGGGTCAACGTGGATGACCAGTTCGACGTCGTCGACGTGCACACCGCGGGCGGCGACGTCGGTGGCGACCAGGACGCGCACGTCACCGTTCGAGAACTCCGCGAGGTTGCGGTCGCGGGCGTTCTGCGACAGGTTGCCGTGCAGGTCGACGGCGGGGATTCCGGCGTCGGTCAGGGTCTTGGCCAGCTTGCGGGCGTGGTGCTTGGTCCGCATGAACAGGACGCGGCGGCCGGCGCCGGAGGCGAGCTCCACGATCAGCTGCTTCTTGACGGTCTGGTCGTTGACTACCAGCACGTGGTGTTCCATGGTGGTCACCGCCGCCTGGGGGTCGTCAACCGAGTGGGTCAGCGGGTTGGACAGGTAGCGCTGGACGATCTTGTCCACGCCGTTGTCCAGGGTGGCGGAGAAGAGGAGGCGCTGGCCCTGGCTGGGGGTCATGTCCATGAGTTTCTTCACGACGGGCAGGAAGCCCAGGTCCGCCATGTGGTCGGCTTCGTCCAGGACGGTGATCTCCACGGCTTCGAGCGTGAGGATGCGCTGGCGGATCAGGTCCTCGAGGCGGCCGGGGCAGGCGATGACGATGTCGACGCCGGCGCGCAGCGCCTTTTCCTGGCGGGCCTGGGAGATGCCGCCGTAGATCACGGTGGTGTTCAGGCCGGCGGCCTTGGCCAGCGGCTCGATGGTGGCGTTGATCTGGGTGGCCAGCTCACGGGTGGGTGCCAGCACCAGGCCCATGGGGCGGCCGGGCTTGCGGAAGTAGGCCGCTTCGCGTTCTGCAAGGCGGGCCACCAGCGGGATGGAGAAGGCGATGGTCTTGCCCGAGCCCGTGCGGCCGCGGCCCAGGACGTCGCGGCCTGACAGGGTGTCCGGGAGGGTCTTCACCTGGATGGGGAACGGGGATTCGATTCCCTGCGCGGCGAGGGTCTCGGCGAGGGCCTTGGGCGTGCCGAGGGCAGCAAAAGTAGTCATTAACTCAAAGGTCTTTCTGGCGGTATCCGTGCGGATATCGGCCCCCGGTGCCGGTTGGCCCAGGGGATTCGCCGAAGAAAAGTCAGGTGGTCAACCAGCCTTCTGCCACTTGCAGGACGGGGCCGGGACCAAATGGAACGCGTTCATCGACGCAGGATGTGCCTCTCACATGAAAAAAGCCCCGTCCCCCAAATGAAGGGATCCGAGGGCATCACTGCACATCAAGTTCCACCAGTTTACCATCCCCGGCGCGGCGGTCCGGTCCCGGGGCGGCGGACCGTTGCCTTCGGCAGTGCCGCGGGGCAGGCTGGAGGCATGAGCGAAGACGCGGCGCACCAGCATCCCACGCACGACGACGGCCCCTTTCCCGGCGGAGGAGACGGCAGCATCCGCGCCGCCTCAGCCTGGGACGAGCGGTACCGCTCCAAGCCCCGGCTGTGGAGCGGGAAGCCGAACCCGCAGCTGGTCCGTGAAGCCGGCGGCCTGAGGCCGGGCAAAGCGCTGGAACTTGGCTGCGGGGAAGGTGCCGACGCCATCTGGCTGGCGCAGCAGGGATGGACGGTGACCGCCGTCGACGTTTCCGCCGTGGCGCTGGAGCGGGCCCGCTCCCATGAGCTGGCGGAGCTGGCGCGGGAGAGCGTGCAGGCATCGGAGGACAACATCGGAAGCAGGATCACCTGGCAGCAGGCCGATCTGGAGCAGTGGCACCCGGAGGGGTCCTATGACCTGGTGACCTCGCAGTTCCTGCACTCGCAGGAGCTTGACTGGCGGATTCCGCTGCGGACCGCCGCTGCAGCGGTCAAGATGGGCGGCACCCTGCTGGTGGTGGGCCATCATCCCGACCGGCTGCCGCCGTGGGGCGGCGGGCACCCGCACGAGGGCATGTTCTACACCGGCGACGACTTGGTCCGCGAGCTGGAGCTCGGTGGGCCCGGGTGGCAACTGGAGGTCCTCACCACCCGCGAACGCCACGTGACGGGGCCGGAGGGCGAGGCAGCCACCATCGCCGACGTCGTGCTCCGGGCCACCCGGCTGAATTAGCCTTGAGCGGCGGTGACCCGCGGCGCCACCAGTGCCGCGGCAATGCCGAGCACCGCCGTCAGGGCGAAGACGCCCGCGAAGGACTGGACCGTCGTCGTAAATGCCGCGAAGACGATGCCGGTGGTGGCCAGCGACAGCGCCCCGCCCAGTGAATCGGAGATGGACATGGCGGAGCTGTTGAAGCCCTCGTCCTCCTTGGTGGAGAGCGCCAGTGTCATCACGCTCAGGCGGGGGTAGAGCAGGCCCATCCCGCCGCCGGCGAGCGCCCACCCGGCGATGGCGGCGGCGGCCGGCCAGTGCAGCGCCGTGGTGGACAGGGCCAGCAGCACCGCGCACAGGACCATCAGCGATCCTGTCCTGACGGCCGATGCATGGGACAGCCGGGTGCCCAGCCTGCCCTGGACCGCGGCGGCCCCGGCCCAGGCGAGCGCACCGCAGGTGAGGGTCAGCCCGGCCAGCGCCGGCGGAAACCCGTACTGGTCGATCAGCAGGTAGGGCAGGTAGACCTCCGCGCCGAAGAAGGACGCCGATGCCAGCCCTCGGGCCAGGATCACGCTGGGCAGGCCCCGCCGGGCCAGCAGGGTGCCGCCGGGCACCAGCGGACGGACCGCCACCAGGGCCAGCACGACGGCGGCCGCCGCCAGGACCGCCGTGGCCGCCGGAACATCCGGAATGCGCACCTCGGCGGAAAGGTTCAGCCCCAGGACGGCGAGCGCAGCCAACACGGCCCAGCCGAGCCGGTCCAGCGCCCACGGCACGGTGGGCGCCGCGGCCCGTTCCATGCCCCGCAGCAGCGGCACGATCATCGCCAGCGCGGGAACCACCAGGCCCACAACACCCAGGAACACCCAGTGCCAACTGAAGACCTGGGCCACCAGGCCGGCGGCGAAAGGTCCCACCAACGACGGAACCACCCAAGCGGCGGAGAAGGCGGCGAAGATCTTCGGATGCAGAGGTCCGGGATAGAAGCGTGCCACCAGGACATACAGCGCCACCGTGAGGGCGCCGCCGCCGAGGCCCTGGACCAGCCGGCCGGCGACGAGCATGGGCATGTTCACGGACGTGCCGGCGATCAGCAGGCCCAGCGCGAAGAGTCCCACCGAGGCGTACAGCGGCATCGACGGCCCACGCCGGTCGGACCAGTTGCCGGCTCCCACCATGCCGATCACGCCGGTTGCCAGCGGTCCTGCGAAGGCCAGCGCGTAGAGGCTGCCGCCGTCCAGCTCCCGGCTGACCAGCGGCATGATGGTGGTGACGGCCAGGGACTCGAATGCAGCCAGGAACACCAGGGCGCAGGTGCCGATGGTCACCCAGAGGTACGGCGGCCGGAAGATGCCGGCCGCGGGCTGGGTGGCTGGAAGGGTGGAGTCCCGCACCGCGTCGCCTAGCCCACGTACCGGTCGCGGCCGGAACGGTAGCCGAAGACGGCTGCCAGCAGCCCCACCACCGTGAACAGGATGCCGGCCGGGACGAAGGAACCGGTGGCCTGGTGCAGTTGCCCCACCAGCAGCGTTCCCGTGGAGCCGACGCCGTAGCCCACGCCCTGCATCATGCCGGACAGGTGCGCGGCAGTGTGGCCGTCGCGGGTGCGGAGCATGATCAAGGTCAGGGCAGCGGCCGTGAGGCTCCCCTGGCCCAGCCCCAGCAGCCCGGCCCAGACCCACACCAGGTCGAGCGGGCCCAGGATGCACAGCACGAAACCGCCGCCGGTCATCAGCGCCACCACGGTGTTGATGGCGCGCTGGTCCCGGGATTTTGCCGCCAGCGCCGGGGCGAACAGCGAGCCCAGCATCTGCAGCACGATGCAGACTGCCACGATGAGTCCCGCCGTCGCCCCGTCCACGCCGCGTTCGCGCAGGATGGGCGCCAGCCAGGCGAACCCGCTGAAGGACATCATGGCCTGCAGCACCATGAAGACGGTCACCTGCCAGGCCACCGGTGAGCGCCACACGTTCACGCCGTCCCTGACCGGCTGGTGCCGGATGCTTCCCTGCCGCAGGGCCACAGGCAGGAAGAGCAACAGCACGACGCCGGCAGGCACCGCCCAGACCCACAGCGCCGCGGTCCACTCCCCCGTTGCCGTGTAGACGGGGTAGGTAAAGCCGGCGCCGAGCGCGGCGGAGGCGCAGATGGCGGTGGTGTAGAGCCCGCCCATCAGGCCGAGGCGGTGGGGGAAATCGCGCTTGACCAGCCCGGGGAGGAGGACGTTGCACAGGGCAATGGCAGCGCCGCAGGCCGCCGTACCGGCCAGCAGCGCGGGAAGGTGTCCGGCACCGCCTGGAGGGGCGCCCGCATCCAGCGGCCGCAACAGCAGCCCCGCGGTCAGCAAGGCCATGGCACCCAGCAGTACCCGCTCCGCCCCGAACCGCCGGGCCAGGACGGGAGCCAGCGGGGCGAACACGCCCAGCAGCGTCACCGGAACGGTCGTCAGCACCACCACGGACCAGCCGGGCAGCGCCCCCTGGGACGTCACCTCGGGCAGGACGGCGGAGAAGCTGGAGAAGACGCTGCGCAGGTTCAGGCCGATCAGGACCAGGCATGCGCCAAGGTAGGCCAGCGCCCGCCTGCTGCCGACGCGGGTGGGTCCAGGCGCCGGAAGCTCGTCGACCTCGGCGTCCACGAGGGTGCTGAGATCCACCCTGCTGCTGCCGGTCCGGGGCGGGCCCTGGCCGTCTTCGGCGACAGTCCCCCGCCGTTGCTTCCTTGCCCCGGCATTCGTTGCGTCCGTCATCCGCCCATTCTTGCAGCCCGGGTCCCGCCCCGGAGTTATCCACATACGGGGACCGGTACCTTCTGATGCGGCTCCAGGCTCCCTAGGTTGTAACCGGCACGGCTTACCGAAGGGCCGCACAGAGTGATGGGAGCAGCATGGAAACGACGCCACCACAGGAACCACAGCCCGCAGCGCTGGACAGCGCGCCTCCGGCCGGAGCCACCCTGCCACCGGACCCCCAAGGCGGGGAGGCGCAGCCGGGGACGCCGGCCAACAAGGGAGCCACCAGCCTGGTCCTGGCGATCCTTGCCCCGGTGAGCATGTTCCTCACCGGGCCGTTTGCCGCAGTGGCCATGCTGTTGTCCTATTCGGACAGTGGGCACTCCCCCTGGCCGTGGGTGCCGCCCCTGGTGCTGTTCAGCCTGCCCCTCCTGTTTGCCGGGCTCGCCTTGCGGCTCGCTTTGCCGGCGCTGAAGCGCTCCCCGCGCAATACGGGCAACTGGTCTTCGGCGGCAGTCGCTTTGTGCATCTGCGGCCTCATCTTTGCCCTGGCCCTGGGCCCGGCGCTCAACGCCGCCGGACTGTTCTGACCGGGTTGCCGGCTCGAACCCGCCCCAAGCCGCCGCGGGCCGGCCAGCCTGCAAGCGGACCCGCCCTGCCCCTGCGCCGCCGTCGCAGCGCTATTCTGGAAAGGATGAGCGAATCCCCTGAAAACCCCCAGCAGCCGCATGTCCCGAGGCCCATCACGCCCGGAACCCAGGCCTCCTTCGGCACGTACGGCGGCAGGCCGGTCAGCTTCGTGCGCCGCGGCACCCGCCTGCAGGGCCGCCGGCAGGCGGCCTGGGACGAGCACGCCGAGCGCTGGGCGGTCAACGTTCCGCGCCACGTGGCGAACACCTCGGTCCACCCTGACTACACCTTCGACGCCGCAGCGGAGTATGGCCGCGAGGCACCGCTCATCGTGGAAATCGGTTCCGGCCTCGGCGACGCTGTCTGCCACGCTGCAGAGCAGAACCCGGGCACCGATTTCCTTGCCGTGGAGGTGTACACGCCGGGGCTGGCCAACACCATCATCAAGATCAACAGCCGGGGCCTGGACAACGTGCGGGTGGTGGAGGCCAACGCCCCGGAGGTTCTTGCCACCATGCTCCCGGAGGGATCGGTCAGCGAACTGTGGGTCTTCTTCCCGGACCCGTGGCACAAGTCCCGGCACCACAAGCGCCGCCTCATCCAGCCGGAGTTCGTCGACCTTGCCGCGCGGGTGCTGAAGCCCGGCGGTCTGTTCAGGGTCGCCACCGACTGGTCCAACTACGCCATCCACGTCCGCGATGTACTGGCCGGCTCCACGGCGTTCGAGAACCTGCACACCGGCGAGCGCCGCGGCCCGGAAAGCCCGCTGACCCAGGTCTGGCAGTCCGGCGTCGAATCCGTGGTGGGCGGCGCGCCCGTGCGTGAGGGCCGGGCACCGGTCAGCACCGGACACACCGGGCCCAACGAAGGGGTGGACGAGACCGGCGGCTGGGCTCCCCGCTTTGAGGGCAGGATCCGGACCAGCTTCGAAGCCAAGGCCAACGAGGCCGGGCGCCTGATCTTCGACCTCTGCTACCGCCGCCGGTAGCTGCATTTCACCGTTGCGGGCGCCGGGGTTCCGTTTCAGCCGACGCTGATGGCTCCCACGATCCCCTTCAGCATGTCCAGCCGCGGCTCCGCCCCGGCATCCAGGTATGGCCAGATGACCACGACGCCGATGAACCGCCCGCTTTCCCACACGCCGACCGTCGCTGCCACCTTTGCCGACCCGCCGGCGTCGTCGTAGCCCACCACGACGGCGTACGCTGCCTTGCCGGGCAGGTTCAGTTCACCTTCGGCCAGCAGGGTGCCGGACCGGTCCTCCAGGTAGAAGCCGGACATCAGGTGCGCCCAGCCGTTGGCCTGCGGCGCATCCTGGACCGACGAGTCGTCCTTGATGACGGTGACCAGGACACCGCCCAGGAGTCCGTACTGCTCGCTGTTGGGCCCGGCCGAGGAGTCGTCCAGGACCTGGGTGTGCTCGGGGAAGTCTGCGGTGAAGCCCAGCGGGGATTCGATGTGCACTGACATGGTTCAGAGCCTCTCGAGCTTGGTGTCGTTGGGGACTTTATAGTACGTGGACACGTTGGTGGTGGACTGGTTTTCGGTCTTGACCTCCACCTCGCCCACCTTCACGTCAAAGCCGGCCTCGTTGGTGGCGGTCACCACGGAGTTGACCTGGACGGTGGCGGATCCTGCCTCGTACAGCCTTGCCGCGTCGCGGGCGGCGCCGGCTTCGTTCCCCAGGGCCACGTTGCGCAGGTAGCTGTCGATGACCGGGCGGTTCTCCGGTGAGTAGTCGACGTCGATCTTGACCGTGCCCTGGGTGCCGGCCGTGACGGTGGATTCGAACTTGGCCGCCTTGGCGTCCGTGCCGGCGCTGGCACCCTGCGCCACGGTCCCGTCCATGGACACAGAGACGGAGTCGATGTTGTTGCCCTTGTCCAGGTTGACCTGCAGCCCGCCCTTCCCGGAGGCTTCGAAGACCCTGCCGTCCAGGTTGAGCTTGCCCTGGGCCGAGACCTCGCCGCTGGCGGTGGAGGTGCCGTCCGTCAGGTTCCGTTCGTAGGCCAGGTCCAGCTTCGCAGAACCGGACGCCGTCCCGGACTCGCCGGAGGCTTCCAGCGAGAACGTGCCCTTGGCCTTGTCCGTCTGCCCGGTGGAACCGTTGTCGTCCGCGGCGTCATTGATGGTGTCCAGGATGTACCCCGGCGGGTTGCCGGCCACGTCCTTGATCTCACCGATGCTGTCCGGCGGAAGGTCCCGGTACATCTGCTCCCGGGCAGCCATGGCTTCCTCCACGCTGGCGAACGTGTACTCGCGCGAGACCTCCCCGGTGAGGGTGGCCCCTGCCGTGCCGGTGGTGTCATTGACGCCCAGGCCCATGTTTCCGTAGACCTTCATGGTGGCCGAGCCGTCTGCGTTCTCCACCACTTCGGTGCCCACTTCGGCCCCGCCGTGGACCCACGCGACGCGGGCTTCGATGGAGGCCTTCCCGGTCTCGGAGTAGACCGGGATGTCAGCCCGGGCCAGCTCCTGCAGGTGCTGCTTGGCCAGCTGCTGGGCGGCGGCGGGGATGCCGCCGTCCATCCGCATGAGATCCTCGGCGAAGGGACCGTCGCTGCCCTCGCCCTCGATCAGGTACTTCCGGTCCGCGGCGGACAGGCTGTCCCACCATTTGGCCTGCTCCTCGGGGCTGGCATGCAGCATCCGGTCGAGGCCGGCCTCCAGTTCCTGCCGGTGCTCGGCGGCGGCCTGCGCCGCTTCGGCCCTCTCCTTCAGCCATTCCCGGGCCTGGGAAGCCAGCGAGGTGATCCGGTCCCAGATGCTGGTGCCGGAACCGCCGGACCCGGCGGTGGAGGCTTTTTCCTGCTCGTCGGCGTGCTTGAGCAGGATTTTCGAGTTCTGCCGCAGGCTGGCCACCACCTTGTCCAGGCTGGGCCGGTGGCTTCCGCTCCACTCCTGGCGGAAGAGGTCACCGTCGCGTCCCTTCCAGGGCGCCGACTGGATTTGGCTTTGCAATGAACTGGCGCGGCTGCTCAGCAGGGACGCCGCCTGGTCGGCGGCCTTGGCCAGTGCCCGCAACTGGCTGGTGTCAGCGCCGTAAAAAGTCATGGTTTCCCCCGGAGAAGTGTGCGGTGCGTTTGGATCGCTGGTCCTTATGGTTGCACAGGCACCGTTCACCGGCGATGGGGATCCCTCCCCATCGCCCGTGGACGGGCACCGGTCAGTCCTACTGTCGGGGCGCGGGCCGCCGTGGCACGATTGCCTGTATAGGAAGAGGGCACGCACCCCAGCGCAGCACCGCGCATGTCCAAAAGGAACGACGATCAAAAAAGAATTGAAGCAGGTCGCGGAGACGGCCGAGGACCTCACGAACTCACGCACGCTCGAGGTTCTGGCCCGGACAGGTTTTGCGGTCAGCGGCATCCTGCACCTGCTGGTGGGCGCCATCGCCGTCCGGCTCGCCATGGGAGGCACCGGGAGGGCGGACTTCAGCGGGGCCGTGGCGGAGCTGGCCACCATGCCGGTGGGACCGTTCCTGCTGTGGGGAAGCTTCGGCGCCTGCACGGCCCTCTCGCTCTGGCAGGCCGGCGATGCCATCTTCGACTTCAACCACCAGCCCCTGAAGAAGAAGGCCAAGAACAAGGCCAAGGCGGGCCTGCAGGCCATCGTGTACGCCGCGTTGGCCCTGACAGTCCTCCACTTCGCCACCGGCACAGGCACCGGCGAGGACAACCGCAAGGCCACCAGTGACTTCACCGTTGCCATGATGCAGGCGCCCGGAGGCGTGGCATTGCTGGTCCTGATCGGCCTGGCGGTTGCCGTCACCGGCGTCGCCTACGGTATGCGGGGGCCACGCAAATCCTTTGAGAAGCAGCTGCGGATGCCGGCCCGCGGCCCGGCCCGGGTCGCGGTCACGTCCCTGGGGGTGGCCGGCTACCTGGCCAAGGGCATGGTCCTGCTGCTGACCGGCCTGCTCATCGTCATCGCCACCATCAAGGAGCATCCCGAGGATTCCACCGGCCTGGACGGCGGCCTCCGCGCGCTCCGGGACCAGCCGCTGGGACCGTACCTCCTGGCCGCGGTGGGTGCGGGCCTGGTCTGCTATGGCGCGTATATGATCATGCGTGCCCGCCTGGCCAGGATGACCAAATAACCAGGTCGCGCAAATACGCAGGTTGCGCAAATGACCAGGATGGCCCCGTAAACCCGCGGCGGGGTGGCTAGGGTGGGAGCATGCCCCAGGTACGTGCCGAGCGCTTCATCCACACCGACCCGGAGACTGCCTTCGCCCTCTCCCAGACCACGGGCGCGTTCCGGCTGAAGTGGGACCCGTTCATCTCCGCGCAAGGCTTCCTGGACGGGGCCGGCGCCGCGGGCAAGGGCGTCCGCACCCGGACCAGGTCGCGGCTGGGCCTGGTCATGGTCAGCGAATACGTCTCCTACGCCCCGCCGCGGAACGTGGGCATGACGATGGTGGCCGGGCCGTGGTTCTTCGCCAACTTCGGCGGCGGCTGGCGTTTCACGGCCGACGACGGCGGCACCCGTGCCGTCTGGAAGTACACCTTCTCGTGCCGGCCGGCCCTGCTCCGGCCGGTGATGGAGTGGATCGGCGCCCGGCTGCTGGGGTACGAGATCGAACGGCGGATCGGTGCCTTCGCGCGCGCCTGCGAGGACGAGGAACTGCTGGCGGAGTTCCGCTCGCTCAAAGCCTAGGGAACGGTAATCACCGCCACCGCCCGCTGGGTGCCGTCCCGCAGCTCCACGCTCGAGATGCTGCCCAGCTGGATGGGTGTTGCCCCGGTGACTTTGACCTTTCCGCTGGGGGTGGCCGTCCAGGCGCACGCGCGGTCCTCGCCGCCGGCCCGGTCCCGGACCCACAGGGACAACGTGCCCTCCGATGGCAGGCTGCTCCCGCTGACCGCCAGCTCAGTCCCCCAGGTCTTCCGGGCGAGGTCGATGTTGAACTGCAGCCCGCCCCCGGACGCCACGGAATAGGTGGCGTCCGGCTGCGGCGGCCGGACGAGCATCGGCCCCACAGCCAGGCCCACCGCCAGGCACGCAGCCGCAACGGCCCCCGCCAGCGCCGCCCACCGCCGTCGAACGCTCCGGCGCCGGCGCGCCAGCTCGTCGAAAAGCTGCCCGGGGACGCTGGCCTGGGCGGCCGCGGTGCCCGGGCCGGCGGCGGTGAGGGCCACGGCGTCCGGCACCGGCAGCGCATCCAGCAGCATCGGCACTTTTTCCAGCACCGCAAGTTCCTTCCGGCAGGCGGCGCACTCCTGCAGGTGGGATTCGAAGAGCGCGGCGTCCGCCGCGTCCAGGCCGCCCAGCAGGTAGGCGCCCATCAGGTGGTGCAGGCTGCCCGTGGTCACCGGTCCACCCCCATCTCGTCCAGGATGGTGCGCAGCGCCCGCAGCGCGTAGAACGCGCGGGACTTGACCGTTCCACTGGGAATGTTGAGCTGCACCGCGGCCTCGTTGACGGTGAAGCGCCGGTAATGCAGGGCCACCAGGACTTCCCGGTGTTCCTTGCTCAAGCGCAGCAGGGCCTCCTCCATGAGGACCCGGTTGAGCAGTTCGTCTGCCCGCTCCACGACGTCTGCGGGGTCGGCGAGGCCACCGTCCAGGGCCTCGTGCGGGCGGCGCCGGCTCCGCCGGTAATTGTCGATCATGATGTTCCTGGCCGTTCGGTACAGGTAGCTGCGGAAGCTGCCGTTGATGTCCGGGGCATGCTGCCACACCCGGAGGACGGTTTCCTGCACCACATCCTCGGCTGTCTGGGGGTCGCGGACGGCGCCGAGGACAAAACGGCGCAGGGCTTCGCCGTGTTCGCGGTAGATCGCCTCCACCACGTTCTCGTCGAGCGGCATGCCGTTCCTCCCGTCGCTGCCCGCCGGATTGCGGGGACCCCCGGCGGCCCCGCATCCACAACCTTCCCGTGCTGGTAGACGCCAGGCAGCCGGAAATGGTTCAACGGGAGCCAGTTTCCGTGCCTCGGGCCCGCATTGAACCATTCTTCACCCCGCAGCGTCATAGGGGTTAGCGTCCGGCGATCCGACGCCGGGCTCTAGCCAAGGAGCACACCATGAAGAAACCCTTCGGGGCGGGATTTGCCATCCTGGCCCTGGCGGCGGCCCTGGCCGGCTGCGGCAGCAACAGCGGAACAACCACCCCCAGCGCCCCGGCCACGGGTTCCGGGGCGGGCAGCACTGCCAGCAGCACCGCCTCTGCGGCGGGGTCCGCATCCATGCAGGCCAGCACGGCCGCGGAACTCATGACGGCGTCCTCGTCGGCGGGCACCATTGTGGTGGATGCCAAGGGCATGAGCGTCTATTTCTTCACGAAGGACACGAAGGGCTCGGGAACGAGTGCCTGCACGGGCGCCTGCCTGGCGCAGTGGCCGCCCGTGACCACAACGTCCGCCACACCCAGCGCATCCGGGGTGACCGGAACCCTGGGCACCATCACGACTCCTGACGGCAAGAAGCAGGTGACCTTGAACGGCCTGCCGCTGTACTACTTCGCCAAGGACACCAAAGCGGGCGACGTCCTGGGCCAAGGCGTGAACAACGTCTGGTACCTGGCGAATCCCTCGGGTGACATGATCAAACCGGCAGGCGGCCAGGCCTACTGACCGGTGGGCCGGGCGCCTGCCCTACCGCAGCGGAACGTCGGGGATCCTGCCCGGCAGCGGCATCCCCGTGGGCGCGGGGACAGGCAGCTGGGAGGCCTGGTCCAGGCCCTTCCGGACATCCTCCGAGACGGAGGCAGGGGTGCTGGGCTGGACGGGGTTCTTCCCGTCTGACTGTCCGTGCGCCGGGGTGCCGGCGGGCAGTTCCGGCGTGGCCGACGGCGACCCGGCAGCAGGTGCCGGGGCGGACGCCGGGGCAGTGGGGACGGAGGCGGGGCTGGTGGGCGCCGAGCCGGGTGCAGCCGGACGGACCCCCGGCACCTCGCCGCCGGTGCTCCCGGCGGGAGTTGGGGCCGTACCTGTCACGAAGGAGGTCACGGCCTGGTTCAGCTGGGCGACGGAGTCCCGGAAGCCCTGGTCGGAGGCGACGGCGACGGCCCCGCCGGCGGCGAGCGAGGCAGCCACCGACAGGGTGGTCAGGGTGATGCGGCGCTTGGCCCTGCGGCGCGCCGCCAGTTCGTCTGCCGGGCGTTGGGCATGGCGCATCCCGGCGGGTTCGAAGCCCGCGGGTTCGACGGCGGCCCGTTCCGCGGCGGGTTCGGCGGCGGGTTCCACGGCCCGCAGCCCGACGGCGGTCAGCGGCGTCGTCGCCGGCGCGGCGCCCCGTCCCGTGCCTTTGCCCGCCATCAGGGCGGCGATGCCGGGAGAGGGTGCGGGCGCCTCCGCTGCCAGCGCACGCAGCTGGAGCAGGGCGGGACGGAGCTGGCCGTCGTCGTCCAGGTCCGCCTCGAGCAGGAGCTGGTCAACGAACCCGTCGTTGCGGGAGCCTGCGGTGTCACTCATTGTTCGCCTGGTTTCTTTTGAGCGTTTGTGCCTTGAGATTTTGGAGGGCCCTGCGCTGGAGCTGCTTGATGGCTCCTGCGCTCTTGCCCATGATGGCGGCCACTTGGTCGATGGACAGGTCTGCCACGACGCGAAGGGCCAGGACCTCCTGGTGTTCTTCGCTGAGTCCTTCCAGCATGGCCGCCGCGCCGCTGGTCAGTTCGACGGCGTAGTCCTCCGCCGAGGGCGTGGTCCGGGCGTCCGTCAGGGGGTCGTACGGGGTCAGCTGCGGCCGGCGTTCCAGCCGGCGGTAGTGGTCCACCATGCGGGCGTGGGCGATCGAGAAGATCAGGGATTTGGCGCCCTGCGTCCCGCCGGTGAGGCTGCCGATTTTCGGGTAGAAGGCCAGGAAGACGTCCTGGGTGACGGCTTCGGGGTCATCGAGCCCGCGCGCCTTGAGGTACCCGTGGACGGGGCCGGCGAAGGTTCGATAGGCAGCGTCGAACAACACAGCCGGATCCATCCCGGCCGGGTCGTCGAATATGTCAATCTCGTCCTGGGCCAAAGTGTCCAGCACCAGCGGCTCCTCCATTGCGGGAGAGGGCGCAAGCCACTCCCGTTCTCCGGCGCGGATTGCCAGCCCCCATGGTTTCCGACTGCCTCGTTGCGGGTCTTTCCGGGCTGCCGCCCGGCTGCCTGGACTGCGGCTGCAGCCGCAGTCCAGACTAGCCAACTGTGTTAGCGGACAGAAACCGACGGAGCGTGGACGGTGCTGCCCTCGGCCGGAACGGCCGGCACGGCGGGAACGGCGGGTTCGCCGTCGACACCCGGGACAGCCGGCACAGCCGGGACCGCGGGTGCGGACGGAACAGCCGGAACCTCGGGACGCTCAACCGTTGCGGAGGCAGAGCCCTTCACGTCTGCGCTTGCCTTGGCTGCGGCGTCGGCCTTGGCCACGACGTCGGCGCAGTAGCTTTCGATGTTCGCGTCGCCCTTGGCGGCGACGGACAGCGAGGAGAACGCCTTGGAGGAGGCATCCAGGCCGCCGTGGGTGTAGGCGGTGCAGAGGCCGATGGCGGCGGGGCCGGCAGCGTCCACTGCCGTGTTGGCGCCGGCGGAGGCGGAAGCGCTGGCGCTGGCCTTGCCCTCGGTGGCGTCTGCCGTGGCCTGGGTTTCGTCTTCGGCGGCGGTGGTGGCCGTAGCCGTTGCCGTTGCGTCGGCCGTGGCCTCAGCAGCAGGCTTCGGGGCCGGGGCGCCGAAGAGTTCGTGCGCGGTCTGCTGGGCTTCGGTGGGAAGGACGCCCGAAACAGCGGCCGCACCGGTGCCTCCTACGGCCAGGGTTCCTGCTGCCAGGACCCCGGCGGCTACCTTGCTGCTGGCGAGAACGGTGAACACGGACATATGAACTTCTCCAAACCTTGACGACACGTCTTACTGGATCCGGCTGGCGGACCCATCACGTGCTATATCGCTCCGAAGGGCCTGAAGGTGACGGTAATCCGGAATTTTGTTCTGCATCCGCCGGCTTCCGGCCCTGCGGTACGCCCACCGCGCGGCGCCCTGGCGGGCAGGAACCCTCAGGCGCCCACCATGTCCGCGTCAGCCTCTTCGAACTCCACGGCGGCCACGATCTCCTGCGTTTCGGGGTTGATCATGAACGCCTCGTCGCCGTCCTCGACCATGAGGAAGTCGCCGTGGTCCGTGCTGAAGTGCCAGGCGAGGGTCTTGTCGCCGTCGTACATGTAGTTCGGGTCGCCCATGGTGATCCGGGTCAGCCCGTAACCGGCGATGCTGCACAGTTCGCGGATGATGAGCTCGAAGTCCGGCGCGTCTTCCAGTGCAGCCGCGGCGGCCCTGGCCTGGCGCTCGGGCAGGTCAGGGATGCGGGCGGCAAGCTGCTGGATGTAGGCGCCTACTTCTTCGTCGTCCAGGACGAGCAGGTCCGCCTGGCCGCGCAGCCAGGCCGCGTTGAGGGCGGTGATGTTTTCCCGCTCGAGCAGTTCTTCGAACTCGCCGTCGAGCTCTTCCATCGCCCTGACGCCGGCGGGCACCTCGTCATCGTCGTCGAGGGGGCCGTCCAGGTACTGTTCGGCGTCCTCTTCGGAGAGGCTCTCGTAGGATTCCACGGCCCGGTTGAACAGTTCCAGATGGGCTGTGGCGCCCATGCCGCCCATGCCCTCACGGATGAAGGTGTCCGTCTCTTCACGGTCGATGGCCATGAAGGCGTACTGGGCAAAGCCGCCTTCCAGCGCCTGGGTGAGATAGAAATCCACGTAGTAGCTGCGGACGGCCACGGGGGACATTTCATCCGTGTTCAGGAACGCCGTGTGCATGGCATCCACCACGCTGACGTTGGCCGCCACCGCCTCCTCATCGCTTGCTTCGATGCTGCTGCTGGTCAGTACGACGGGCTGCTGGCTGGTGATCATGGGAATCCTTACTGCTGGTGCTGGTGGCGCTGCGGACGCCTTCACGCTACGGCGGCCAGTTCACGCCACTGTTGTGGAGGACATGAACGTCAAGCGAAGTTTCCGGGTCGGTTCGGTACGTGCGGGCACCCGGGGCACCGCCCGGCCGGGGCGTGCCGCCCGGCGAACTAAGATGGATCAGATAACCACCCACCGGACCCGGCTCCGCCGCGGCCTGCTGAAAGTAGCGCTTCATGCCATCCCAACCGGACGAAAGTGCGGCCCTGGCAATACAGACACCCGCCATCAACGACCGCTCCCTCGCGGCCGGGCTGGCGTATGCCATGGCAAGCCGCGTCTCGGGCATGTCGTTCGACGCCGGCACGGGGCTGATGCTGGGAAAGGTCCGGGGAGGCGCTGAGGTCCCCTACTCCACCACCGCCAAACTGGTCCGCCGCGGCGGTGGCTGGAGCTGCACCGTGGGTGTGTGCAGCTGCCCCGTCCGCAAGGACTGCAAGCATGTGGCCGCCCTGCTCTTCGCGGCGGAGGACAACCCGGCCATCCGCGTCCAGCTGCTGGCTCCGTCGGCCTCCACCCAGGTGTCGCGGGCACCTTCGGCTGCCCTGCCGGACTGGGAACAGGCCCTCAGCCCGCTGATCACCCGGCCAGGCTCCGCCCCGTCCGCCAGCGGCGTTCCCCTGGCCCTGCAGTTCGAGATCGAGGAACCCCCGCCGCACTTTTCGTACACCGGCCGCCGGGATCCGGTCCGCGGTGTCCGGCAGCTCAAAGTCCGGCCCGTCACCATGGGTGCCAAAGGCAAATGGATCCGCGGGGACGTTTCCTGGAACACGCTGAGCTACCTGAATTTCCGGCGGGAATCCAACCAGGCGCATGTGGAATGGCTGCAGGAGTTCCTGGCCGGCCACTCCAGCTCGGCCAGCCGCGCGCACAACACCGCCGGGCTGTGGCTGGGCCTGAACGGTTATGCGGGGAAGAACCTGTGGAGCCTGCTCTCCGAGGCCAGGAAGATCGGGCTCGCCCTGGTCCACTCGCGCGGCAGCGAACCGGTCCGGATCGCCGAAGCCCCTGCCGCCGTCGGCCTTTCCCTCAGCAGGTACGGGGCGCCCGTGGCCGAACCGTCCGGGCCGGGCGCCGGCGCTGACGCCGCCACCGCCGGGACGTCCGACGGCGGACTGGAGTTGTCGCCGACCATCACCGTCGAGGGGGACGAGGTTGATCCGGCGTCCGTGGGGACGATCGGCCGCCCGGCGCACGGCATCTTCTTCACCACCGGCGACGCCTCACTGCCCGGCGTGCCGGATCCCGACGGCACCATCACCCTCGCGCCGCTGGAGGACGGCCTCAGCGAGGAGCTGCTGGCATTCGTCACGGCCGGAAGCCACCTGCACATCCCGGCCAAGGACGAAACCCGGTTCCTCACCAATTTCTACCCCAAGCTCAAGCAGACCGCCCGGGTTGCCGCCCGGGACAACTCCGTGGAGCTGCCCGAACTCGCCGTTCCCACGTTGTCGCTGCTGGCCAACTACGGGGCGGACCACCGCGTGCGGCTGCACTGGGAGTGGCATTACAGGACCGGCAAGCTGGTCACGGCGCAGCCTTTGTGGCGGCACCCGGGCGACGCCGGCTACCGGGACGATGCCGCCGAGTCGCGGATCCTGGAAGGCGTCGGCCGGCCGTGGGACGTGGTGGCTGCCCTGGGCGAATCCGCTGCCGGCGGCTGGGGCACTCCGCGGCTGGCGGCGTCGGCCGAGCTCACCGGCCTGGACACGCTGGCGTTCACCGAGGAGGTGCTGCCGCGGCTGCGCGAGGCGCCGGACGTAGAGGTGGAGACGGTGGGCGAGATCGCCGACTACCGGGAGGCCGAGGAGGCACCGGTCGTCTCGATCTCCACCAAGGCCACCGAACAGCGCGACTGGTTCGACCTTGGCATCCAGATTTCGCTGGAGGGCCAGCCGGTGTCCTTCGCCGCGGTGTTCTCCGCCCTCGCCGCCGGCCAGACCAAAATGCTGCTGCCCAGCGGCGCCTACTTCTCGCTGGACCTGCCGGAGCTGCACCAGCTGCGGGCCCTCATTGAGGAAGCCCGCTCGCTGCAGGACAACAAGGACGCGCCGCTGCAGATCAGCCGCTTCCAGGCCGGACTCTGGGACGAGCTGGCGCAGCTGGGCATCGTGGACCAGCAGGCCGCGGCCTGGCGCTCAGCGGTGGGCGGGCTCCTGGAGGGCGGCACCGACGGGCTGCCGCTGCCCGCGTCGCTGAACGCCGAGCTGCGCCCGTACCAGCTGGAGGGCTTCAACTGGCTCTCGTTCCTCTACAAGCACGGGCTGGGCGGGGTGCTCGCCGACGACATGGGCCTGGGCAAGACCGTCCAGGCGCTGGCGCTGATGTGCGCGGCGAAGGAGCTGGCTGTTGAGGCTGCAGCCGCCGCCCCGGGTGCCGCGGCTCCGGAAACCCGCCCTGCCGCCGTCGCGCCCTTCCTGGTGGTGGCGCCCACCAGCGTGGTGGGCAACTGGGCCGCCGAAGCCGCGCGCTTCGCCCCCGGGCTGACCGTGCGGACGGTGGGTGAGACCTTTGCCAAGAGCGGCCAGGACGTGGCGGAGACTCTTGGCGGGGCCGACGTCGTCATCACCTCCTATGCGCTGTTCCGGATCGACTACGACTCCTACGCCTCGCGTGCGTGGAACGGGCTGGTGCTGGACGAGGCGCAGTTCGTCAAGAACCACCAGTCCAAGGCGTACCAGTGCGCCCGGAAGCTGCCGGCCACCTTCAAGCTGGCCATCACGGGCACGCCGCTGGAGAACAACCTCATGGAGTTCTGGGCGCTGACGTCCATCGTGGCGCCCGGCCTGTTCTCCAGCCCCAAGCGCTTCGCGGAGTACTACCAGAAGCCGGTGGAGAAGAACGGCGACAAGGGGCAGCTGGAGAAGCTCCGCCGGCGGGTCCGGCCGCTGATGATGCGCCGCACCAAGGACCAGGTGATCAAGGACCTGCCGCCCAAGCAGGAGCAGGTCCTGGAGGTGGTCCTGAACCCGCGGCACCAGAAGGTCTACCAGACGCATCTGCAGCGGGAGCGGCAGAAGATCCTGGGACTGATCGAGGACGTGAACAAGAACAGGTTCACCATCTTCCAGTCGCTGACGCTCCTGCGGCAGCTCAGCCTGGACGTCTCGCTGGTGGACCCTGCGCTGTCCGCCGTGCGGTCCAGCAAGCTGGACGTCCTGTTCGAGCAGCTCGAGGACCTGGTGGCCGAGGGGCACCGGGCACTGATCTTCAGCCAGTTCACCGGGTTCCTGGGCAAGGTCCGGGAGCGGCTGGACGAGGAGGAGATCGAGTACTGCTACCTCGACGGCGGGACCCGCAACCGTGCCGACGTGGTCAGCGAGTTCAAGAACGGCACCGCGCCGGTCTTCCTGATCTCGCTGAAGGCCGGCGGGTTCGGGCTCAACCTGACCGAGGCCGACTACGTCTTCCTGCTCGATCCCTGGTGGAACCCGGCCTCGGAGGCGCAGGCGGTGGACCGAACGCACCGGATCGGGCAGGCCCGGAACGTGATGGTGTACCGGCTCGTGGCGAAAGACACCATCGAGGAAAAGGTCATGGCGCTGAAGACCCGCAAGTCCCAGCTGTTCGCGGACGTGATGGAAGGCGACGCCCTGGCCGGCGGCGCCATCACGGCCGAGGACCTGGCGGGGCTGTTCAAGGAGTAGCGCGCGCATCATATGCTGGACCCAACGCAAGTTTACAACGTTGGAGAAAATGTGCCCCAGCAGCAAACAGCCGCACAAAGTGCCATGGGAGTCCCGGCCGCAGCAGCACCAGCCCTGCTTCCCCTGCGCCCGGATGCCTTCACAGTCCCCTACCGCGACCCCGTCTGGGACGGACCCACCGACCCGGTCCTGGCCGCCGACCACCGGAACGGCGAGTGGGTCCTGTTCTACACCCAGCGCCGTGCCACGCAGCCGGGGCTCACCGGCGTCGAGTGGGTGCACGGGACCGGAATCGGCGTCGCGAGATCGTCCGACGGCGGCGCCACCTGGCGCTACCAGGGCACCGTGGACGGACTCGTCCCGCCCGGAACGGAACGGCCGGCAACCCTCTGGGCGCCCGACGTCGTCCGCATTGGGGACCGGTGGATCATGTACCTCTCGGTGCTCGGCGGCCCGCGCACGGACTGGACCGGGAAAGCCGAAATCGTGCAGTTCGCCAGCCGGGACCTCGAGGAGTGGGACTACCTCGGCCCCATCGACCTGGACTCCCCCAGGGTGATCGACGCCGCCGTCGCCAGGTGCGGGGACGGCCGCTACCGGCTCTGGTACAAGGACGAGGCCCGGGGCTCGAACACGTTCAGCGCGGTCAGCGACACCCCGGACGACCCGCGCTCATGGGTCCTGGAAGGAGTGGCCATCCCGGGCCGCCCGCACGAAGGTCCCAAGGTTTTCCGGCTGGGCGGAAGCTACTGGATGATCGTGGACGAGTGGCGCGGCCAGGCCGTCTACCGGTCTGACGACGCCGCCGGTTCCTGGGCCCGGCAGGAGCACCGGGACGGCCTGATCCTCACGGCACCGGAATCCGTGGAAGGCCGGCCCGTCGTCGGACGCCACGCGGACGTGGTGCCGCTTGGTGGTGCCAACACGCCCGACGGCGGCCCGCAGGCGCTGATCGTCTACTTCACCCACCCGCACTGGAACGGGGAAGACATCGGCACGATGGTTCCGGACCACCGCACGCATCTCAGCCATGTCCGTGCCGCGGTGCTCGAAGTGCGGGACGGAATACTGGTCTGCACGGAACCCTAGGCACGCAGAAGGGCCAAACCCTGGAACTATAAGCCGCGGCTGCCGGCACCGGTCCAAGGTTTGGCCCTGACTCGTGCGCTGGGGACCAGCGGTACGAACACCGCGGGCCGTGCAACCGGGCGCCGCCCCCAGCAGGCGGGCGCCCGGCAGCTTGGACTGGATCCGGCCGGGCTAGACCCGCTGCGGGGAGCCCAGTTCCACCGGGTCCTCGTCCGTGAGGTAGGCCAGTTCGGAGTGCGCCGCGAGGTCGATGCCGCGCAGTTCGTCTTCGGGCTTGATGCGCAGGCCGATGGTCTTGTCCAGGATCTTGGCCAGGATCCAGGTGATGCCGAAGGAGTAGACCAGCACGGTGACCGTGGCGATGGACTGCACGCCCAGCAGTTCGAAACCGCCGCCGTAGAACAGGCCGCTGACGGCGTTGGGGGCGGCGTCGGTGGCGAAGAGGCCGATCAGCAGCGTTCCGAGGATGCCGCCCACCAGGTGGACACCGACGACGTCGAGCGAGTCGTCGAAGCCGAGCCGGAACTTCAGTTCGATGGCCAGGGAGCAGACCGCACCGGCGATGGCGCCGATCGCCAGCGCACCGAGCGGGCTCACCGCGCCGCAGGCGGGGGTGATGGCAACCAGGGCGGAGATCAGGCCGGAGGCCGCACCCATGCTGGTGGCTGCGCCGTGGCGCACCCGCTCCACGAGGGCCCAGGCCAGCAGGCCGGCGGCAGCCGCCACGGCGGTGTTCAGGAAGACCACCGACGCCGACTGGCCGGCGGAGAGTGCGGAGCCGGCGTTGAAGCCGAACCAGCCCACCCACAGCAGGCCCGCGCCCACCAGGACCAGCGGCCGGCTGTGCGGCTTGGTGTGCTCCATCTTGGGCCAGCCGGAGCTCTTGCCCAGGACCAGCGCCAGGGCCAGTGCGGCGGCGCCGGCGTTCATGTGCACCGCGGTGCCGCCGGCGAAGTCGATGGCCTTGATGCCGTTGGCGATCCAGCCGCCCACCGAGCTGCCGTCCGCCGAGTCGAAGGCGAACACCCAGTGCGCGATGGGGAAGTAGACAATGGTGGCCCAGATGCCGGCGAACAGCATCCAGGCCCCGAACTTCATGCGTCCGGCAGCGGCTCCGGCCACCAGCGCCGTGGTGACGCAGGCGAAGAAGAGCTGGAACGCGGCAAAGAGGATGACCGGGATGGACGCCCCCTCGTCCGCGGCCAGCAGCTGTCCCATGCCCGGGAACTCGGTGATGTCACCGATGAGCCCCAGTCCGCCAACGGAGTTGCCGAAGGCCATGGAGTAGCCGAACAGCGCCCAGAGCACCGCCACCAGGCTGGCGCCGCCGAAGCACATCATCATCATGTTCAAGATGCGGCGCGACCCCACCATGCCCCCGTAAAACAGGGCCAGGGCGGGGATCATCATGCAGACCAGCGCCGAGCTGGCCAAAATCCAAGCGACATTTCCCGAATCCATGGGAAACCCCTTTCGTGATGCGAAGAGAGAACGGTAAGTTGCCGTCAGAGCCGCTCCGTGGAGGGACGCGGAGGGAGAGTCCACGTTCAGCGGAGGGGCGGCTGTTGCCGTCTGGTTCCAACTGTATGGCGGCTATTTTTGGGTGGGTTTCGGCTGTGTTAAATGGTGGTTTCAGTCATCCACACGCGAGTTTCAGGCGTCCCGCCACACCCAGCAGGACCCGGCAGGGGTCCGGAAAGTCAGTTACTTCGCGGAAATGGCAAGGAACTGGATGGGCAGGTCCAGCAGCTCCAGCGGGCCGTGCGGGCCTTCGCCGTCCAGCAGCAGGGAATCGCCCGCTTCCATGGCGTACTCGTAGGAGCCGTGGCCGTACACCATCCTGCCGGAAAGCATGTAGATGAATTCCGTCCCCGGGTGCTGGAACAGCGGAAACACGTCCGAGGCGTCGGTGAGGGTGACGAGCGTGGGTTCGATCGCGTCCGTGCGGCCCTTCAGCGTTCCCAGGACCCGGTATTCGTGGCCGTGCTGGGTGCCGCTGCGGACGGTCAGGCTGCCCTGCCCGCTCTTGGTGAAGGTTGCGTCGCGGTCCGTGTCGGCGCCGCGGAACAGCGCGGTGACGGGGACCTTGAGGCCGTCGGCGAGCCGCTGCAGGGTGGTCAGGGAACAGGAGGTGGTGGCGGTTTCGACGCGCGAAATCATCGCCTTGGAAATGCCGGTGCGTGCCGCGAGTTCGGCCGAGGAAAAACCCTGCGTGGTGCGGTAGTGCCGCACCTGCGCCGCGATGACCTGCTCCAGCCGGCCGGTGGCTTCCCCTGCCTGGGCGCCGGCGTGCTGGTCTCCTGCGCGGTCCCCGGCCTGTTCGGTCATGCTTGCCATCATAGGCGGGCCGCGGGAGGTCCCCCGCACGACGCCGGCGCTAGCCAATGCTGCGTGCCTCGCCCAGCAGCCCGGCAAGGGAGTCCGCCAGGGCGAGTGCGCCGGCCTCGGCGTCCGTGTCCTCCACCAGTTCGTCCGGCGAGTGCGAGACGCCGGTGGGGTTCCTGACGAACAGCATGGCGGTGGGCAGGTGCGCGGCCAGCACGCCGGCGTCGTGGCCGGCCCCGGTGTCCAGCACGGGCGCGGCCGGCAGCAGCTCCCGTAGCCGGTCCCGCAGGCCGCCGTCGAAATGCACCGTGGGGCTCAGCGATTCCGTGCCCAGGGCCGCCGTGCAGCCCTCCTCGGCTGCCAGGACCTGGGCGTTGAGCCCGATCGCCTCCACCAGGGCGGCGGTGACCGGGTCTTCCGGATGCCGGACGTCGATCCACAGGTCCACACGCGACGCGATGACGTTGGTGCCGCCGGGGACGGGTTGCAGCCGGCCCACCGTGGCGCGGGCACCCTTGTATTTGCGGGCCGTGTCACGGATGGACACCATCACCTTCGCCGCCGCGATCATGGGGTCCTTTCGGTCCTTCATGAGCGTGGTCCCGGCGTGGTTCCCCTCCCCCGAGATGCTCAGCTTC
This sequence comes from Arthrobacter sp. C152, assembly GCF_054890965.1. Classification (NCBI taxonomy): domain Bacteria; kingdom Bacillati; phylum Actinomycetota; class Actinomycetes; order Micrococcales; family Micrococcaceae; genus Arthrobacter; species Arthrobacter sp. C152. The sequence continues at coordinate 77,022 of NZ_JBTZSU010000005.1, forward strand.
CAGCGGCCGTGGCCCAGGATCGATGAGCCGATCGCCACGGGCTGGTGGAGGTCGATCAGCCCCCTCCCCTGTTCCACGTGCAGCTCAACGAACATCCCCAGCTGCTGCAGCGCCCTGTAGTCGGGGCCGATCAGCCGCGGGTCCTGGCCGTTCGCGGCGGCGACGTCAGCATAGGTGTTGCCGTCGGGATCTTTGAGGTTGCGGGCCTTGTTGGGGTCCAGTTCCCCGGTGAGGAGCCGCGAGCCGAGGCAGGCGACGCCAAACCGCGAGCCTTCCTCCTCGGGGAAGACGGCCAGCGCGAGGGGGCGCCGCGGCCGGAAATTCCGCGCCTTGAGGATGTCGACGGCGACCAGCGCCGAGGCGACCCCCAGCGGGCCGTCGTACCCGCCGCCGCCGGGGACGGAATCGAGGTGGCTTCCCGTGGCCACGGCGTCGCTGCGCACCCCCGAGCCGGTGTCCCACCAGGCCCAGATGATGCCGTTGTGGTCGGTATGGACGTCGAGTCCGCGGCGGCCTGCCTGGTCGATGAACCAGGCGCGCAGGTCCGTCTCGGCCGTGGAGAAGACGGGCCGGGAGTACCCGCCGCGGGTCCGGTCGCGTCCGACGCCGGCAATCTCCTTCAGGAGGCCGGCGACGGTGGCGGCGCCGGCAGTTCCGTCGGGCTGGGCCGCCGGTGCGGGTGCTGTCTGGGGAAGGCTCACGGGAATTCCGTTCTAGGTGGTGGGTGCTGGTGAGGTGGCGCTCCGGAACCGTTCCGGAACTGTCCCGGTGCCGGTGGCCAGGTCGGCGGCCCACTGTCCGATCAGCGGCGCGAACTTCGCCCCGTGGCCCGAGCAGGGCGAGACGACGGTGAGGTTGTCCGCCCGGTCGATCAGGAAATCCTCGTTGGGAGTGTTGGTGAACAGGCAGGTGGTTTCCGCGTAGGGTTCCGGGTCCAGGCCGGGCAGGTAGCGGCGGACGTAGCCCACCACCCGGGCGCGGTTGGCAGGGTCCACCACCCCGGACTGGGCCGCGGCGGACGGGATGTGTGGGCCACCGTTGTATTCGGCCACTTTCTGGCCGGCAAAGCCCGCATCGCGGCCGCCGGGCAGCCCGTAGGCCTGGATGTCAGCGGCCTTGTGGATGAAGGTGGGCCACACGCCGCCGGAGGAGTCGTCCCGGTACCGGAAGTGGAAGGCCTGCTCCTGCCGGACGGTGAATTCCGGCAGCGCGGCGAGGAACCCGGACGGCAGCGGCAGGGACTCCAGCAGCCGCGGCAGCCAGCCGCCGGCGCTGATGACCACGTTGCCGGCGTCGAGCGTTTCCCCGGTGGAGGAGTGCAGCCGGTAACCGGCGCCTCCCAGCCGTTCCACCCGGTCCAGGTTCCAGCCGGCCAGGACCTTCGCACCGTTCCTTACCGCGAGCGCCACCATCGCGTTGACGGAGGTTTCGGCGTCGATCACGCCGGCGCCGGGGTGCCAGAGGACCTCGGTGTCGAACGCGATCTGCGGCCAGCGGGACCGGGCTTCGGCGGCGGACAGCAGGTCGTGCTCGATCCCGGCGCCGGCCAGGACCTCCGCCAGCAGGGCCGGGCGGCGCTTCGGGCCGTAGTCCACCGCGCCGAAGGGCGTGATGAGTTCGGCACCGGCGTCGGCAGCCAGCCCGTCCCACAGGACCTTCGAGTCCAGCACGGCCCGGGTGTAGAAGGGGTCGGGATAGGCGTAGCGGAAGATCCGGGCGGAGCCGTGCGAGCTGCCGTCGTGTGCGGCGGGGACGTCGCGTTCGAGCAGGGTGACCTGGTGGCCGCGGGCGGCGAGCTGCCAGGCGGTGGCGGCGCCGGCCAGTCCGGCACCCACCACCACATAGTCGGTCGCATTCAGAGATGGGCCAGACATCAGAAGCTCCCCTGGACGCCGGGGATCCAGCTGGTCCCGGCCAGCGGCACGCGGGCCATGGCGGAGGCCTCGATGGTGAGTGCCACCAGGTCCTCGGGCTCCAGGTTGTGCAGGTGCGATTTTCCGCAGGCCCGGGCGATGGTCTGGGCCTCCATGGTGAGGACGCGCAGGTAGTTGGCAAGCCGCTTTCCTGCGGCTACCGGGTCCAGCCGGGACGAGAGTTCCGGGTCCTGGGTGGTGATGCCGGCAGGGTCGCGGCCGTCCTGGAAGTCGTCGTAGAACCCGGCGGCCGAGCCCAGGGCGGCGTACTCGGCCGAATAGCGGGGGTCGTTGTCGCCCAGCGCAATCAGCGCGGCGGTTCCAATTGCGACGGCATCCGCGCCCAGGGCCATGGCCTTGGCGACGTCGGCGCCGGTGCGGATGCCGCCGGAGACGATCAGCTGGACTTTCCGGTGCATGCCGAGCTCCTGCAGCGCCTGTACTGCCTGCGGGATGGCGGCGAGGGTGGGGATGCCGACGTTCTCGATGAACACCTGCTGGGTTGCGGCCGTGCCGCCCTGCATGCCGTCCAGCACCACCACGTCGGCCCCGGACTTTACGGCGAGCGCGGTGTCGTAGTACGGCCGGGAGGCACCGATCTTGACGTAGATGGGGGTCTTCCAGTCGGTGATTTCGCGGAGTTCGCCGATCTTGATTTCCAGGTCGTCGGGGCCGGTCCAGTCCGGGTGGCGGCTGGCCGAGCGCTGGTCGATGCCCACCGGGAGGGTGCGCATCCCGGCCACGCGTTCGGTAATCTTCTGTCCCAGCAGCATGCCGCCGCCGCCGGGCTTGGCACCCTGGCCCAGGACAATCTCGATCGCGTCGGCCTTGCGGAGGTCGTCCGGGTTCATGCCATAGCGGGACGGCAGGTACTGGTACACCAGGTGCTTGGACTGGCCGCGCTCCTCAGGCGTCATGCCGCCGTCGCCCGTGGTGGTGGAGGTGCCCACCTCGGACGCGCCGCGGCCCAGCGCCTCCTTGGCGTTGGCGGACAGGGCGCCGAAGCTCATGCCGGCGATGGTCACCGGGGTGGCCAGGTGCAGCGGCCGGGAGGCATGCCGGTCGCCGAGGACGACGTCGGTATCGCACTTTTCGCGGTAGCCCTCCAGCGGGTAGCGGGACATGGAGGCGCCGAGGAAGAGCAGGTCGTCGAAGTGCGGGACCTTGCGCTTGGCGCCCCAGCCGCGGATGTCGTAGACGCCGGTGGCGGCGGCGCGCTGGATGTCGGCGATGGTGGCGCGGTCGAAGGTGGCGGATTCGCGCAGGCCCAGCTCGGCGATGTTCTGGGCGGGTGCGGGAACGGAGGTGATAGTCATTGTGGGCCTCCTAGTAGGCGGTCGAGTTGTCGACGTGGAAGTGGTACAGGTTCCGGGCTGAGCCGTAGCGCTTGAAGTCGGCCGGGTTGTCGGTGCGGCCCGCGGCGGCCAGCAGGTCCGCGAGCTCGGCCAGGTGTTCCTCGCGCAGCGGCTTTTCGATGCAGTCGGCACCGAGGGAAGCAACGGTGCCCTTGACGTAGATCCGGGCCTCGTAGATGGAGTCGCCCAGCGCATCCCCGGCGTCGCCGCAGACCACCAGCCGGCCTGCCTGCGCCATGAACGCCGACATATGGCCGATGTTGCCGCCCACCACGATGTCCACGCCCTTCATGGAGATCCCGCAGCGGGCGCCGGCGTTGCCGTCGATGACCACCAGGCCGCCGTGGCCGGTGGCCGCCGCGGACTGGGAGGCGTCGCCGGTCACGTGGACGGTGCCGGACATGATGTTCTCGGCCAGTCCGACGCCGGCATTGCCGTTGACGGTCACGGTTCCCTTCTGGTGCATCCCGGCGGCGTAGTAGCCGGCATGGCCATCGATGGTGACGGTGACGTCGGCGTTGATGCCCACGGCGAGGCTGTGCTTGCCGCCGGGGTTGGTGACGGTCCAGGACTGTCCGTCGACGGCGTGGTGCAGGTCCTGGTTGAGGCCGCGGACCGGGGCGTCGGAAAGGTCGACGACGGCGTGTGCCTCAGCAGTAGCTGCAGTTTCCAGGGTTTCGGGGGCTGTCAGAGTGACCATGTGTAGACCTTTCCGGGTTCCGGTTCAAAGATGCGGGCGTTGTCGATGCCAGGCAGGGCCGCCAGGGCGCGGTATTCGGAGGCCATCGCCACGTAGTCGTCGGTTTCGGCGATGATGGCGGGCTTGCAGGCGATGGGGTCGCGGACCACGGCCATGCTCTCCGCGGTGGTGACCACCAGGGTGTAGAAGCCGTCCAGGACCTTGCCGAGGTTCACCAGGGCATCCTCGAGGGTGTCGCCCTGCTTGAGCCGGGAGGCGACGTAGCGGGCGCCGATCTCGGTGTCGTTCTCGGAGTCGAACACCACGCCTTCGCGTTTGAGGTCCCGGCGGACGGTGGCATGGTTGGAGAAGGAGCCGTTGTGCACCAGGCACAGGTCGTCGGCCACGGAGAACGGGTGCGAGCCGCCCGCGGTAACCGCGGATTCGGTGGCCATCCGGGTGTGGGACAGGCCCTGGCTGCCGGCCATGGCCTCCAGACCGTGTTCTGCGGCGATCGCCATGGGGTGGCCCACGCTCTTCATCACGGCCACGTGTTCGCCGCGGCCAATGATGGTGGCGCCCGGCAGGGTTTCGGTGACGGCTTTGGCCAGCAGGTCGGTCCCGACGGCGGCGCCCACCAGGGTGGTGTCACCCACCACCTGCACGGCTGCTTCAACACCTGCTGGAAGCAAAGCCTGCAGACCGGAGGTGAGTGCCGCCGTCGTCATTCCCTGGTCCCTGCCGAGCAGGCTCAGGGTGGAGGTGCCCGGGGAGACCAGGCCGGGGGTGTTGTAGACGGCCAGGCCGGCGGAGTCGGGGCCGCGGTCCACGATCTGGCAAAGCATCGAGGACAGCAGGCTGCCCATCCGGGGGTGCAGCGAGGGATTGCGCAGCTGCAGCGCGGCGATTCCGCACATGGTGGGAGTCCTTTTCTTAGTACGTGGCAGGGATTAGATCGAGGTGAGGTAGGTGCGGATTTCCCAGTCGCTGACCTGGTTGTGCCAGCTGAGGAACTCCTCTTCCTTGGCGTCGGCGTAGTAGGCGCCGATCTCTTTGCTGCCGCTGAGGCTGGCCAGGATCACGGGGTCTCGGCGGAGCGCCTCAACGGCGTGGAGCAGGGTGGCGGGCAGGAAGTGCGCGTCCGGCCTGGAGTCTCCCGGTCCGGACGGCGTGCCCGGGTCGATGGACTTATCCACGCCATCCAGCCCGGCGGCGATGGCCGTGGCGATGGCGAGGTAGGGGTTGGCCGAACCGTCGCCGGAGCGCAGTTCGATCCTCTTGTTGTCCGGCACCCTGATCATGTGGGTGCGGTCGTTGCCGCCGTAGGAGGCCTTCCGCGGCGACCAGGTGGCGCCGGAGGAGCTGGTGGTGGCGCCGGTGCGCTTGTAGGAGTTGACCGTCGGGGCCAGGAAGGCCTGCAGCGCCGGGGCGTGGTCCAGGATTCCGCCAATGAAGGAATAGGCGAGGCCGGAGAGCCCCAGCCCGTGGCCGCCGTCGTCCGTCTTTTCCTCCCCGCCCGGGAACAGCGCCTGCCCGTCCGACCACAGCGAGAGGTGGAAGTGCAGCCCGGTGCCGGTGCGGTCCGTGAACGGCTTGGGCATGAACGTGGCGGTCATGCCGCGCTGCTCCGCGAGGATGTTCAGGATGTACCGGAGGGAAACCACCCGGTCGGCGGTGGTGAGGGCGTCGGCGTAGTTGAAGTTCTGTTCGAACTGGCCGGCGGCGTCCTCGTGGTCGTTGGCGTAGTTGCCCCACCCCAGCGAATTCATGGCGTCGCTGATCGCTGTCAGGTGCTCGTACATCCGGGTCACGCCGCGGGCGTCGTAGCAGGGCCGGGGCGAATCATCGCGCGTGTCCGCGGTGCTCAGCGTCCCGTCGTCGTTCCTGTTCACCAGGAAGTACTCCACCTCGGCGCCGACCTTGGCCTGCATGCCCTTGTCCGCGAGGCGGCCCAGGGCGTTCTTCAGGATGATGCGCGGGGCGTAGGGCCAGGGCTTGCCGTCCACGTGCGGGTCGCAGTGGATGATCGCCAGGCCCTCCCTGATGAAAGGGACCGGGGTGAAGGAGGCGAGGTCCGGAACGGCGATGAGGTCGGCGTCCTGCGGCTTCTGGCCGATGAGGCCGGCCGCGTAGCCGGCGAAGCCCATGGCGCCCTTTTCGAGTTCGTCGGCGGCCTCCACCGGGACGAGCTTGGCGCAGGGCTTGCCGGTCATGTCCACGAAGGTGGCGAGGAGGAAGCGGACATCGTGGGCGCGGGCGATGTCGGCGAGGGAGATGGTGGGCGCCTCGGTCAGCGCGGGCGCCTCGAGACTGCCCGGGACACCGGGCGTGGGGGTTACAGCAGGGGTTGCGACACTGGTCATCGAAACAGTCCTGTCCGGGTTGGTGTTAGCTAAGAGTAAACCTTGTTGCATCAGATTAGCCAAGCGGACGTTTCGCGCGTCGGACCGGAACGTTAAATGCGTGTTTCGGCCGGCGGTGGACCGGGAGTGCGTCACGGCAGGCACGCTTTCGAAGGAAGGCCCGACGGCGGCCCCCGGCGGCTAAGCTGAAAAAATCCAGCCACGCCGCGCTGGGCAGCTACGGCCCTTGGCCGCGGAAGGACAAGTGGAATGGCTCGAGCCACCGTGCAGGACGTCGCCAAAACGGCGGGCGTGTCCGTGGGCACAGTGTCCCGCGTCCTGAACGGAAGCCCGGCAGTGAGCGCCTCGAGCAGGGAAAAGGTGGCAGGGGCCATCCGCCAGCTCAACTACCGGCCACTCGCCTCCGCCCGCGACCTGCGCCGCGACCGGACCATGCGCATCCTGGCCCTCGCCAAGAACCTCGATTCCCCCATCATCAGCGAGGCCTTCCGCGGGGTTGGCGACGCCGCGGCATCAGCCGGGTATGTCAGCCTTATCGCCCCCACGTCGGGGAGCCAGGAGCGGGAACAGCAGCTCGTCGACATGCTGCGGAACGGCTCGGTGGACGGGCTTATCACCTTTTCGCCCGCCATGGATGACGCCGACGTCGAGGTGCTGGCCACCCAGCTCAGCGTGGTGCAGCTGTGCGAAATCGTCGATTCCGAAGCCGCCTTCGGCGTCTCGATTGATGACCGGCAGGCCGCATACGAGATCACCCGGCACCTCATCAAAACCGGCGCCCGGAGACTGGCGATGATCGGCAACCGCGCGGCCCGATCCGGCCGGCTGCGCGAACAGGGTTTCCGCGAGGCCCTCGCCGAAGCAGGACTCACGGCCGAAAAGACCCTCTTCGCGGATGGCGACTTCGACTTCCATGCCGGGCGGCGGCTCACCAGGGATCTCCTGGCCCTGGACCGCCTGCCCGACGCCGTCTTCTGCGGCAGCGATACGGTGGCGGCCGGCTGCGTCCGGGAAATCACCGACGCCGGGCTGCGGGTCCCCGGAGACCTGGCCGTGGCCGGGTTCGACGACTCCGTCCAGGCCGAAATGTGCGTCCCGGAGCTCACCACCATCCGGCAGCCCGCCTACGAGATGGGCCGGGTGGCGTTCGACGCGCTCCTCACGCGGATGACGGAGCCGGGGGCCCACCGCCGCGGGCGGATCTTCCTCCCCCACGAACTCGTGATCAGGGACTCCACAAAAAACTGACAGGGGGTTGACGTCCCCGCGCGGCTCCTGACAAGATTTTGGAATCGATTCCATGACAGCGGACACAACAACCCCGACCTTCTTTGGAATCGATTCCAAAGCCATCCCAGACCTCGCCACGGAAGAGGAAGCACCCCTTGAACCACGACCAGTCCCCCGGCCACCAGCCGCCCACGCCAGGAGAAGCACCGGAACTTCGGGTAGGCGTCGTCGGCATCGGCTGGGCCGGCCAGCAGCACCTGAAGGCCTACGACGACCTCGACGGCGTGCGCATCGTCGCGCTGGCCGGGATGGAACAGGAACTCCGTGATTCCCTGCAGGCCGAATACTCCATTCCGAACGCCTTCGCCGACTGGCAGGACATGCTGGACCACGGCGGCCTGGACGCCATCAGCGTGGCGGTGCCCACCTTCCTGCACGCACCCATTGCCATCGCAGCCCTGGAGCGGGGCATCCACGTACTGAGCGAGAAGCCCATCGCGCGCAACGCCGTCGAAGGCCAGGCCATGGTGGACGCGGCCCGCAAGGCCGGCCGCGTCCTTGACGTCGCCTTCAACCACCGCCGCCGCGGGGACATCCAGGCCCTCAAGGACGTCATCGACGACGGCGGGCTGGGCCGGCCCTACTACGCCAAGGCATCCTGGCTCCGCCGCTCCGGCATCCCCACCCTGGGCAGCTGGTTCACCAACCCGGAGCTTGCCGGCGGCGGACCGCTGGCCGACATCGGCGTCCACGCGCTGGACTATGCCCTGCACCTGCTCGGCGAACCGAAGGTGCTGGCCGTCTCGGCCGCCACCCACTCGGAGCTCGGCCCGCAGGGCAGGGGCGGCGGCAGCCGGTACAGCGCCCAGGCCACCAGCCACCCCTTCGAAGTGGAGGACTTCGCGTCCGCGTTCCTCCGGCTCGAAGGCGGCAGGACGCTCCTCATCGAGGCGGCCTGGGCAACGTACCGGGAAACGGACGACCTGCTCGACTTCACGGTGTACGGCACCGACGGCGGCGCGGAGATGAAGGTGCAGGGCGCACCGTTCCCGCCGGTGGGCCAGCTTCGGGTCTTCACCGACAAGGACGGCGAGTCCGCCGACTACGTGCCCACCGTGCTGCCCGGCCGCGCCCATGATGCGGTGGTGGAGGATTTCGTTGCCGCGGTGCGCGGCGGAGCGCAGGAATGGGCCAGGCACGATGGCTCCCTGGCGCTTTACCGGGCACAGATCATCGACGCGTGCTACCAGTCGGCGCTGGAGCAGAGGGAGGTTCGACTCTAATGAACGGCACACTGAAGATCCGGGTCTGGAACGAAGGCGTCCACGAGGCCAACAACGAGCCCGCCCACATCGGCGACATCTACCCCGACGGCATCCACGGCGCCATCGCCGCCGGGCTCCGTCAGTACTACCCGGACGCGGACATCACGACGGCGGTCCTCGCCACGGACGAAGAGCACGGCCTTTCCGAGGAGGTGCTCGCTGACACCGACGTCCTGCTCTGGTGGGGCCACATGGCGCACGCCGAGGTGGGCGATGCCGTCGTTGAACGCGTCCACCGGCACGTGCTCGGCGGCATGGGGCTGATCGTGCTCCACTCGGGGCACTTCGCGAAGATCTTTACCAAACTGCTGGGCACCAGCTGCTCGCTGGCCTGGCGGAACGAGGGCGAGCGCGAACTGGTGTGGACCGTGAAGCCGTCGCACCCCATCGCCGAGGGCGTGGACAGTCCCATCGTCATCCCGGAGCAGGAGATGTACGGCGAGCTGTTCGACATCCCGGACCCGGACGACCTGATCTTCATCAGTTCCTTCGCCGGCGGCGAGGTGTTCCGGTCCGGCGTGACCTTCACGCGCGGGAAGGGCCGGATCTTCTATTTCAGTCCGGGCGACCAGGAGTACCCGGTGTACCACCACCCGCAGGTCCAGCGGGTCCTGGCCAACGGCGTGAAGTGGGCCGCGCAGCCCGGCCTGCACCGCGCGGCCCCCGACGTGACCAACCCGGCGCGCGAATGGTTCCAGGCGGAAGGGCGTCATTGACATCGGGTGCGGGCAAGCGCACATTGGGATCGTTGCATCGCAAGGTTCGGCAGGTTCTGGACGGGCACATCCCGCCCTGCCGGGCCATTCCCGGGGCGGCTCAGCGGGCCTGGGTACGAATTTCATAACTACTCCCTCCTGAGGAGCCGGAAATGCCTGCTGTAACGGTCAAGGACCTCGAATCCAAGTCCTTCAACGAGCCCGACGAAAAGCGCCGCCCGCCCATGACGCAGGTGGACGTCGTCACCCTGGGCGGTACCACGCTGGGCCGCTTCACCTTCGAGCCCGGCTGGCGCTGGTCGGAAACAGTCAAGACGGTGGTCCATACGGACAGCTGCCAGGTCAACCACCTGGGCTTCTGCACCGCCGGAACCCTGACCGTGCAGCTGGAGGACGGGAGCCAAATGACCATCCGTGCCGGTGACGCCTATGCCATCCCCGCCGGGCATGATGCATGGGTGGAAAACAATGAGACGTTCGTCGGCTATGAAGTGATGAGCGCGGCCGAGTTCGCCAAGCCCGCCTGAGACAAAGGAGCCAGCCAGCCACATGAAAGTCACCGTTATCGGCGGCAGCGGACACATCGGTTCGTTCCTGGTCCCCCGGTTGGTCCGTGCCGGCCACGACGTCACGAACATCAGCCGCGGCACCAGCAAGGCCTACACCGATGCGCCCGAGTGGCAGCAGGTGCACCCGGTCATCGCTGACCGGGTGCGGGAGGACCGGGACGGGACCTTCGCGGACCGGGTGGCGAAACTAAAACCGGACGTGGTGGTGGACCTGGTCTGCTTCACGCTCGAATCGGCAGCGGCCCTGGTGCACCGCCTGCGCGGCGAGGTGGGGCACCTGCTGCACTGCGGCTCCATCTGGCGGTACGGGCAAAGCCTGAAGCTGCCCATCAGGGAAGGCTCGGACTCGGCGGCGGAACCGTTTGGCGAGTACGGCATCCAGAAGCACCGGATCGCCGTAATGCTGCAGGAGGAGACGGCCAGCGGCGGCCTGGCCACCACGTCGCTGCACCCCGGCCACATCGTGGGGCCGGGGTGGCACCCGATCGGTCCGCTCGGAAACCTTGACCCTGCCGTCTGGCAGGCGCTCTCGTCCGGGCAGCCGCTGCGGGTTCCGGGCAGCGGCGCGGAGCTGATGCACCACGTGCACGCCGACGACGTTGCCCACGCCTTCGAGCAGGCCATCGCCCGGCGGGAGGCGGCGTCCGGCGAGGACTTCAACATCGTCGCGCCCACCGCGCTGACCGTCCGCGGCTACGCCGACATCGCCGCGGCCTGGTTCGGGCACGCAGCCGTGCTGGAGACTGTCGACTGGGACCGGTTCCGTGAAAACACCTCACGGGAGTACGCCGAGTCGAGCTGGGGCCATCTCAACCGCAGCCACTGCTTCAGCATCGACAAAGCCGCGTCGGTGCTTGGCTATGCGCCGCGGTACGAACCCGAGCAGGCCATCTTCGAATCCCTCCAGTGGCTCCTGGACCACGAACGGTTGCACGTGGCCCGGCCCCTTGGCGCAGCAGCCGGCTGAGTCAGGCCACCGCGCGAGCTGACCGCCGCAGCCGGGCCACCAGGGTGGCGGCCAGCAGCGCCGTCGCCAGTTCCACGGCGATGACCAGCAGCAGCTGCGCCGCACCGGGAGCAACAGCGGACGACGCCGGCGCCCCGCCGTGGGCGTGCCCGGCACCGCCCGCTCCAAGCAGGCCGCCCGCACCGAGCAGCAGGGCAGCGTGCAGGGCGGCCATGGCGATGGCGGCCACAATGACCTGGCGCAGCGCGCCCAGCCGGCCCTGCCGCCAGATGTGGACAGTGCACGGGATACACACGGCGGCGAGGGCCAGCATCAGCGCGCTCACCCAGACGCCGTGCTGCCCCGACACGGCGAGCCACAGGTGGGCCGCGCAGGACGCCGCGGTTACTACCGCGGCCAGCCGCCGGTGCAGGACGGGACCTTTGGCGCGGGCCCGTCCTGCCGCCGTCGTACTTCCTGCCGTTGCGGAGGCCAGGCTAGTGGCAGCCACCGCTGCCGCCTTCGCTGTGGCAGGTCGCGGCCTGCTGGTTCGGGTTGGCCGGGACGTCGAGGACGGGGCTGCGGTCGAAGAAACCCTCAGGCCGGAGCTTGAAGCCCACGGTGTCCACGGGCATGATCGGCCAGTCCTCCACCCGCGGGAAGTGTGTCAGCCCGAAGGTGTGCCAGACGACGATGTCCTGGCCGTCGATGTCGCGGTCCTGGGCCACGTAGGCGGGCAGGCCGGCGCCGCCGGCGTGCTGGTTGACGAAGTCCCCCGTGGGGTAGCGTTCCTCCTCCGCGTAGCGGGTGACCCACAGGTCCCTGGTGGCGAACGCCGCGCGCTTGGCGATCGACGAGCCGGGGTCCGCCATCAGCGTGGGCTGGTTGTGCGAGTGGAGCTTGTATCCCACCGGTTCGCCCAGCCGGTTGCGGGATTCGGGGTTGGAGATGATCCAGGTGCGGCCGGCCCGGGCGTCTGCTTCCCGGACGCCCTCGGATTCGCGGGCCAGGAGGGTGCGCCTGCGGGTGAAGGCGTTGCCGCGCTCGTTGCCCGGGCCCATGGGCTGGCGGACCACGTCCTCCTCCTCCACGCGGTTGGTGAAGCCGTCCACGGCCATGTCCAGCCGGGCGCTGAAGAGGTGCTGGTGGAAGGGTGCCCCCAGGCCCGGCGCGAGCTGGGAGATGTTGTCCGAGCCGCCTTCAGGGAACGCGGACGTGAAGACGATGCCGGTGGCCTTGGCCTCGAACTCGATGGTGCCGTCCAGGTAGAGGTACCAGTAGAAGCCGTAGTCGTAGTTGCCGATGGTGGCGAAGAAGGAGATCACCAGGCGGCGGTTGCGGCGGGTGTAGGTGACGCCGCTCCACAGGTCGGAGTGCTTGGACAGGATGCTCCAGTCCTCCTCGTGCATGCAGATGCCGTTCCGGATTTCCCGCGGGTTGCCGAACGCGTCGCTGATGACGGGGCTGAGGTAGGTGATCTCGCCCAGGCAGTCGCAGCCCAGTTCCAGCGAGTTGGCGTACTGGCCCACCAGGTATTCGCCGGTGTCGAAGTAGTTCTGCCAGGACCGGACGGGTGAGGGGTCGCCGTACGGGACCACCATCTCGGCGATCGAGGCGCGGTTGATGATGGGCCGCTGCCTGCCTCCGTCGTGGAAGGCCAGGTTGTGCAGGACCACGCCCTCGCGGACATCGAAGCCGACGTCAACGCTCCATTTTTCCCATTCCACGTGGTTGCCGCCCGTGACGGTGAAGCTGGGCCCTTCGGGCTGGGTGATGCTGATGGGCTTCTGGGTTTCGCGGATGGGGCCGGTCAGTTCGGGGTCGGTGTAGTTGCCGTGCTCGGCGGGGATGGGCATGGCCCCGAGGTCGATCACCCGGGTGACTTCCTTGCTGACCACGTCCACGTAGGCCACCAGGCCGTCCACGGGGTGCGCCCAGGCGCTGTCCTCCGGGAAATCCTGGACGAAGGCGAGACCGCGCAGGATGCGGCGGCCCTTCTCCTCGGCGTACTCGAAGACGCCGGCGGACAGCGGCGCCACGCGCACTTTCTCCACGTCAAGGCCCCGGGCGGCGAGCGCCTCCAGCCAGCGGCCATCAGTAGCAAGAAGCGACTCCACCACCTCGAACTCCTCCTCGAGGACCGGGAGTTCGCCGGTCACCGCGGTGTCGAGTTCGACGGCGGACAGCACCAACCGGTGCGTCACGGAGACGACGACGTCGCGCGGCGCAGCCCCGGAGACGTCGTGGATGAAGACCCGGAAGCGGCGGTCCGCATCGTCCGGAGCCGCGCCCCGGGCCGGGTCCATCAGGCCAAGATAGGCGATCCGCTGCTGCGGGCCCAAATGGCCTTCCGACTGCAGGATGGAGCGGACGTCCAGGATTTCCTCTGCAGTCGCCAGGCGGAAGGCTCGGGTGGTTTCGGTTGGTGCAAGCGTCATGGGAGAACCTTTGTCCGGGCCGTTTCCGGCCACTGGTTTTATTTTCTATAGTTGTAGAGAATAAACGTCCGTAACATGGCTCACAAGAGTCTGGGCGAAAGTATTTCCGGGGAGTTGCTGCGGTGCCGAAGATAGTGGACCATGACGAGCGCCGCCTGGAGCTCGTGGACGCCACCTGGCGGATCATCGCCAGGAACGGCCTCGAAGGCGCCACCATGCGCGAGATTGCCATGGAGGCCGGCTTCGCCAACGGCGCGCTCAAGCCGTATTTCCCCACCAAGGACACACTGCTCGAATTCGCCTTCGGCCACGTGTTCAACCGGACCAACCAGCGCATCGCAGAGGTCGCCGCAGGGAAGTCCGGAATGGACGCCCTCCGCGCCTTCTGCCTCGAGGTCCTTCCGCTGGACGAGGAGCGCATCAACGAGGCGCGGATCGTCATCCCGTTCTGGCAAAAAGCTGTCAACGATCCCCAAAAGGCGCAGATCCACCGGCAGTCAATGGACGAGTGGCTGCACACCATCCGCCGCCACCTCGCAGAGGCGCGGGAGGCAGGCGAGGTGCGCGCCGCCGTCGACGATTCCCTGCTGGCCGGCCAGCTGCTGAACATGCTGCTGGGCGCCCAGATCGAGGCCGCCCTGGCGCCGCCCGGCGATACCGACTTCGGGCACGCAGGACAGCTTGAGGGCTACCTCGCCCTGCTCCGCAGCTGACCGCACCCGCGGGCGAGCCTGCGAGTTTGCCGGGAATTCCGGCCCGAAGTGGACGCAATAACTGAAAGCATGCTTACTATTGACGGGTCAGGCTTCGGGACACCGGAGCGGGTACGAAGGCAAGGAGCATCTCATGGGCTTGGATGACAAGATCGAAAACGCCGCCGAGAAGCTTGGCGGCAAGGGCAAGGAAGCTGCCGGCGAGGCTACGGGCGATGAAAGCCTGCGGGCCGAAGGGCAGGCCGACCAGTCCAAAGCCGACCTGAAGCAGGCCGGCGAAAAGGTCAAGGACGCGTTCAAGCGCGACTGATTGGCCGCTCCCGATGGGTGCAGCTCCAGCCGGAGCTGCACCCATCGGCGTGTTCAGGGCCGGTTTCCGGCGGCTTCTTCCGGGCCGCGGCTGTCCACCATGGCCCGCAGCTCCTGCAGCAGCTGCAGCTGTTCGGCGTTGATGTTCATCAGCATTTCGATATGCGCCGCGGCGCGCACGTCCGTTTCGTAGTCATGCTGTGCCATCGCCGAGGCGATGGCGTCCTGGCGCTTGGCGGCGATGAGCAGGATGGCACCCTGCAGGCCGGCCAGCATGGACAGGAAGAGGTTCAGCAGGATGTACGGGTAGGGGTCCCACGCGTCCGCTGCAAGGACGAAGGAGTTGACCGCCGCCCACAGCGTCATGAAGCCCACAAAAATTCCCACGAACGGCCAGCTGCCCATGCCGTTGCGCAGCGTGTCAGCAGCCCTGTCACCGGCACTCAGGCCGGCCTTGTGCCGGTGGTGCCAGTTCATTTTGATCTCCGCCATGGGCCCAGAATAGTCCTGGCGGTCAGTGAATCAGCCCCGAGACCAGGTTGATGGTAGTGGCCAGGACGATCGCTCCCAGGAGGTAGGACAGCAGCGCCTGCCGCAGGACGGTCCCGCGGACCGCCCTGGTATTGAGGCTGGTATCCGACACCTGGAACGTCATGCCCACCGTGAAGGCCAGGTAGGCAAAGTCGGCGTAGCGCGGCGGCGTGTCTTCGTTGAAATCCACGCCGGTCCGGTCGCGGTAGTAGATGGCGGCGTACCGCAGGGTGAAAAGCGTCTGGACCAGGAACCAGGACAGGGCGATGCTGCCCAGTGCCATCGCAACAATGGCATCCTTGCCGGGCCCCTGGGCGCGGGAAGCGTCGTTGAGGATCAGCGCCACCCCGGCGAAGCTGGCCAGCGTGGCAGTGAGGACCAGGGCATCCGAGAACACGCGGCCGGGGTCTTCCCGGCGCGCATGCGCAGCGGTAGCCGCCGGATCAAGGCGGCCGATCACGCTCCAGACCCACACCAGGTAGATGGCCGAGGCCGCCGCCCAGCCAAGGGCAGGGGCGTAGGCCCAGTTGCCGCCGATGCCCACCAGCGCTGCGGTAAGCAGGCCGGCGCCGAGCATCACCAGCATCCTCAGGCTTGATCGGTGCGTGCGGGAGTTGAAGTCGTGCCTGCTGGTCCGGGAAGCCGCACTGGAGTCCATGGGCGGAGCATGGCACGGCAAGCTTGGACCCGCCTGAGAGCCGCGGATTCTTTTTTCGCCAAGTGTTGAAAATAAGGCTGCCCCGCTTTAGCCTGAAGGGGCTGTGTCATGCGACACAGTTGGGGGAACGGCAAGCGGCAACCCAGTGCGAGGAACATCCATGGCAACAACGGCAGCGGCCCGGCACAGCACTCAGGACCTCACCACCAGCGTGGCTGCGTCCTTTGACCACTGGAAGCACCTGGTGGCCGAATCGTTCGTGCCCCTCACCGCCCGGACAACGGATGTGGACGGCTTCCAGGGCCGCATTCGCTCCCGGGTGCTGGACCGGATGTCCATCGTGGAAGTTACCGCCACATCGCATGAAGTCCACCGCACGCCGGCACTCATCGCCCAGGCCCACGAGCGCTACTTCAAGCTGAACCTGCAGCTCGAGGGGACGGGGCTGCTCATCCAGGACAACCGCGAAGCAGTACTCCAGCCCGGCGACCTCGCCATCTACGACACCAGCCGGCCCTATACCCTCGCTTTTGAAGACAGCACCCGCATCATGGTGCTGATGTTTCCCTGCGAGGCCCTGTCCCTGCCCGCCGACTATGTGGGGCAGCTCGCGGCGGTGCGGATGGCCGCTGCCGGGGGCCTGAGCGGGATTGTCGGCCAGTTCATCCGGCAGCTGTCCGCGAACCTGGACGTTCTCAACGGCCCCAGCGGTTCCCGGCTGGCAGCCAACGCCCTGGACCTGGTGTCCACCATGCTCCACGCGGAAATGGACATCACCCCGGACCGGATGAAGCCGCAGGCATTGCTGGCCGTGTCGGTCCGTGAGTACATCGAGGCCAATCTCTCCGATCCCCTGCTCTCGCCGGCAAGCATCGCGGCGGCGCACTTCATCTCCACCCGGCACCTGCACAACGTCTTCCACGAATCCGGGACCACGGTGGCCAGCTGGATCCGGACCCAGCGGCTGGAGGGGGCGCGCCGGGAACTCCGGGATCCGCTGCATGCGGGAAAGTCCGTGGGCGCGGTGGCAGCACGCTGGGGAATCCTCGACGCCGCACACTTCAGCCGCACGTTCCGGGATGCCTTCGGCGTATCACCGAGCGAGTGGCGCCGCGGCGCCTGAAGCCGTACACCGTTCGGGGCAGTCCCTCCCAACCAATTACAACCAAGGGCCGATAGGCGCTCCGCCGCGGGTGGCGCTAACCTCCGTCATGTGACAAAGAAGTTTCGACTTATGCCCCGTGCCTCGGCCGCGCCGCACGGGGGGACAGCCTGATGCCCTACATCTGCCTTTTGCTCTCCGGTGTTGCGCTGCTGGTCAACGGGCTCGCCACCCTGGGGCACCTGCCCCGCCGGGACGCGGCCGTGTGCAGCATGGCGGTCGGCGCCATCCAACTGGTGCTCGGCGTCGTCCATCTCTCCGCCGGCAGCACCGCCGCAGGCACGCTGCTCACCGCCGCCGGCATGTTCCTGTTCGGGATGACGTACCTGTACGCCGGGCTGGATGCCCTGCTGGAGCTGGGGTCGCGGGGCCTGGGCTGGTTCTGCGGAATGGTGGCGCTGTGTGGGCTGCTGCTCGCTGGCGCCTGGTCCGGCAGTGATCCGCTGCTGGCCGTGCTGTGGGTGTGCTGGGCGGTGTTGTGGGCGCTCCTCTTCGCCTCCTTGGCCCTTGGCGCGCACCGCCTGGACCCGTTTACGGGGTGGGCGGTCGTCCTCGCCAGCCAGGTCACGGCCACCATTCCCGCCTTCCTGGGACTCACCGGGAACTGGCCTCGGACGCTCGAGGCGTCAGGGGTGGCGGCGGCGCTGCTGGCCGGTATGTTCCTCGCCGCACACACACTGGCCCGGCGCGGAATTGGTGTTCCGCGCCGGGCCAGTGCCGGAGAGCCCCTGCCGGTTAAGTAAGCGCGTGGGCCACGGGGGCGGCGTGGCGGCGCTGGACGGTCCACTCCAGCAGCACCCCGGCCAGGAAGACCACGGGCACGGCCGACAACAGGGCGCTGGCCGTCTCCGTGCTGCCGCCGATCAGGGCCGTGAAGTTGCTGACCACCAGGAACAGGACCCAGCCGAGCAGTACCGTCGCAAGGGCGGGAGCAAGGCGCGTCTGCCACAGCTGTGCGCGTTCGCTGCGGAAGAAGCCGACGACGGCCACCGAGCACAGCATGTACAGCACCAGCAGCGCGGCGACAGCGAGCCCGCTGAACCAGGAAAAGAGGGTCAGCACGGGATCGAGGGCAAGGACGGCGAAGGGCACCACGAGCACGACGGCGGTGGCCGACTGGATCCAGGCGGCCACCGCGGGTGCGCGGTGCCGGTTGGTCCGGGCCAGCACGGCGGGCAGGGAACCACGCAGCGCCAGGGAGTGCAGGTACCGGTTGATGCCGTTGTGGAAGGCGATGATGCCGGCGAGCAGCGAGGTGACCAGCAGGATGCCGGCCACGATGCCCGCCCAGGGGCCGAACAGTTCCACCAGGGGCCCCAGCACGAAGGACGTGGCGTCGCCGGATTCAAGCGCCGCACCGGCGGCGTCCATCACCTGTGACGGACCGTAGTAGCTGACCAGCATCCAGGAGATGAAGGCAAAGAACACGGAAATCACGCCGACCGAGAGATACGTTGCGCGGGCCACCGTCCGCTCGGGGTCCTTAGCCTCGGCCGAATAGATGGCCGTGGACTCGAACCCGAACATGGACGCCACGGCAAACATGATGGCAACCCCGGGCGCCCCGGCGCCGATGGCCTCCGGCGAGAAGGATGCGGCTGCGCTGATGCCCTCGGGACCGCCGCCGCTGAACAGGACGGTGAAGCCGAACAGCAGCAGGATGGCCACTTCGAGCCCAACCAGCAGGGCCAGGACCCGGGCGCCGAGTTCGATGTTCAGCGAGCCGAGAACCTGGACGCCGGCCATGGTGGCGACGGCCAGCAGCCACCACGGCACCTCGACGCCGATCGAGGCCAGCAACCCGGAAAAGGCTGCGCCATAGAGCCCGTACATGGCGGCCTGCACCGTGTTGTAGGCCAGCAGCGCCAGCCACGCGGCCCCCGCACCGGTCTTCCTGCCGAACGCCGCGGTGACGTAGGCGTAGAACGCGCCGTTGGCCTGGATTTTGCGGCTCATGGCCACGAAGCCCACCGCGAAGATGACGATCACGATGCCCACGATCAGATAGGCGCCGGGCGCGCCGGCGCCGTTGCCGAGCGCTGCGGCGAGCGGTGAGGCGCCGACGATGCCTGTCAGGGGCGCCTGGGCCGACAGGACGAAGAAGAGGATGCCCAGCACGCCGACGCTGCCGGCGCGCAGGGCGGTTGAATGCGCCTTGGCCGGAGCGTCAATGGTCCGGGGCTCGGAATTCGAAATACTCATTTGATCCTTCTTAACGGTCATGAGCTTGGGAAAATTGCTGTGGAATCCAGCTTGTCAGCGGGCGGGGGATGCGCCTTGTCCGCCAGCGACCAGTTGTTGATTGTCAGCGCAGTGCGTTGCGGCGGCCGGCGAGAAGTGCTGCGGCGTCCAGGGCCGCTTCCATGCCGCTTTCGATGGCGCCGTCGATGAAGCCGCCCCAGCCGTTTGCGGTGTCCGAGCCGGCAAAGAACACATTGCCGTGGGCGGACTGCATCGCCGCGAGGTGCCTGCTGAGGAACCCGGTGCGGTGCATGGGCCAGGTCTCCCCCGCCAGCGGGTCCGCCACCCAATCATGGGTGGCCACGTCCAGGACCTCGACGCCGGGTACCAGCCGGGCCAGCTGCGCCTGCACTGCCGCTGCATCCGATGCGTCGATCGTCGACGCGTCAGGGCCAAATCCCACGACGATCGTGTCGCCGTCGAGCGTGTATTCAGCCTGGAAGAAGTTCAACGGCCAGTCCGCCTGCCCCAGCGCCGCCCCTTCTGCCTTCGCCGCCTCCAGCGGCGGCTCGAAGTCGATGGGTGCCATGGCATGGAGCGGAACGGTGACGATGGCGGCCCTTGCGCGCAGGGCGCGGCCGTCCGCGCTGCGGACCGTCACGGCACCGCCGTCGTCCGTTATTCCCGCCACGGCAAAGCCGAAGTCGACGGCCCAGTCGCCATTTGTCAGCGCCACCCAGCGGAGGGCCTGGGTCAGCGCAGCATCGTCCAACGGTCCGTTGAGTTGAGGGCCCAAAAGGATTCAAGGATGTCCCGGGCCGGGCCCGGCGCGAACTGCTCCCGGATCCGGTCCTGCACTGAAATGTGGTCGATTTCCCTGAACGCATCCCCGTTGAAGGGTCTGAACGGCTCGGGGAAGAAGGTGCGGGCCTCCTTGACGAATGCCCCGTTGTATTCGCCGATGAGCGCCAGCAGGGCTTCCGGGGCACCTTCCCGGCGGCCGCCGTCGGCCCACCAGAACGCGCGCTGCGGCTCCGGGCTGGGGACCGTGCCGATACCGTACCGCTTCAGCTCCGCCCAGACGTAAGGCTGGGTCCAGTGGACCCACGTTCCGCCGATCTCCAGATCGCGGCCCAGCCGGTGGTCCAGACAGGTCCGTCCGCCGATGCGGTCCCGGGCTTCGACGATGCGCACCTTCAAGCCCTGGCGGGCAAACCCGCCGGGGGCGTGCTGCCCGGGACCGGAAGTCCCCGGGCGGCACGCTCTTTTTTCTGCTGAATCTCCCCAGGTTTGGCCTGGACTGCCCGCCGGACGACGGCGTGTGGCCGGGACACGCCGTCGTCCTTGCTCAAAGGTGGGGAAACCCAGCGCCGCCCGCCATCCGGTACGGCTGACGGCACATGCAAGAGCGCGGCCGGCGGCCCTTGTGGGGCAGCCAGCCGCGCTCTGGGCAGTCCAGGATTACACGCTGACGGGCGCAGCCACCTGCAGGAGGTGGTGCGCTTCGAGCAGCTCCAGTTCGATCCAGACCTCAAAGTCCTCGTGGGCGTTGTAAAGAGTCCGGCCATGGGACGAGTCGGCCATCAGCCACAGCATGGAGGAATCCGGCATGACGTCGTCCACCAGGCCGGTGCGGATGGTCCGGCCGTACTGCCGGACCTCCACGGGGATGCCGACCAGCCGGTTCCAGTCACGGTATTTGCGCAGCGACACGGCAGTTACCGGAGCACCACAGTGCGGTTGCCCTGCAGGATGACCCGGCCTTCGCAATGCCACTTCACGGCGTTGGAGAGGGCCTTGCACTCCGTGTCGCGGCCGGCGGCCACCAGGTCCTCGGGACCGTACGTGTGGTCAACGTCCACCACCTGCTGGGAGATGATGGGCCCCTCGTCCAGCTCCGCGTTGACGTAGTGCGCCGTGGCACCCACGGTCTTCACGCCCCGGGCATACGCCTGGTGGTACGGCTTGGCGCCCTTGAAGCTGGGCAGGAACGAGTGGTGGATGTTGATGGCGCGGCCGTCCAGCTGACGCGTCAGGTCGTCGCTGAGCACCTGCATGTAGCGGGCCAGCACCACCAGTTCCACGTCCAGGCCGTCCACGAGCTCCATCAGCCGCGCCTCCGCCTGGGGCTTGGTGTCCGCCGTGAGGGGGATGTGGTGGAACGGGATGCCGTGCCACTCCACCAGCGCCTGGTGGTCGGTGTGGTTGGATACCACGGCCACGACGTCCACCGGCAGCTCCCCGATCCGCGCCCGGAAGAGCAGGTCGTTGAGGCAGTGCCCGAACTTGGAGACCATGATCAGCACCCGGCGCTTGGACCCCTGGCGCTCCAGCTGCCACCGCATGCCGAACTTGTCGGCCACGGGGGCGAAGGATTCCCGCAGGACCTGCAGGGTGGACTCGTCCCCCTCGGAGACGAAGTGCACCCGCATGAAGAAGTGGCCCTCGGTGCGCTCACCGAACTGCTTGTTGTCGATGATGTCGCAGCCGTGCTCCAGCAGGAAGCCGGAGACGGCGTGGACGATGCCGGGGCCCTCCGGGCAGTCCAGGGTCAGGACGTGCTCCACGGTGGCGGGCGCCTTCGGGGCGGGCAGATGGGTTTCAGTAACAGTCATGGCTCAGCACTCGATCACATTCACGGCGAGGCCTCCTCGGGAGGTTTCCTTGTACTTGGTCTTCATGTCGGCACCGGTGTCGCGCATGGTCTTGATCGCCTTGTCCAGCGAGACCTTGTGGCTGCCGTCCCCGTGCAGGGCCAGCCGGGCCGCGTTGATCGCCTTGACGCTGGCGATCGCGTTCCGCTCGATGCAGGGGATCTGCACCAGCCCGCCCACGGGATCGCAGGTCAGGCCGAGGTTGTGCTCGATCCCCACCTCGGCGGCGTTCTCCACCTGTGCCGGCGTTCCGCCGAGCACTTCGCAGAGCCCGGCCGCAGCCATTGAGCAGGCGGAGCCCACCTCGCCCTGGCAGCCCACTTCGGCGCCGGAGATGGAGGCGTTCGTCTTGAACAGGATTCCGACGGCGGCCGCCGCCAGCAGGAAGCGGACCACGCCGTCGTCGTCGGCCCCCGGAACAAACTTCATGTAATAGTGCAGGACCGCAGGCACGATCCCGGCAGCCCCGTTGGTGGGGGCGGTAACGATGCGGCCGCCGGCTGCGTTCTCCTCATTCACCGCAAGAGCGAAGAGGTTCACCCATTCCATGGCGTGCAGCGCGTCGGTGCTGGCGGAGTCCTTGGAGAGGGTCTTGAACAGCGCCGGCG
Organism: Arthrobacter sp. C152; assembly: GCF_054890965.1. Taxonomy (NCBI): domain Bacteria; kingdom Bacillati; phylum Actinomycetota; class Actinomycetes; order Micrococcales; family Micrococcaceae; genus Arthrobacter; species Arthrobacter sp. C152. Next base: position 99,372 of record NZ_JBTZSU010000005.1, read on the forward strand.
CCCGGCGGGCCACCTTAAGGCCGCCGGGCAGGATGCCCTCGGCGTTGCAGCCGTTCTGCACGCACTCCTTCATCACGGCCCACAGCCCCAGCAGCTTTTCCCGAAGTTCGGCTTCGCTGTGCCAGGTCAGCTCGTTGGCCAGCATGACGTCGGAGATGGACATGCCTTCACGGCTGCAGATCTGCAGCAGCTCATCAGCCGTGGAGAACGGGTACGGCAGCACGGTATCGTCAGCCACCACCTTGTCCGCCCCCTGGGCGTCGCCGTCCACCACGAAGCCGCCGCCGATCGAGTAGAAGCTCCGCTCGCTCAGGACGGCCCCGTTGTGGTCGAAGGCCCGGAACGTCATGCCGTTGGGGTGCGCGGGAAGGGACTTGCGGCGGTGGAGCACCACGTCCTCTTCCCAGTTGAAGTCCACCCGGTGCGTGCCCGCGATCTGCAGTTCGGCGTTCAGGGCGGCCGCTGCCACCTGGTCGTCGGCCGTGAACGTGTTAACCGTTTCCGGCTCCAGGCCCTGCAGCCCCAGGACCACTGCCTTGTCGGAGCCGTGGCCACGCCCCGTGGCGCCCAGGGAACCGAAGAGTTCCGACTGGACGCGCACGGTGGACGCCAGTTGCCCGTCGCCCTTGAGCCCGTCGGCGAAGAGCTTGGCCGCCCGCATCGGGCCCACCGTGTGTGACGACGAGGGCCCGATGCCAACAGAGAACAGATCCAGGACGCTGAGCGCCATCAGGGAACCTCAGGCGAGGCGTACTCCCGCATGGCGTCCAGCAGCCACCGGCCCAGGAACTCGGCGAAGGATGCGCGCGGGAAGATCCGGAACGACTCTTCGCCGGTCTTCCACAGGACGGCCGGGATGTTCGCGATTTCCGTGGAGAACGCGGTGCCGGCCTTGAACACCCGGGGGTGCAGGTCCAGCGAGCAGCCCTTTTCCAGGACGGCCCGGGCCCGCGGACCGTTGAGTTCGAACGTGGTGCGGTTGGCGGAGAGGTCCACCACCTGGCCCGCGTCGCCGCCGAGGGCTTCCCGGAGGGCGGGGATCAGGTCGCCGCCCAGGGACTCGTGTGCCTCGGTGGGTGCCACCACCAGGAACTCGGAGGGGCCCAGCCACAGGACGGACACGTCGCCGTTGCCGGCCACTGCGCCGGATCCGGCCGGGAGGCCGCCGGTGACAGCGGCCAGCCGGGTTGCCGCATCCGAGCCTGAGTTGGCACGGAGGCCCACCATGGTCAGGAAGGGCAGTTCGGAGAGCTCAACGGTGCCGGCCAGGGAGCCTGCCGCGAACGCCTCCGCCAGCTGCCTGGCGGGGCTGACGCGGGCTGCGAGGTTCTTCTCCGCAGAAGTCTTGGCGGAGGTCGGGGATGCTGCTGTTTCAGCCATCTTTACGGGTCCCTTCGGGGTCAAAAAGCACTGTTTCTGCAACAACCACGTCCACCAGCTGGTCGCCGGCGGCCGCCACCAGCGTTTCGCCGATGCGGTTGCGTCCGTTCTTGATCAGGGCCAGGCCGAACGACCTGCCCAGCGCTGCACTGTGGTAGCTGGAGGTGACGAACCCTTCCATCGGCACAGGGCCGTAGGCGGGGTTGGTGGAGCGGCCCTTTTCCACGAGCTGGGTGCCTTCGGGCAGCCGGAGCGAGCCGTCCACGGGGAGGACGCTGACCAGGTGCTTGCGGTCCTCGCGCTGGGCGTCAACCCGGGTGTAGGAGCGCTTGCCGATGAAGTCCTTGGCCTTGGAGACGATCCACTCCATGCCGGCGTCCTGCGGGGTGACCGTGCCGTCGGTGTCCTGCCCGACGATCGGGTAGCCCTTCTCGGCGCGGAGCACGTGCATGGTTTCGGTGCCGTACGGGGTGATGTTGAACTCGGCACCCGCAGCAGCGACTGCTTCCCAGGTGTTCAGTCCGTACCAGGCCGGCACGTTGATTTCGTAGGCCAGCTCACCGGAGAACGAGATCCGGCAGATCCGGGCCCGAACGCCGGAGGCGAGGCTGGTCTCTCGGAAGGTCATGAACGGGAAGGCTTCGGCGTCCAGGCCGCCGTTGGCAGCCAGTTCCGGCGCCACCTTGGCGATGACTTCACGGGACTTGGGCCCGACGACCGCAATGGTGCTCCACTGCTCGGTGACCGAGGTGCACTTGACGTCCAGCTCCGGCCATTCGGTCTGCAGCCATTCCTCCAGCCAGTCCAGCACCTTGGCGGCGCCGCCGGTGGTGGTGGTCATGAAGTAGGTCTCCTCGTCGAGGCGCAGGGTCACGCCGTCGTCGAAGATCATGCCGTCCGGGGTGCACATGACGCCGTAGCGTGCCGAGCCGGGTGCGAGCTTCTTGAACGCGTTGGTGTAGACGCGGTTCAGGAACTCCCCCGCGTCCTTGCCGCGGATTTCGATCTTGCCCAGCGTGGTGGCGTCCATGAAGCCCACGGAGTCGCGGACGGCGGCGCATTCGCGCAGCACGGCGGCGTCCATGTCCTCCCCGTCCTGCGGGTAGTACCAGGGCCGCTTCCACTGTCCGACGTCCTCGAACAGTGCGCCCTTGGCCACGTGCCAGGGGTGGATCGACGTGACGCGGGCGGGATCGAACAGTTCGCCGCGCTGGCGTCCGGCCAGTGCCGCGAAGGCGACCGGGGTGAACGGTGCGCGGTAGGTGGTGGTGCCGATGTCGCCGATGCCGCGGGAAGCCTCGCCGGCCGTGCGCAGCGCCGCGGCGATGACGCCGATGGCGTTGACGCCGGACGTCTTGCCCTGGTCGTTGGCGGTGCTGATCGAGGTGTACCGCTTGACGTGCTCCACCGAGCGCATGCCGGCCCCGGTGGAACGGAGGACGTCAGCCACGGACTGGTCGCGCTGGAAGTCGACGAAGTGGTGGTGCCAGTCGTCAGGGGTGCCGTTCTCGCCCGGTACCAGCCATAGCTGGCGGGTGGGGGCGGAGGCCTTCGGCTCAGCCAGGACGGAAGGCTCGACGGCGGAGGTGAACCCGGCGCCGATGGCCGCCCGTGCGCCGGCCGAGATGCCCTCGGCGACGCAGTCTTCGGTGGCGAACGAGCCGCGGCCGGAGCCAATGGTCTGCTGGTTGGGTACCTCGGTGCTGGGCACGAACGCGGCCAGCTCCTCGTCCCAGCGCAGCTTGCCCTGCCGCTGGGAGTGCAGGTGGACCAGCGGGCTCCAGCCGCCGGAGACTGCCAGCAGGTCGGCGGCGATCTGCTCGACGCCGGAGGTGAGTTCGCCGTCGTCGTTGATGCTGCGGACGGTGACGCCGTCCAGCCGGCCCGCGGAGTCAGCCGAGGTGTTGGCCACCGCGCTGCCGATCAGCACCCGGATCCCGGATTCGACGGCGGCGGTTGCCACCGCGGTGAGCTTGGGCCGGGCGTCCACCACGGCTGCGACCTTGACGCCGGCGGCGGCGAGGTCGGCGGCGACGGCGTAGGCGCTGTCGTTGGTGGTGCTGATGACCACGCGCTTGCCGGCGGCCACCGCGTACCGGTTCAGGTAGGTGCGGACGGCCGAGGCCAGCATGATGCCGGGGCGGTCGTTGTTCTCGAACACGAGGGGACGCTCGTGGGCGCCCGGAGCGAGGACAACCTGGCTGGCACGGATGTGCCAAATCCGCTGGCGGGACACGCCGGGGGCTGCGGGGCTGCTGAGGTGGTCGGTGCGGTTCTGGACGGCGATGACGTAGTTGGCGTCGTAGGCACCGAAAGCGGTGGTGCGGTTCAGGACCGTGGATTCGGCGCCGGAAACCAGTTCAGCTTCGACGTCGGCAACCCACTCGAGGGCCGGCTTGCCTTCAATGGTCTCGGCCAGTGCACCGTCCGTGGAACCGGAGAGCAGGGAGCCGCCGAGTTCGGGCTGGTCGTCCAGGAGCATGACGCGGGCGCCGCTGCGGACGGCTTCCCGGGCCGCGGCGAGGCCGGCGGGGCCGCCGCCGATCACCAGGACGTCGGTGTGGACGTACTTCTTGTCGTATTCGGCGCGGTCGTCGGCGGGGTCCAGCTTGCCCAGGCCGTTGAGCTGGGTGGCTTTCAGGCCATCTACGAGGGAAACGGTGGTGGACGGGAGCATGGATTCGGCGACGTGGCCGGGGAAGCGGGCTTCCACGCGGACCAGGGCGTTGGCTTCCTCGACGCCGGCGGACATGATGCCACGGGCGCGGTCCTCATAGAGCGAGTTGCCGGCGGCGATGCGGCCGTTGGCCAGCAGAGCCGAGGCCAGGGTGTCGCCGGGGTGGCCGGTGAATTCCTCGCCGTCCACGGTGAAGCGCCAGGAGATGGTGCGGTCGATGCGGCCGCCGGTGGCCAGGCGGGCGTTCTGGGAGGTCACTTGGTGGCTCCTTCCGGGGCAGAGGCGGGGGAAATGCTGGTGCCTGAGATATCGGGCGCGGCGGTCCCGGTGGTGGTGCTGTCGGCGGCAAGGCTGGCGGTGCCGGATTCGGCTGCCGGGGCTCCGGCCAGGTCCGGCCGCTTCGCCCCCATCGGGTAGATGGCCTTGATGTCGTAGCTGACGGTGTCGCGGAGCATGTTGAACCACTGGCGGCAGCCGGTGCTGTGCACCCACCGCTCGGCGAAGATGCCTTTGGGGTTCTCACGGTAGAAGAGGTAGCGGGACCACTCGGTGTCGGTCAGCTCGCTGGGGTTCACCGGGTAGGGCACGTGGGCCTGTCCCCCGTAGTGGAATTCGGTTTCGTCCCGCGGGCCGCAGTTGGGGCATGGGATCAGCAGCATGTGCGTTAGTCCTTTTCTGGTGGCGGCGGCTAGTGGGCGACGGCGGCGGCGCCGTGTTCGTCGATGAGGGCGCCGGTTTCGAAGCGTTCCAGTGAGAACGGCTCGTTCAGCTTGTGCGGGGCGCCGGTGGCGATGGTGTGCGCGAAGGTCATGCCGGCGGCGGGCGTGCCCTTGAACCCGCCGGTACCCCAGCCGCAGTTCACGAACATGTTCTCCACGGGGGTGACACCCACGATCGGGGAGGCGTCCATGGTGGTGTCCACGATGCCGCCCCAGGTCCGGAGCACGTGGGCCCTGGCGAAGATGGGGAAGAGCTCGACGGCGGCCGCCATCTGCTGCTCGATCACGTGGAAGGAACCGCGCTGGCCGTAGCCGTTGTAGGAGTCGACGCCGGCGCCCATGACCAGTTCGCCCTTGTGCGCCTGCGAGACGTAGACGTGGACGTGGTTGGACATAACCACCGTGGGGTGGACCGGCTCGTGCAGTTCGGACACCAGCGCCTGCAGCGGGTGGGACTGGATGGGCAGCTGGAAGCCTGCCATCTCAGCCAGGACCGAGCTGTGGCCGGCGGCGCACAGGCCCACCTTTTCCGTGTGGATGGTGCCGCGGTTGGTCTTGACGCCCACCACGCGGTCGCCGTCCTTGAGGAAGCCGGTCACTTCGCAGTTCTGGATGATGTCCACGCCCATTTCGTCGCACTTGCGGGCGAAGGCCCACGCGACGTGGTCGTGCTTGGCGATGCCGGCGCGGGGCTGGTAGGTGGCGCCCATGACGGGGTAGCGGATGTCGTCGCGGATGTTCAGGATGGGGCAGAGTTCCTTGACCTGCTGCGGGTCCAGCCACTCTGCGTCCACGCCGTTGAGCTTGTTGGCGCCCACGCGGCGGATGCTTTCACGCACGTCGCCGAGGGTGTGGGCCAGGTTCATCACGCCGCGCTGGCTGAAGAGGAAGTCGTATTCGAGTTCCTCGGGCAGGATCTCCCAGAGCTTGAGGGCGTGCTCGTAGATGGCCGCGCTCTCGTCCCAGAGGTAGTTGGAGCGGATGATGGTGGTGTTGCGGGCCATGTTGCCGCCGGCCAGCCAGCCCTTTTCCAGGACGGCGATGTTGGTCATGCCATGGTTCTTGGCCAGGAAGTACGCGGTGGCCAGGCCGTGCCCGCCGCCGCCGACGATGACGGCGTCGTAGGAGGACTTGGGCTCCGGGTTGCGCCAGAGGAAAGCCGGGTGCTCAGGGAGGAGATCTGCGCTCACTGGGCTGCTCCAATCAGTTCTGCCTCAGCGTCGGCCAGGCCGGCGTCGGCGGTGAGGTGCGGGTAGAGGGGGAACTTCTCCGCCAGGGCGGTGACGCGTCCACGGAGTTCGACGGCGGTGTCCCCGGGCAGGGTGCCGGTGGAAGCCGCGGCGATCAGCGCCGTGGCAATGATGTCGGCGACCTCGGTGAATTCGGCGGCGCCGAAGCCGCGGGCGGCCAGGGCGGGGGTGCCGATCCGCAGGCCGGAGGAGACCATCGGCGGGCGGGGGTCGAACGGGACGGCGTTGCGGTTGACCGTGATGCCGATCTGGTGGAGGGCGTCCTCGCCCTGCTGGCCATCGAGCTCGGAGTTGCGCAGGTCGACCAGGACCAGGTGGACGTCGGTTCCGCCGTTGACGACGGAGATGCCGGCGGCCTGGACGTCGTCCTGGAGGAGGCGTTCGGCCAGCAGCTGGGCGCCCTGCAGGACGCGTTCCTGGCGTTCCTTGAATTCGGGGGCTGCGGCCAGCTTGAAGGCCACGGCCTTGGCGGCGACCACGTGCTCCAGCGGTCCGCCCTGCTGGCCGGGGAACACGGCGCTGTTGATCTTCTTGGCGTACTCCTCCTTGGCCAGGATGACACCGCCGCGGGGGCCGCCGAGGGTTTTGTGGGTGGTGGTGGTGACCACGTCGGCGTAGGGGACGGGGTTCGGGTGCAGGCCTGCGGCCACGAGGCCGGCGAAGTGTGCCATGTCCACCATCAGGTAGGCGCCCACGAGGTCGGCGATGCGGCGGAACTCGGCGAAGTCCAGCTGGCGGGAGTAGGCGGACCAGCCGGCGACGATCAGCTTGGGCTTGTGTTCCAGGGCCAGCGCTTCGACCTCGGCCATGTCGATGCGGAGGTCCTCTTCGCGGACGTGGTACGGGACCACGTTGTAGAGCTTGCCGGAGAAGTTGATCTTCATGCCGTGGGTGAGGTGGCCGCCGTGGGCCAGGGACAGGCCGAGGATGGTGTCGCCGGGGTTCAGCAGGGCGAACATGGCGGCGGCGTTGGCCTGGGCGCCGGAGTGCGGCTGGACGTTGGCGAATTCGGCACCGAAGAGGGCCTTCACGCGGTCGATGGCGAGCTGTTCGATGACGTCCACGTGCTCGCAGCCGCCGTAGTAGCGCTTGCCCGGGTAGCCCTCGGCGTACTTGTTGGTCAGCACCGAGCCCTGCGCCTCCATCACGGCGGACGGCGCGAAGTTCTCGGAGGCGATCATTTCCAGCGTGGACTGCTGGCGGTGCAGCTCCTGCGCGACGGCGGCGGCGACATCGGCGTCCACCGTGGCGAGCGAGGCGTTCAGTACGTCCTGCATTGTTCTCCTTCTGAGCCTTGGCAGTTACTGATCTATAACTGACCTGTAACTGATATATTAGAACTGACGTAATAGTATGTTGCAGATCACTTCGCAGTCAATAGCTACCTTGGGAGCCCTCGAAATGAGCGTCACACTGGAGAACCACCTCGCCGGGGACGGGGACCTTTCGCTCTCCGAACAGGCCTACCGGCACCTTCGCGACCGCCTCATCATGCTCGATATCCGGCCGGGCGAGGCGATCAACGACGGCAAGCTCGCCGCCGAGCTCGGCATCGGCCGCACGCCCGTCCGCGAAGCGCTGAAGCGCCTGGAAAGCGACCACCTCGTGGTGTCCTATCCACGCCGCGGGACGTTCGCCACGATCGTTGACATCACCGAACTCGCGGATGTGTCCGAACTGCGCGAATCCCTGGAACCGCTCGCCGCCCGGCGCGCCGCCAAGCTGGCAACACCGGCACTGCGTGCCGAGATTCGGGAAACAGCGAAGGCGATTGCCGCGATGGATCCGGGCAACGACCCCTATGACCTGATGCGCTACGACATCAACGTACACCGGCTGATCTACCGGGCTGCGGCAAATGCCCATCTCGAGGACGTCCTGATCCGCTACGACAACCTTGCCACCCGCATCTGGTGCATGGTCCTGGAGAAGGTGCCCTCAGTGGCGGAGCACATCTCCGAGCACGTTGAGCTGCTGGAGGCCGTGGCCGACGGCGACTCCGAGCGGGCGGGCAGGCTCGCCCTGGAGCACGTCAGCAGCTTCGAGCAGGCCATCCGCAGCGTTCTGTAGGCTTCCGCGCCGGGGCTTGCCCCGCGTCCGCGGTCAGGAGCGGGCCGTCCGGGGGAGAAACGCCATGGGCTCGCGCCTGATCCGCACCAGCGCGGACTCCACAGCGCCGCGGACCACGGCCTCTGCGCCGAGGGCGCTGGCGACGAGGGACGGCAGTGGCAACCCGGAGTCCCTGGGCAGCAAGCTGCGCGCATGCTCCAGGACCGGCTCTATCGCACTTGCGATCCCGCCGGCGATGACAACCCGCTCAATGTCGAGCAGGCTGGAGAGCACCACCGCGATCCGCGCCAGCCGCACTCCCAGGCCTGCGATGATGTCCTGCGCCAGCGGGTCACCCCCGCGGGCAGCCTCGAACACATCCTCCGCATTGATGTCATCCCCGGGGATGCCCCGCAGCGACGTGGTTCCCTCGTAGGAATGGACGCGCCTGCGCGCCCACTTCCGCGCAAGCGCCCCGAATCCGTCCGAGATGCCCTCGTCGGATTCAAGCGTGTCGCCGGCAAGGATGTCCAGGAACCGCATTTCACCGGCGCCGCCCCTGCCGCCGCGCAGCAGGCGCCCGTCAACGATCAGGCCGGCGCCGAACCGCTCCCCCGAGAGCAGCGTGGCAACATTGGCCGAGGGCTGCTGCGCCTGTTCGGCCATCGCCGCGAGATTGGCGTCGTTGTCGACGACGACCGCCCCCTGGAGATCCGGCGCGAACCCGGAGTTCATCAATTGCCAGAATTCCCCTCCGGCCGGAGACCCGCCGTCCGCATCCACCGGCGCCGGAACACCGATCACGGTCAACAGGACGTCGTCCTCGCCGCATCCCGCGTCTTCCAGCGCCTTGCCGATCAGGTTCCGGGCGGCCGACACCCGGCCGGCCCGTCCCAGCGCGTGCGAGTCGATGCTGCGCCGCCGCTTCCCCAGCTCACGGCCGCGCAGGTCCGCCACGATGGCCGTCAGGTGGGTTTCACCGGCATCCAGCCCCACCACCACACCTGCAGCTTCCCGCAGCTGGTAGCGGCGTGCCGGCCGGCCCTTGGGCGCACGGCCGGCGTCACCGCCGTCGCTCACTTCCTCAAGCCAGCCCCCACCAACCAGGCCGTCGCAGACGCCGAGCACCGTGGCGCGTGTCAGCCCGGTCGCCTCCATGGCCTCCCCGGCCGTAAAAACCTGCTCCTGGAGGGCGAAGCGCAGCAGCGCCTCCGAGTTGATCTGGCGTAACAGTTGGGTCGAGCTCGCCGTAGTTCCGTCCACCCCTTGACGATAGCCCCTGCGTCCCCCATCCTCGTATGGGACCTAAATATAAGATCCAAATAAATTCTCTCCGAAAGCCCTTAGGAGCCGATGTTGCCACCTTTGACGCCCGCAGGGACGCGAGTCTCCCGCCGAACCTTCCTCACCGCAGCGGGGGGTGCCCTCGCCGCTTTCGGACTGGCGGGATGCGCCCCTGCGGGAGGCAGGCCGACCATCACGTTCCACCAGTCGAAACCGGAGGCGGTCCCCTACTTCCGCGACCTGGCGGCGAAGTTCACGGGCTCGCAGGACCAGTTCCGCGTCCTGCACGACATGGCAACCAATCTCTCCGCCAGCTTCGTCCGCAGCAGCCCGCCGGATCTGGGCTGCCTTAACTACAACCTTGAGATGGCCCGTTTCATGGAGCGCGGCGCCCTCTCGGACCTGTCCGACCTGCCCGAAGCCGCGTCCATCCGGGGCGACGTCCTCGACCTCACCAACTGGTACCCCACCTACGCCGGCCGCACGAGCGTTATCCCCTACTCCGTCATGGCGGCGTCGGTCATCTACAACCGCCGCATCTTCGAGGCCCACGGCCTGGCCGTCCCGACAACCTGGGACGAATTCATCGATGTCTGCGAAGTGCTCAAGGCAGCGGGCGTTACGCCGATCTACGGCACGTTCCGCGAGCCCTGGACAGTCGCCCAGGGCCTGTTCGACTACACGGTGGGCGGCATGGTTGACGTGCGCGCCTTCTACAGGAGCATGCACGAAACCGGCGAAAAGGTTGGCCCCGATTCCGAGGTCTCGTTCCAGAGGACCATGCTGGAACCGGTACGGCGCATGGTCCAGCTGACCAAGTACGTCAACCCTGATGCCTCCAGCCGCGGCTACGGGGACGGCAACACTGCCATGGCGCAGGGACAGGCCGCCATGTACTTCCAGGGGCCCTGGGCTTTCGGCGAAATCGAAAAGGCCGGCACCGGCGTGGAGCTCGGCACCTTCCCGCTGCCAATGACCGGCAACCCCGCCGACCTCAAGGTCCGCGTCAACATCGACCTGTCGCTCTGGGTTCCCGAGGTCTCGAACGGGCAGCAGGGGGCGCGCGCCTTCCTCCAATACCTGCTCAAGCCGGAGGTCCAAAACCCCTACAACGCCAAGTTCCTGGGGTTCGGCACCGTCAAGGACGCGCCGCCGGTCACGGACCCCCGGATCGTCGAAATGCAGAAGTACTACGACGAGGGCCGCTTCTACATGGGCGCCTCACAGTTCATCCCGAACACGATCCCCGCCGCCAACTACATCCAGTCGATTCTCGGTGGCGCCGACCCCGAAGCCACGCTGCGCCGGATGGACGCCGACTGGGCGCGCCTGGCCTTCCGGGCATGACCATCCTTTTCGACCCGATGCACGAAACGAGGACCCCTCCATGTCATCCATGACCAAGACTTCCCCCGGAGCGGCGGTGAAGGCCCCGGCAGCGCCCGGACCAGGGACTGCGCGCAAGGGCCGGGTGGACCCGCTCTACTACTTCTTCCTCTTCCCCTCGCTGGCGATCTTCACGCTCGCCGTCACGCTGCCCGCCGTGGTGGGGTTCATCTACAGCTTCACCAACTCCGTCGGCTTCGGCGACTTCGACTTCATCGGCGTCCGGAACTTCATCGCGGTCTTCCGCGATGAAGGAGTCCTCGGCGCCTACGGGTTCACGCTTGCCTTCTCGCTCGTGACGGTCGTCGTGGTGAACATCCTGGCCTTCCTGCTGGCCCTGGGACTGACCTCCCGGGTGCGCTTCCGTACGGCGCTGCGCACGGTGTTCGTGATCCCGATGGTGATCTCGGGGATCGTCATCGCCTTTGTCTTCCAGTATCTTTTCTCGAACTCGCTGCCGCTGCTGGGCAAGGGCCTGGGCATCGGATCGCTCGCCACCAGCATCCTCGCCAACCCGGACCTGGCCTGGCTGGGCATCGTCTTCGTCACCGCCTGGCAGTCGATTCCCAGTGCCATGCTGATCTACATCGCAGGGCTCCTCACGGTCCCGCGGGAGGTTTACGAGGCGAGCTCCATCGACGGGGCAACGCCCTGGCACAACCTCCGCCACATCACCCTGCCGCTCGTCGCCGGGTACGCCGTCATCAACACCGTCCTCGGCTTCAAGAACTACCTCAACGCCTACGACATCATCGTGGGCCTCACCGACGGCGGCCCCGGAGTATCCACCCGCAGCGTTGCGATGGCGATCTTCCGCGGCTTCGAAGGCGGCGACTACGCCTACCAGATGGCCAATGCCGTGATCTTCTTCCTCATCAGCGTCGCCATCGCACTCATCCAACTCCGCTTCACACGTGGCAAAGGAGGGATCGCCGCATGAGCGACGCGACCCGCACCATCCCCGCATCCCCCGTCAACACAAGACCCGCCGGCGACGCAGGACCCGGCAACGCCGGACCGGCCGTCGCCGGCAGTCGCCGCATCCGCACCGGCCCTGAACGCACCAACTGGCCCGCCACCGCCCTGTTGATCGTCTGCACGCTCGGCGTGCTCATCCCGCTGTACGTCACCATCAGCATGGCGTTCAAGACCACCGGCCAGGCCGTGGACGGCAATGCGTTCTCCCTGCCAAGCCCGTTGACCTTCGACAGCTTCGCCCAGGCGTGGACGCTCACGAACTTCCCCCGCGGCTTCGGGATCTCCGTGTTCGTGTCCGTGACCGCCGTCGCCGGCGAAATCGTGGTGTCGGCGCTGGCCGCCTACGCGATCGTCCGCAACTGGGACCGCCGGCTCTTCCGCTGGTCGTTCTTCTACCTGCTCGCGGCCATGTTCATCCCGTTCCCCGTGGTGGCGCTGCCGCAGATCCAGCTCACGGGCCTGGTGGGACTGGACAACCCGCTCGGCGTTGCGATCCTGCACATCGTCTTTGCCCTGGCCTTCAACACCATGCTGTTTACGGCGTTCCTGCGCTCCATCCCGCTGGAACTGGAGGAAAGCATGCGGATGGACGGCGCCGGAACGTGGCAGGTGTTCTGGAAACTCGTATTCCCGCTGCTTGGCCCCATGAGCGCCACCATCGGCATCTTCGCCTTCATCGGCTCATGGAACGACTTCATGATGCCCTCGCTCATCATTTCCGACCCCGAACTGCAGACCATTCCCGTGCTGCAGAAGATGTTCCAGACGCAGTTCAGCAACAGCTACAACGTTGCCTTCGCCTCCTACCTGATGGCGATGGCCCCCGCCATCGTCGTGTACCTGTTCACCCAGCGCTGGGTGATGGCCGGCCTGACCCAGGGAGCCGTCAAGTGACGCCCGCGGGAACCGCCTCCATGGAACTGGCGGAACAGACCCCGCCTCCCGCCGTCGAAACCCCCGCCGGCACGGATGTCCGGATTGGAATCGATGTCGGCGGGACGTGGATCAAGGGTGCGCTCATTGACGTGGCACGCGGCGTTCCTGCCGGTACCGTCCGCCGCCTGCAGACGCCTCCCGGCGGGAGCGTGGAGGCAGTTGCGGACACCATGGACCGGCTCATCGCGGAGCTCGAAGCGGAAAGTCCCGGGGCTGCTGGCCAGGCCGTCGGCATCGCCATCCCCTCGATCGTCCAGCACGGGGTGGCCATATCGGCGGCGAACATGGACGCCGGCTGGATTGGGCGTGACGTCCAGTCCTACCTGCGGTCCCGGCTTGGCCGGCCTGTCTGCGTCGTCAACGACGCGGACGCTGCCGGCATGGCGGAAGCCCGGTACGGCGCCGGGTCTGCCAAGAAGGGCGTTGTCCTGGTCCTGACCCTGGGAACGGGCATCGGATCGGCACTGATCGTCGACGGCAGCCTGGTACCCAACGTCGAGCTGGGCCACCTGGAAGTCGGGGGCGTCAAGGCGGAATCCCGGGCGTCCGCCGTCGCCCGCGAAAACGAGGGCCTCGGCTGGGTGGAGTACGCCGGCCGGCTGCAGCAGTACCTGTCGCATGTGGAGTTCCTGTTCTCGCCGGACCTCATCATCATCGGCGGGGGTATTTCGGCCTGCAGCGCCGAATACCTGCCCCGCCTGTCACTGCGCACGCCCGTGGTTCCGGCCCGCCTGGAAAATTCGGCGGGCGTGGTGGGCGCAGCCCTGCAGGCGACCGCCACCGCGGGTCAAATCATCCAAATCCACTGAAGTGTGACGTGGAATACTTCAGTACAAGTGCCGCCGGACGTGCCGGCGCCGGCCGAAAGGGGCAGTGGCATGCAGGGAACCGTTAACGAGGACGAGGAAGCGCGCCGGCATGTGCTGTCCGAAGTATCGCGGGAACGAACGCTCGGCCTCGCCGCAGATCCGGACTTTGACCGGCGCTTCGAAGAACACTTCCCCACCCTCCGCAGCCTCTTCCACTCCCTCTACGGCGCACGCCAGGACTGGCTGGACCAGCTCACCGCCCTGGTGGTCCAAAGCGCACGGTCGTGGCAGGAGCGCCCGGAAGAGCTGAAGGTCCTGGACGCCGAACGGGAGGCCAACCCGGACTGGTTCCAGTCCAACGGCATGCTGGGCGGCGTCTGCTACGTGGACCGCTATGCCGAAAGCCTGGAGGGGGTCCGGGCCAGGATCCCCTACTTCAAGGAGCTCGGCCTCACGTACCTGCACCTGATGCCGCTGTTCCTGGCGCCCGAGCCGCACTCCGACGGCGGGTACGCGGTGTCCAGCTACCGGCAGGTCAACCCCAGGCTGGGGACCATGGACCAGCTGCGGTCCCTGGCAGCGGAACTTCGCAGCAACGGCATCAGCCTGGTGGTGGACTTCATCTTCAACCACACCTCCGACGAGCACGAGTGGGCACGGAAAGCCGCCGCCGGGGACCCGGAGTACAGCGACTACTACTGGATCTTCCCGGACCGCACCATGCCGGACGCCTTCGAGGAGAACGTCCGGGAAATCTTCCCGGAAAACCACGCCGGGTCCTTCATCCGGATGGACGACGGCCGCTGGGTCTGGGCCACGTTCCACACCTACCAATGGGACCTGAACTACTCCAACCCGGATGTTTTCCGGGCCATGGCAGGCGAGATGCTGTTCCTGGCCAACCAGGGTGTGGACATCCTGCGCATGGACGCGGTGGCTTTCATCTGGAAGCAGCTGGGCACCCCGTGCGAGAACCTGCCGCAGGCCCACACGCTGCTGCGGGCCTTCAACGCCGTGTGCCGGCTGGCGGCGCCGTCGCTGCTGTTCAAATCCGAGGCCATCGTGCATCCGGACGAGGTGGCGCTCTACATCGACCCCAAAGAATGCCAGCTGTCCTACAACCCGCTGCAGATGGCGCTGATCTGGGAATCCCTGGCCACGCGGGACGTCTCTCTCCTGGCACAGGCCCTGGAGCGCCGGCACAACATCCCTGACGGCACCGCCTGGGTGAACTACGTCCGCAGCCACGACGACATCGGCTGGACCTTCGCCGACGAGGACGCCGCTGAGCTGGGCATCAACGGCTTCGACCACCGCCGCTTCCTGAACTCCTTCTACGTGAACCGCTTCCCGGGCAGCTTCGCCCGCGGCGTCCCCTTCCAGGACAACCCCAAGACAGGTGACTGCCGGATTTCAGGCACGGCGGCGTCGCTGTGCGGCATGGAGGTCAACCCGGCGGAGGCGGTGGAACGGATCCTCCTGGCCCATTCGGTGCCGTTCAGCACCGGCGGTGTCCCGCTGCTGTACCTGGGCGACGAGGTGGGCCAGGTCAACGATTACGCCTACGCGGCCGAACCGGGGCACGAGGCGGACAGCCGCTGGGTGCACCGGCCGCACTACCCCGCCGCCCAGTACGCCCGCCGCACGGACCCGTCCACTCCCGAAGGCGCCGTCTATGCGGGCCTGAAGCGGATGATCGAGGTGCGGGCGGCCACCCCCGAACTGGCCGGGACCACGCTGGTGGACTTCGCCACGAACAACCGCTCGGTGCTCGCGTACCAGCGGCCGGGCGACGACGCCGGAGAGGGCAGCACCATCCTCGCGCTGGCCAACTTCAGCGACTCCGCCCAGGCCCTGCCCGCGGAAACCTTCGGCGGGTACGCCCCCGCCGCCGTCGACCTTCTCTCCGAGGCAGCCCTGCACCTGAATGAAGGCGTCACGCTGCTCCCCCGCCAGTACCTCTGGCTGCGCGTCACTCCCGTTTAGCCCCCGCCACCCAACTGGGTAGCAATTGTTGTCGTTTTGAGCGCCCATAACGACAACAATTGCGACCCAGTTGGGCAGGCGGCGCCGGGCCGTGAAACCATACGGATCATGGCCTCCAAGATTGCGTACCAGGGTGAGCCCGGCGCCAACTCCAATATCGCGTGCAAGCAGATGTTCCCCGACATGGAAAGTGTCCCGTGCGCCAGCTTTGAGGACGCCTTCGAACTGGTGGCCAGCGGCGAGGCGGACCTGGGCATGATCCCGATCGAGAACTCGATCGCCGGCCGGGTGGCGGACATCCACATCCTGCTGCCGCAGTCCAACCTGCAGATTGTGGGCGAATACTTCCTGCCCATCCACTTCGACCTGCTGGGCATCCCGGGCAGCAGCATCGAGGCCGCCACGGAGGTGCACAGCCACATCCACGCGCTGGGGCAGTGCCGGAAGCTGATCCGCGAGCACGCCCTCAAGCCCGTCATCGCCGGTGACACCGCCGGGTCCGCCCGCGAGGTGGCCGAGTGGAACGATCCCCGCAAGCTCTCCCTCGCTCCCCCGCTGGCCGCGCAGATCTACGGCCTCGAGGTCCTGGCCTCACGCGTGGAGGACGACCCCTCCAACACCACCCGCTTCGTGGTCCTGGCCCGGGAAACGGCACTGCCGGCCCGGGAGGAACTTCCCGGCCCGGCAGTCACCAGCTTTGTGTTCCGCGTCCGCAACGTCCCCTCCGCCCTCTACAAGGCGCTGGGCGGCTTCGCCACCAATGGCGTGAACATGACCCGGCTGGAGAGCTACATGGTGGGCAACGAGTTCGCCGCCACCATGTTCATGGCCGACGTCGAAGGCCACCCAGAGGACCTGCCGCTGAAGCTGGCCCTCGAGGAACTGGACTTCTTCACCACCGAGGTGCGGATCCTCGGCGTGTATCCGGCGGCGGACTACCGGGCGGCGGCTGCCACGGCCTGACGCGGCTGGTTCGCCCCGCCGGGGCGCTGGAGCAGGGGCCCGAAGAACGCGCCAAGTTCCGCTGTTGCCGTGAGCGGCAGGACGTTGGCGACGTACTGGTCGGGGCGGACCACCACCACGACGCCGTTGCGGTCGAGCCCGCGCAGGTCGAAGATGTCCGCCTTGGGGTCGGTGGCGTAGACCTTTTCGTAGTCGGTCAGCTTGAACGGGCCCACCTGCGGCTTGAAGACGGCAGGGACGGCACCGATGTCGACGGCGGTATGCGGCTGCTGGTAAATGACCTTCAGGTCGAACCACGCGTCCGGGTCGGCGCCGGCAGGGGTGGCGGACAGCGGCGATTCCGGCGAGTTGGCGAACCATCCGGCCAGCTTGTCCGTGGCCGACTCCGTGCCGGGCAGGGCAGCGTCGGCGAACACGTAGATCCGCCAGCGGCCGTCAGCGGTGGCGTGGTGGCCCAGGTGGATGGGGTTGGTGTCGCCCACGCGGACCACGGGCGCTGATTTGAAGCGTTTGCCCACCGGGAAGCCGGTTGCGAGGTCCTGGTGCCCGGCGCTGCCGATGATCAGCGACGGCGCGTACTGGGTCATGAATCCGGCCGGGAACTCCGCGGTGCGGACGTAGAAGTCCTCGAGGTCGGAGGGGTGGTCAAAGTCCTCCGGCTTCTTGGCCATCATGGTGGACCATTCCTTGTCGAAGTCGATCAGGTTCTTCGCCACCACCTGCCGCTCCCCGGAGTAGGTGCTCAGCAGGCTTTCCGGGCTGCGGCCCTCCAGGACGTGCCCCAGCTTCCAGGCGATGTTGAAGCCGTCCTGCATGGAAACGTTCATGCCCTGGCCGGCTTTGGCGCTGTGGGTGTGGCAGGCGTCGCCGGTGATGAACACGCGCGGGGTGCGGGTGCCGCGGTCCTGCGGCAGGACGTCGTCGAACCTGTCCGTGAGGCGGTGCCCCACCTCGTAGACGCTGTGCCACGCGACGTTGCGGACGTCCAGCGTGTAGGGATGGAGGATCGCGTTCGCCTTGGCGATGATCTCCTCGATGCTGGTGTTCCGCACGGCGTGGTGGGTGGCGGGGTCCACCTCGCCCAGGTCCACGTACATGCGGAACAGGTGCCCGCCCTCGCGCGGAATCAGCAGGATGCTGCCCTCGGCGCCCTGGATGGCGCACTTGGTGCGGATGTCCGGGAAATCCGTGACGGCGAGGGTGTCCATGACGCCCCAGGCGTGGTTGGCCTGGTCCCCGGCCAGCGTGCAGCCGATCGCCTGGCGCACCTTGCTGCGGGCGCCGTCGGCCCCCACCACGTACTTGGCCCGGACAATGCGTTCCTGCCCCTCATTCGGGCCCATGGTGTGCCGTAGCGTCACGGTCACCGGGTAGTCGCCTTCGCCGGTGACCTCGAGGCCTTCGAAATCGTAGCCGTAGTCGGGCTTCAGGCGGGTGGGCGCGTTGGCCGCGAACTCCGCGAAGTAATCCAGCACGCGGGCCTGGTTGACGATGAGGTGCGGAAATTCGCTGATGCCCGTTTCGTCGTCCACGGCGCGGGCCGCCCTGATGATGTTGGCGTGGTTGGCGGGGTCCGGCTTCCAGAAGGCCATTTCCGTGATGCGGTACGCCTCGGCGATGATGCGCTCGGCGAAGCCGAAGGCCTGGAAGGTCTCGACGCTGCGTGCCTGGATGCCGTCCGCCTGGCCAATGGCGAGCCGTCCGGGGCGCCGTTCGATGATGCGGGTGCTCACGTTGGGGAACATGGACAGCTGCGCTGCGGCGAGCATGCCGGCGGGGCCGGTGCCCACGATCAGCACGTCCATTTCCTCCGGGAGTTCCTCGGGGCGGTTGAGGCCGATGCCGGCTGCTGGCTGGACCCTCGGGTCACCGGATACGTAGCCGTGGTGGTGGAACTGCACGGGATGTCCTCACTTCGTTGTGGTAATCAGGATTGTTCTATATCAGAACAACAAATTCGATAATCGAAAACTTGGAGTGTGGCTTCCACTGTACGCCGGATGTGACGGAGGCGACAAGTGGGCGGCGCCTTGCCGATGGGGCTGCGGAAAAACCGGGGGTTGACGAAGGAATGGAAGACGGGGATAGTGATCGTATACGATTTCGTACCTGATGAGGAGAAGGCTTTGGAGCAGGTCAACGGCGACACCCTGGCAGCAGCACACAAGGTGATCGCAGTGCACATCAACTACCCCAGCCGGGCCGCCCAGCGTGGCCGCACTCCGGCCCAGCCGTCCTACTTCCTCAAGCCGTCGTCGTCCCTCTCCCTCAGCGGCAACGCCGTGGAGCGCCCGGCCGGGTGCGAACTGCTCGGCTACGAGGGCGAGATCGCCCTGGTCATCGGCAAGGCCGCCCGCCGTGTTTCACTCGAGGATGCCTGGAGCCACGTTGCGGCCATCACCGCCAGCAACGACCTCGGCGTATACGACCTGCGCTGGGCGGACAAAGGCTCCAACCTCCGGTCCAAGGGCGGGGACGGGTTCACCCCGGTGGGCCCGGCACTGATCCCGGCAGACGCCGTCGACCCTTCACAACTGCGCATCCGCACCTGGCACAACGGTGACCTGGTGCAGGACGACACCACTGAAGACCTGCTGTTCCCGTTCGCGCGGCTCGTCGCGGACCTGTCCCAGCTGCTCACCCTTGAAGAAGGCGACATCATCCTCACCGGCACCCCCGCCGGCGCCTCCGTCGCCAAGCCGGGCGACGTGCTGGAAGTCGAAGTGGGCACGCTCGACGGCGGCCTCACCACCGGGCGCCTGGTCACCTCGGTTAAGGAAGGCACGACGGCGTTCGCGGACTTTGGTGCCCAGCCCAAGGTGGACGACCTGCAGCGCGAGGAAGCCTACGGGTCCCGCGAAGCAGCGGGGCTTCCCGCCGTCGGGCCCGTCCTCTCCCCGGAGCTGAAAGCGAAGCTGGAATCCGTGGCCACTGCCACCCTGTCCTCGCAGATGCGCAAGCGCGGCCTGAACAACGTCAGTATCGACGGGCTGCAGGCAACCCGCCCGGACCGCAAGGTGGTGGGCCTGGCCCGCACCCTGCGCTACGTGCCTAACCGGGAGGACCTGTTCAAGACCCACGGCGGCGGCTTCAACGCCCAGAAACGCGCCATCGACTCCGTCAACGAGGGCGAAATCCTGGTCATGGAAGCCCGGGGCGAAAAGGGCACCGGCACCGTGGGCGACATCCTGGCCCTTCGCGCCCAGGTCCGCGGCGCCGCAGCCATCATCACCGACGGCGGCGTCCGCGACTACAGCGCGGTCGCGGACCTCGAGATGCCCACCTGGTTCGCCAACCCGCACCCTGCCGTCCTGGGCCGCCGGCACATCCCCTGGGACACGGATATCACCATCGCCTGCGGCGGCGCCACGGTCCAGCCGGGCGACATCATCGTGGCCGATTCCGACGGCATCCTGGTGGTCCCGCCCGCCATCGCCGACGAACTCGTAGACGACTGCATCCAGCAGGAAAAGGAAGAGGCCTTCATCTTCGAGATGGTCAAGCAGGGCAACAGCGTGGACGGGCTCTACCCCATGAACAAGGAGTGGCAGGCACGGTACAAGGAATGGGAAGGCAACGCCGATGACTGAGACAGCATTGACCGGCGGGCCGGAGCTCTCCGCTGCCCCCGCAGGCAGCAAGGCCGAGCAGGCCTACCGGGCGGTCAAGGCCCGGATCGTGGAAGGCACCTACACTCCCGGGTACCGGCTGGTCCTGGGCAGCATCGCCAAGGACCTGGGATTCAGCGTGGTCCCGGTCCGGGAGGCCATCCGCCGGCTCGAGGCCGAGGGGCTGGTGACCTTCGAACGCAATGTGGGCGCCACCGTGGCCGGGATCGACCCCACCGAGTACCTCTACACAATGCAGACCCTGAGCATCGTGGAGGGTGCCGCCACCGCGCTGTCCGCACCGCTGATCGATCCCGCGGCCGTGGCCCGGGCCCGCGCCGTGAACGAGGAGATGCGCGCATGCCTGGACCACTTCGATCCGGTGCGGTTCACCCAGCTCAACCAGGATTTCCACAGCGTCCTGTTCGAGCACTGCCCCAACCCGCACATCCTGGACCTGGTGCACCGCGGCTGGAACCGGCTGGCAGCCCTGCGGTCCTCCACGTTCCGCTTCGTCCCCGGCCGCGCCCGCGACTCCGTCGAGGAACACGAAAACCTGCTCCAGCTCATCGAAACCGGCGCCGACGCCGACACGATCGAAAAAGCCGCCCGGCTGCACCGAACGGCGACCCTGGACGCCTACCTCGCCCAGACCAACCACTGACACCACTGACACCCAGTTAGGACTTCAACGATGACGACCTCTGTAGAAACCAGCAAGCACTATGTCCCTGAGGACCTGCCCACCCACATCCAGCACTACATTAACGGCCAGTTCGTTGATTCGGTGTCCGGGAAGACCTTCGACGTCCTGGACCCGGTCTCCAACCGGAACTACGCCACCGCCGCGGCCGGGCAGAAAGAGGACATCGACCTCGCCGTCGCCGCCGCCCGCGAAGCTTTCACCAACGGCCCGTGGCCGAAGATGAAGCCCCGTGAACGGGCCCGCGTCCTGAACAAAATCGCCGACGCGGTCGAGGCCCAGGAAGCACGCCTGGCCGAACTCGAAACCTTCGACACCGGCCTGCCGATCACCCAGGCCAAGGGGCAGGCCCTGCGCGCGGCCGAGAACTTCCGTTTCTTCGCGGACCTGATCGTGGCGCAGTTTGACGATGCCATGAAGGTTCCGGGTTCGCAGATCAACTACGTGAACCGCAAGCCGATCGGCGTCGCCGGGCTCATCACCCCGTGGAACACCCCGTTCATGCTCGAGTCCTGGAAACTCGCCCCGGCCCTGGCCACCGGCAACACCGTGGTCCTCAAACCGGCCGAGTTCACCCCGCTGTCCGCGTCCCTGTGGGCCACGATCTTCAAGGAAGCCGGCCTGCCGGACGGCGTCTTCAACCTGGTCAACGGCCTGGGCGAGGAAGCCGGCGACGCGCTGGTCAAGCACCCGGACGTCCCGCTGATCTCCTTCACCGGCGAAACCACCACCGGCCAGACGATCTTCCGCAACGCCGCCGCCAACCTCAAGGGGCTGTCCATGGAGCTCGGCGGCAAGTCACCCTGCGTCGTGTTCGCTGACGCAGACCTGGACGCCGCCATCGATTCGGCCCTGTTCGGCGTCTTCTCCCTCAACGGCGAGCGCTGCACGGCAGGCTCCCGCATCCTGGTGGAGCGGGCCATCTACGACGAGTTCTGCGAAAAATACGCCGCCCGGGCCAAGAACATCGTGGTGGGCGATCCCCACGACCCCAAGACCCAGGTGGGCGCCCTGGTCCACCCGGAGCACTACGAGAAGGTGGCCTCCTACGTGGAGATCGGCAAGTCCGAAGGCCGGCTCCTGGCCGGCGGCGGCCGCCCCGGCCACCTGCCCGAAGGCAACTACATCGCACCCACGGTGTTTGCCGACGTCGCGCCCGACGCCCGGATCTTCCAGGAGGAAATCTTCGGGCCCGTCGTAGCCATCACGCCGTTCGAGAACGACGACGAAGCCCTCGCCCTGGCCAACAACACCAAGTACGGCCTGGCCGCCTACATCTGGACCCAGAACCTCACCCGGGCCCACAACTTTTCCCAGAACGTCGAGGCCGGCATGGTGTGGCTGAACAGCCACAACGTGCGCGACCTGCGCACCCCGTTCGGCGGCGTCAAGGCCTCCGGCCTGGGCCACGAGGGCGGCTACCGCTCCATCGACTTCTACACCGACCAGCAGGCCGTCCACATCACGCTCGGCTCCGTGCACACCCCCAAATTCGGCGCCTAAGCGCTCCTTCCCCACCTTTCAAAGAAGAGAGAACACCATGACCAACTTCGTTCCCACCCCCACCGTCCCGGCTCCGGACATCGTGCGCTGCGCCTACATGGAGATTGTGGTCACCGACCTCGCCAAGTCCCGCGAGTTCTACGTGGACGTCCTGGGCCTGCACGTCACCGAGGAAGACGAGAACGCAATCTACCTGCGCTCCCTCGAGGAGTTCATCCACCACAACCTGGTGCTGCGCAAGGGCCCCATCGCCGCCGTCGCCGCCTTCGCCTACCGGGTGAAATCACCGGCCGAGGTGGACGCCGCCGAGGCCTACTACAAGGAACTCGGCTGCCGGGTGGAGCGCCGCAAGGAAGGCTTCACCAAGGGCATCGGCGACTCCGTCCGCGTCGAGGACCCGCTCGGGTTCCCGTACGAGTTCTTCTACGACGTGGAGCACGTGGAGCGCCTCACCCAGCGCTACGACCTCTACTCCGCCGGGGAACTGGTCCGCCTGGACCACTTCAACCAGGTCACCCCGGACGTCCCGCGCGGCCGCGCCTACCTGGAGGACCTGGGCTTCCGCGTCTCCGAGGACATCAAGGATGCCGACGGCGTCACGTACGCCGCGTGGATGCACCGCAAGCAGACCGTGCACGACACCGCGCTGACCGGCGGCAACGGCCCGCGCATGCACCACGTCGCATTCGCCACGCACGAGAAGCACAACATCATCCAGATCTGCGACAAGATGGGCGCCCTGCGCATCAGTGACAGGATCGAACGCGGACCCGGCCGGCATGGCGTGTCCAACGCGTTCTACCTCTATATCCTGGATCCGGACGGGCACCGCATCGAGATCTACACCCAGGACTACTACACCGGCGACCCGGACAACCCCACCATCACCTGGGACGTCCACGACAACCAGCGCCGCGACTGGTGGGGCAACCCGGTAGTCCCGTCCTGGTACACCGAGGCCTCCCTGGTCCTGGACCTGGACGGCAACCCGCAGCCCGTCATCGTCCGCGAGGAAAAGTCCGAGATGGCCGTGACCGTGGGCGCCGATGGCTTCTCCTACACCCGCAAGGACGGCAACCCCGAAGGTGACCGCACCGGTTTCAAGCTGGGAGTCCAGGTCTAGCTATGCTGGAGCCAACGACGATTGAGGCCATCGCGGACGAGCTGGTGGAAGCCGGCCGGACCCGCACCCCTGTCCCCCGCCTGACGGCCCGCTACCCGGAGATGACGGTCGAGGACTCCTACGCCGTCCAGCAGTTGTGGCGGCGCCGGAACGAGGAAGCCGGCCGGACCCTGGTGGGGCGCAAGATCGGCCTCACGTCCAAGGCCATGCAGGCCGCCACCGGCATCACCGAACCCGACTACGGCGCCATCTTCGACGACATGGTCCTGGACACCGGCTGCTCCGTGGAATGGGACAGGTACACGCACCCCCGGGTGGAGGTGGAGCTCGCGTTCGTCCTCAAGGACGGGCTCAAGGGCCCCGGCGTGACCATCTTCGATGTCCTGAAGGCCACCGACTACGTGGTTCCGGCCCTCGAGATCCTGGACTCCCGGATCGAAATGGAGGGCCGGACCATCGTGGACACCATCTCGGACAACGCGGCCATGGGCGCCATGGTGATCGGCGGAAACCCGGTCAAGCCCGACGCCGTGGACCTGCGCTGGGTCTCCGCCATCCTCTACAAGAACCAGACCGTAGAGGAAACCGGCGTCGCCGCCGGCGTCCTGGACCACCCCGCCAACGGGGTCCACTGGCTGGCCAACAAGATCGCCGCCCACGGCGACGCCCTCAAGGCCGGGGACATCATCCTTGCCGGGTCCTTCACCCGCCCCATGTGGGTGTACAAGGGCGACACCGTCCACGCCGACTACGGACCACTGGGGAGCGTGACGTGCCGTTTCGGATAACGGATACCTTCCGCGACGCCCTTGCCGCGCAGAAGAACCAGGGCGAGGCAGGCCGGCCGTTGGCCGGCATGTGGGTCTGCTCCGGCAGCCCACTCATCGCCGAGCTGTGCGCCGGGTCCGGCCTGGACTGGCTGCTGGTCGACGCCGAACACTCCCCCAACGGACTCGAGTCCATCCTCGCCCAGCTCCAGGCCATCCACGGCTACCCGGTCCACACCCTGGTCCGGCCGCCCGTGAACGACACCGTAGTGATCAAGCAGTACCTGGACCTGGGCGTGCAGAACCTGCTGATCCCCATGGTCAACTCGGTCGCCGAGGCCGAAGCCGCGGTGGCTGCCACCCGCTATCCGCCGCAGGGCGTCCGCGGGGTCGGCTCGGCGCTGGCCAGGGCTGCCCGCTGGAACCGGGTCCCGGACTACCTCGCCCGCGCCAATGAAACCATCAGCGTCACCGTCCAGATCGAATCCACCGCCGCTGTCGAAGCGGTGGAGGACATCCTCAAAGTCGACGGCGTGGACGCCGTGTTCGTCGGCCCCTCCGACCTCGCCGCGTCCATGGGCCTGCTGGGACAGCAGGAACACCCCGAGGTACGCGCCGCCGTCGAACACTGCCTCTCCGCCGCCAAGGCAGCCGGGAAGCCCGCAGGCGTCAACGCCTTCAACCCCGACACCGCCCGGCACTACCTCGACCACGGCGCCGACTTCATCCTGGTGGGCGCCGACGTCGCCCTCCTCGCCCGCGGCTCCGAAGCCCTCGCGGCGAGGTTCGTGAAGCCAACCAACGGCGAAACCCGCGCCAGTTACTGACCAACTTTTAGGACTTATGCAATGACAGTCACTTCTGCGCTTTCCCCTGCCCTCTCGCCGGAGCGTGAGTCGTCCCTGCTCGCCTCCGTTCCCACCGGCCTGTTGATCAACGGTGAGTGGGTGGAGGCGTCCGACGGCGGGACGTTCGATGTGCACGATCCCGCCACCGGGGAGGTGCTCGCCACGCTCGCCTCCGCCACCAGCGAGGACGCCCTTGCTGCGTTGGACGCGGCCGACGCCGCGCAGGCCTCCTGGGCGCGCACCGCGCCCAGGACCCGGGCAGAGATCCTGCGCCGCGCCTTCGACCTGGTCGTTGAACGCGCCGAGGACATCGCCCTGCTGATGACCCTGGAGATGGGCAAACCGCTGGCCGAGGCCCGCGGAGAGGTCACCTATGGGGCGGAGTTCCTGCGCTGGTTCGCCGAGGAAACCGTCCGCGACTACGGCCGCTACCTCACCACCCCCGAAGGCAAAAACAAGATCCTGGTCCAGCACAAACCCGTCGGGCCCTGCCTGCTCATCACCCCCTGGAACTTCCCCCTCGCCATGGCAACCCGCAAAGTCGCCCCCGCCATCGCCGCCGGCTGCACCATGGTCCTCAAACCCGCCAAGCTCACCCCACTCACGGCCCAGTACTTCGCGCAGACCATGCTCGACGCCGGCCTCCCCGCCGGTGTCCTCAACGTCGTCGCATCCTCCTCCGCGTCCGGGATCTCCGGTCCGCTGCTCAAAGACTCCCGGCTGCGGAAGGTCTCCTTCACCGGCTCCACCCCGGTCGGTAAGCGCCTTCTGGCAGACGCCGCCCAGAACGTGCTCCGCACCTCGATGGAACTCGGCGGGAACGCACCCTTCATCGTGTTCGAGGACGCCGACCTCGACGCCGCCGTCGAAGGGGCCATGGCAGCGAAGATGCGGAACATGGGCGAGGCGTGCACCGCCGCCAACCGCTTCCTCGTCCACGAAACCGTCGCCGAAGAGTTCACCGCCAAGTTCGCCGCCGCCATGGCCGCCCTCACCACCGGCCGCGGCACCGAACCGGACACCACCGTCGGCCCGCTCATCGACGCCGGCGCCCGCGACGACGTTCACGCGTTGGTGCGTGCCGCCGTCGACGCCGGCGCGGTGGCGGTCACCGGCGGGGCACCCGTGGATGGGCCGGGCTATTTCTACCAACCCACCGTCCTGGCCAACGTCCCCAACAACGCCGCCATCCTCTCCCAGGAAATCTTCGGCCCCGTCGCCCCCATCACCACCTTCAGCACCGAACAAGAAGCCATCACACTCGCCAACAACACCGAATACGGCCTCGCCTCCTACCTCTACAGCCGCGACTTCAACCGCCTTCTGCGCGTCGCCGAACAGATCGAATTCGGCATGGTCGGCTTCAACGCCGGGGTCATCTCCAACGCCGCAGCACCCTTCGGCGGCGTCAAACAATCCGGCCTGGGACGCGAAGGCGGCACCGAAGGCATCGCCGAATACACCACCACCCAATACCTCGGCATCGCAGACCCCTATGCCGGCCACTGAACCCGCCAAACTGGCCCAGTTATCACAAGCAGGACCCCGAAAAATCGGGGGTTCTGCGCTGTCGGCGCCCCAAACCTGGGCCAGTGTGGCAGGGCAGCCACTAGAGCGTGTTCGCCACCAGGATCAGCGTATTGGCAGCGTTCCTGCTGAGGTGCTTTTGCGACTGGGCCTCGAGCTCCTGGATGAAGGCGCCCAACTCGTGGTCCGCCAGCTTGTCCAGAAGGCTGTCCTTCAGGCCCTGGCTGTCGATGTCGCCCGAGCTGCCGTAAACATTCACGAGCTTCTGCAGCGCTGCATAGGGATCGCCCTGATCGGCCAGGTAGCCCAGGCCGTTCTGCTGCAGGGCTGTGCCCGCCAGTGGCTTCATGAACGATACGTCCGGGGGGGAGCCATCCGCTTTCCTGGGTGCTGTCAGCTGGTGCATGTCGAGGCTCTCGAAGTCCCCGGCGGCAACGTCGAGGCCACCGTTAATGGTCCAGGAATTGTTTGTCTCGTTCTCTGCCGGGGTGTTGTCGTTCGAGGTCGGTGCACCGGCGTAGGCCAGGTTGTTGTGCAGGACCTCCCGGTACCCGGCAATGTTGTCCGGGCTGGTGGGGCTCACTCGCTCCAGCATGTTGAAGTTTGCGCCGTACCCCGGCTTGTA
Organism: Arthrobacter sp. C152; assembly: GCF_054890965.1. Classification (NCBI taxonomy): domain Bacteria; kingdom Bacillati; phylum Actinomycetota; class Actinomycetes; order Micrococcales; family Micrococcaceae; genus Arthrobacter; species Arthrobacter sp. C152. The sequence goes on from NZ_JBTZSU010000005.1 coordinate 126,493, forward strand.
GGCCGTGTTGTTGATCCAGAACGCGGATTGGCCCGGCTGATGGTTGGCGTAGAAGTTGTTGCCGCCGTTGTCCGCAGCCAGCGAGTTGATGACGGTATGCAGTGGGATGGGGTCGGGGAGTCCCTGGGTGCGGTAGGCGTATCCCCCCACCTTGAACCCGTTCTTGTCGCCCACCCCGTCCTGGTTGCCATGGTGGTCGAAGGACCAGTCGTTCACGTAAGTGACGCGCCCCTGGGACGTGATGCTGTCGAAGCCGTCGTCGCTGTTGTGCCAGGCCCGGTCATTGATGAACCACACGTCCTTTGCGTGGGCGCCGAATCCGTCCGTGTTGCCGGCCGACAGGGCCGTGGGACCAATGTTGTCGTACGCATCGCTGTTCAGCACCACGCCGGTGCCGTCCATCGTGTAATAGAAGCCGACTGCTTCATTGCCATGGGCGGCCATGTTCACGAAGTTGGCACCACCGGCAATCCTGAACGCCTCGGATTGCTTCTGCGCACCGACCTTGACGCCCGTCACGTCGAATCCGACGAAGTTCACTCCGGTTACCTGCGTTCCCACGTAGAAGGCAGCCACGCGTTGATCGGTCGGCACATTGCTGAAGTCGAAGACGGGCCGGTCATCTCCCGGGTAGCCGGCGTAGGTGATGCCGCTCTTAGAGATGTCGTTCACATAGTGATAGACGTCTTCAAACGGATTGGCGGTTTCGGGTATATCGAACTGATCGTAGATCCCGCCGCGGATATAGACGGTGTCTCCCGCCGCCGCTGCCGACTGCGCCCTCATCAACGTCTTGAAGGGTGCGTCCTGCGTTCCCGGATTGCTGTCATCTCCGCTTGGCGAAATGAAATAGGCATTCGATTCGGGCGATGACCTGCCGCCCAGCACATTGAGTACTGAGAGCGCAGAATCCTGCGTACTGTCTGCGTCGGCCGCGTTAGCGGGGGCAGTGAAGCCCAACCCTCCCAGCACGCAGGCGCTAATGACAGCCACTGCTACAGGCTTCGAATTCTTCACGGACACTACTCCTTTGTAAGTCTCTTCATGGCGCTCCCCGGGTCCCCGCGCGCCCAAGGTGAACCCATGGTTGGTTGGGGAGGACGGTGGATGAATCGATTCAAGCAGACGGAAAGCGCTTTCACAAAACTTTGGGTGGTGCCGCCGGCCGGACTGGCCCACTTTTGGCAGGCCTGCCTCCGTGGGGACGCGCCCCCGCCATGGACAGGTCCGTGAAAAGTGGGCCAGTGTGACACTTGGCCGCCAGCGTTCGCTCCAGCACAAGTGCTCTGCACACAAAGACAAGAGCCCCGCCGGGGACACGCACCACACTGGGAAGCAACCCGCTACGCCGCCCGGCTGGCGTCCTTGCCTACTCGAAGTGGAGTAAACCTTGGAAACCTACGATGCGCTTCTCGCGTCCCTTGCCCCCGCCCCCGGCACCGGCCGGACCATCTTCGACCCGGCGACCGGAGAAGCGGTGGGCGAAGCCCCCATCCATGACCTCGACTACCTGGAAAATGCCATCGACGTAGCCGTCGCATCCCAGCCGGCCTGGGCAGCCCTGGGCCACGACGCCCGGTCCGCCGCGCTCCTGAAGGCAGCCGACGCCGTCGAACGCTCCGCCGAGGAACTCGCCCAGCTGCTCTCCCGCGAGCAGGGCAAGCCGCTCAACGGCCCCAACGCCCGCTTCGAAGTGGGCGCCTGCGTCGCCTGGCTGCGCGCCACCGCGGGCCTTCCGCTGGAACCGGAAACCATTGTGGACGACGGCGATACCCGCGCCGTGCTTCAGTACAGGCCCATCGGCGTTGTCGCCGCCATCGGTCCGTGGAACTGGCCGATGATGATCGCCGTCTGGCAGCTCGCCCCCGCCCTGCGGATGGGCAACACGGTGGTGGTCAAGCCGTCGGGCAACACCCCGCTCTCGGTCCTGGCCCTGGTCAAGGTCCTCAACGAGGAACTTCCCGAAGGCGTCCTCTCCGCCGTCTCCTGCGGCCGCGAGGTGGGCGCCCGGCTCACCGACCACCCCGCCATCGGGAAGATCATGTTCACCGGCTCCACCGCCGGCGGCCGCGCCATCATCAAATCCTCCGCCGACACCGTCAAGCGGCTCACCCTGGAACTTGGCGGCAACGACGCAGGCATCGTCCTGCCCGACGCCGACCCCAAGGCCATCGCGCAGGACATCTTCTGGGGTGCGTTCCTGAACACCGGCCAGACCTGCGCGGCGCTCAAGCGCCTTTACGTCCACGACGACATCTACGACGCCGTCTGCGAAGAACTCACCGCCGTGGCCAAGGCCATGCCCATGGGCAACGGCCTGGACGAAAACAACGTCCTCGGCCCGCTGCAGAACAAGACACAGTACGACGTCGTGGCGAACCTCGTGGAGGCAGCGAAGACTTCCGGGGCGCGCGTCCTCCTCGGCGGCAACCCGGACAAGGACCAGCCCGGCTACTTCTACCCCACCACCCTGGTGGCCGACATCGACAACGACAACCCACTGGTGGCCGAGGAGCAGTTCGGCCCTGCCCTGCCGATCATCCGGTACAGCACCATCGACGAGGCAGTGGAAAAGGCGAACGCGCTCGACGTCGGACTGGGCGCCTCCGTCTGGTCGCCGGACCGGAAGGCCGCCCGCGAAGTCGCCGCCCGCATCGAGGCCGGAACGGTGTGGATCAACCGGCACGGCGCCGTGGACCCGCGCATCCCCTTCGGCGGGGCGAAGCAGTCCGGCTACGGCGTCGAGTTTGGCGTCGAAGGCCTGAAGGCGCTCGGCGTGCCGCAGGTCATCAACGGCTGAGAGGTCCTGGAAACGGGAGCCCCGCATGCTCAACGTGCGGGGCTCCCGGGCTTTTGGTCACGGTTACCCCATCGCGGGGGCGGCGGACGTGCGTCCGGCGAACTGCCGCCGGGCCCAGCGGGCAAGCTTCTTGCCCTTGCCCTTCCACCAGTTGTCCTCGTCCTGGTCGTGGTGGAACCGGAAGACGATGGCCACGAGCACGAACATGCCCATCACCACGTCAATCCAGGAAGCCAGCACCAGGGCAATGAAGACCGTCAGGGCATTGGCCATGATCGACGGTATCGCCAGGGTCCGGAACACCGTGCTGGCCACGTAGCGCCGGTGCGACCGCGGGACGGAAAGCTCCCGGACCATGTCGAAGCAGACGCAGACCACCACGATGGTCTGCCCGATGGCCAGCAGGATCTGGCCCGGCATTGAGCCGCTGAACGCGGCGACGGCCTGCATGCCCGGGCTCATGGCCGGGCCCCGCCATTCAGAGCGTCATTGAGAACCTTGAACACGGAAAACCCCCAGAACTTGTGGAACCACCGCCGTTGGTCCGGCGATGGTTCCATTCAAGTTTTGGGGGCCTTTTCGGTCACGAGTAGTGGGTACTCAGTTTTTCCGGGTCCGCCGGCCAGCGGTACTTACTGCCTGCGCTCATTGGCCGATCGCCCGCGGGCGCCACAGCACCACGGCCTGCGACCGGGGCCGCGGCCGCTGGCCCCGGGCCAGGCTGACCACGTCACCTGCTGCGCCGGCGGCAAAGATGCGCGAGTCGAAAGCCTGCGGCCTGCGGCCCAGTTCCTCGGTCAGTTCGGCAACCCGGCTTTGAAGTGCGGCCACCTGGTTCTCGAGTTCCAGGATGCGTTTTATCCCCTCCAGCGACACGCCCTCCTGGGAGAGCCGCTGCACTTCCCGCAGCATGTTCACGTCACGCTGCGAGTAGCGCCGGGACTTCCCGGGGGCGCGGCTGGGCTTGACGATGCCCAGCCGGTCATACTGCCGCAGCGTCTGCGGGTGCATGTCCGCCAGCTCAGCCGCCACGGAAATCACGAAGATGGGCTGGTCAGCATTGATGTCCACCGCTCACCTCCGCTCCTAGAGCCGGGCCTTGGCTGCCAGGCCCTCACGGACATCGGCCGACGACGTCGCCTCGGCAAAAGCCTTGACCGCGGCTTCGGCGTCCTTGTTCAGGTTCTTGGGAACGGCGACGTCGATGGTCACCAGCAGGTCGCCGGTGGCCTTGGACGTCTTCACGCCTTTGCCCTTGACGCGCAGGGTGCGTCCCGACGGCGTCCCGGCCGGAACGCGGACCTTCACCTTGTCGCCGTCGATCGTGGGCACCTCGATGTCGGCGCCCAGGGCAGCCTCCGGGAAGGTGACGGGAACGTGGATGCGCAGGTTGTCGCCGTCGCGGGTGTAAAAGGCGTGCGGCTGGACGGAGACGGACACCACCAGGTCGCCGTTGCCGGCGGCACCCGGCTGGCCCTTGCCGCGCACGCGGACTTTCTGGCCGTCCTTGATGCCTGCAGGAACCCGGACGTCGATCACTTCACCGCTGGGCTCACGCAGGCCGATGGTGGTGCCTCGGATGGAACCTGCGAACGAAATGCTCGTCGAGGCGGTCCTGTCGGCGCCCCGCTGCGGCGTCCGCTGGAAGCCGGGCGCGCCGCCGAAGCCGCCGAACAGGTCGGCGAACTCGGGCGGGATTCCACCGGCAGAGGGGTTGAAGCCGCCGGCGTGGCGTCCGGTGTTGCCGGTGAACAGTCCGCCGAACATGTCCTCGAACCCGCCGTTGCCGCCACCGGCACCGCCGGGGGCAAACCGGGCGCCGCTGCCCATGGCCCGGATAGCGTCGTACTGCTGGCGCTCGTCGGGATCCGAGAGCACCGAATAAGCCTCGGAGATGTCCTTGAATTTCTTTTCGGAAGCAGCGTTTCCCGCGTTGGTGTCAGGGTGGTGCTGCCGCGCGAGCTTCCGGTAGGCCTTCTTGATATCGGCGTCGGAAGCGTCCTTGGCAACACCAAGGATCTTGTAAAAGTCCTTGTCCACCCAATCCTGGCTAGCCAATGGCGTTTCCTTTCAAAAATTTGTGCCGAGATGGCAGTTCGCGCCAATGTTCTTTCGAATCACTGCCGCGAACTGCCATTTCGCTGATGCAATGCTACGCAGGGACTGCGACGATGACCTGGGCCGCGCGCAGGACCCGTTCCCCTGACTTGTAGCCGGAGCGGAGCACCTGGCTGACGGTGTCAACCTCGATGTCCTCGCCGGGCTGCTGGATCAGGGCCTCGTGGATCGTGGGGTCGAACTCGACTCCCGTCTCGTTGATCCGGACCAGGCCGTAGGTCTTGAGCGCGTTCTCCAGCTTGATGGCGATCGCTGCGAATGGACCGTCGGTGAGGTCGCCGTGCTGCCGGGCGGCGTCGACGTCGTCCAGGACCGGGAGCAGGGAGTTCAGGACGCCGATGACGGCCATCTCCCCTGCCACGGCGCGGTCGCGTTCAACGCGCTTGCGGTAGTTGACGTACTCGGCCTGCAGGCGGAGGAGGTCATTGCGCAGTTCCGCGGCCTCGGCGTTGCCTGCGGACCCCGCCGGAGCCCCCTGGGCCACGGATTCCTCGGCCGGCACGTCCATGCCGTTGAGGATCTCCTCGGCCTGGGCCAGCGCGTCGCCGTCGGAATCCGGGCTGCCGGCCTGGGCGCCGGCACCGGGGGCGGCGTGGCCGCCCTCAGCGTGGCTGCCCTCCGGGTGCCGGGCCTGCCCGGTCACCGGGTCAACCTTGCGGTTGTCCCGGATGACCGGCTCCTGGCCGTTGCCCTCCGTGTTCTGCCGGCCCGCGGATGTGTTGTGCTCTTCCTCGTTACCGTGGTGCGGCATGGCTACTTCTTCGCTTCGTCTTCGTCGATGATCTCGGCGTCGACGATGTCCTCGTCAGCCTTGCTGCCTGCAGAAGCGCCCGCGGCACCCTCGGCACCTGCAGCGCCTGCGCCGTCCGGCGAACCGGCCTGGGCGTAGATGGCTTCGCCGAGCTTGGTCTGGGAAGCCTGCAGCTTCTCGAATGCGGACTTCACCGCGGCGTCGTCGGTGCCTTCGAGGGCCTTCTTGAGGGAGTCGACGTCGGCCTGGACCTCGGTCTTGACCTCTTCGGGCAGCTTGTCGGCGTTGTCGGCGATCAGCTTGTCCACGGAGTAGGCCAGCTGCTCGGCGGTGTTGCGGGTGTCGGTGGCCTCGCGGCGGGCCTTGTCCTCGGCTGCGTGCTCCTCGGCGTCACGGACCATGCGGTCGATGTCTTCCTTGGAGAGGCTGGAGCCGCCCGTGATGGTCATGGACTGTTCCTTGCCGGTGCCCTTGTCCTTCGCGGAGACGTGCACGATGCCGTTCGCGTCGATGTCGAAGGTGACCTCGACCTGCGGGACGCCGCGCGGAGCCGGGGCGATGCCGGTCAGCTCGAACGTGCCCAGCGGTTTGTTGTCGCGGGTGAACTCGCGTTCGCCCTGGAAGACCTGGATGGCCACGGACGGCTGGTTGTCGTCAGCGGTGGTGAAGGTCTCGGACCGCTTGGTGGGGATGGCGGTGTTGCGCTCGATCAGGTGCGTCATGACGCCGCCCTTGGTCTCGATGCCGAGGGACAGCGGGGTGACGTCGATCAGGAGGACGTCCTTGCGCTCACCCTTCAGTACACCGGCCTGCAGGGCTGCACCGACGGCCACGACCTCGTCCGGGTTGACGCCCTTGTTGGGCTCCTTGCCGCCGGCCAGTTCCTTGACCAGCTCGGAGACGGCGGGCATACGGGTGGAGCCACCGACCAGCACGATGTGGTTGATGTCGGAGAGCTTGATGCCGGCTTCCTTGATGACATCGTGGAACGGCTTCTTGGTGCGCTCCAGCAGGTCCTTGGTGAGGTCCTGGAACTTGGCGCGGGTCAGCTGCTCGTCCAGGTGGACCGGGCCGTCGGGGGTGACGGACAGGTACTGGAGGGAGACGTTGGTGCTGGAGGAGGAGGAGAGTTCCTTCTTGGCCTGCTCGGCAGCTTCGCGGAGGCGCTGGAGGGCGATCTTGTCCTTGGAGAGGTCAATGCCCTTGACCTTGAGCTGGTTCAGCAGGTAGTCAACGACGCGCTGGTCCCAATCGTCGCCGCCGAGGCGGTTGTCACCGGCGGTGGCGCGCACCTGGATGGTGGAGAAATTGTCTTCGTCCTTGCCGACTTCCAGCAGCGAGACGTCGAAGGTACCGCCACCGAGGTCGAAGACGAGGATGAGTTCGTCTTCCTTGCCCTTGTCCAGGCCGTAGGCGAGGGCCGCGGCGGTGGGCTCGTTGACGATGCGCAGGACGTTCAGGCCGGCGATTTCGCCGGCTTCCTTGGTGGCCTGGCGCTCGGCGTCGTTGAAGTAGGCCGGCACGGTGATGACCGCGTCGGTGACCTTTTCACCCAGGTAGCTCTCGGCGTCGTTCTTCAGCTTCATGAGGATACGCGCGGAGATTTCCTGCGGGGTGTACTTCTTGCTGTCGATGTCCACCTTCCAGTCGGTGCCCATGTGGCGCTTGACCGAAGCGATGGTGCGCTCGATGTTGTTGACGGCCTGGCGCTTGGCGATTTCACCAACCAGGACCTCGCCGGACTTGGAGAATGCAACGACCGACGGCGTGGTGCGGCCACCCTCGGCGTTGGCAATAACGGTGGGCTCGCCACCTTCGAGAACGGAGACGACGGAGTTGGTGGTTCCGAGGTCGATACCTACTGCACGTGACATGTGTTGCTTCCTTCTTTCCTTGGAAACTGGCTGGCGCCCCGAGTGATTGAGCGTTCTGGACTCAACTTTACTCAGGGCGCCCACGATGTCAACCCAAAGTTGAGCGCACTCCACTCAACTTTGGAAGGTGGCGGCAGGACGGCGGCGGGCTTTGCCTTGATTTTGCGGGGTTTCCCGGTTGGGGGCATGCACGACGGCGGCCGGCCCAGTTCGCTGCCGGAGAACAGGGTGCGGAGTGGCCGGCTGCCTACCTGCCGGTGTCCGCGTCGCCGTGCAGCGGGCCGCGCTCTTCAGGGGTGGCCTGGACCTGCCCGTCAGTCAGTCCCTCCCGGATGGCGCCCTCAGCCGGATCGCCGTCGGTTGCTTCGGCGTCGCCGTAGTCGCCGTCGGTGAACTGCCCGCCCTCGCCCTCCATGCCGGGGGCGGCGCTGCCCCTGCGGGGCTCTTCGGCTGCGGATTCAGAATGTTCAGTCATGGCGATCTCTCCTTCGAGGCCCGTGTCCGTGCTGCCGCACTGGCAGTCTACCGAGCGGGGATTTCGGCCAACAGGGGTTCTTCCTGCGCCGCATCCGGGGTCCGTCCCAGCTTGCTGGGCCACCAGATCTTCGGTCCGATGTCATACGCCAGGGCCGGCACCAGCAGCGAGCGCACCAGGACGGTGTCCAGCAGCACGCCGAACGCCACGATGAAGGCCAGCTGCACCAGGAACATGATGGGGATGACGCCCAGGGCGGCGAAGGTTGCGGCCAGCACCACGCCGGCCGAGGTGATCACGCCGCCGGTCACGCCGAGGCCGCGCAGGATGCCAGGCCGTGTGCCGTGCTTCAGGGATTCCTCGCGGACCCGGCTCATCAGGAAGATGTTGTAGTCCACGCCCAGCGCCACCAGGAACACGAAGCCGAACAGCGGAACGGTGGCATCGGCGCCGGGGAAGCCGAAGAGGTTGTTGAACACGAGGGCCGAAACGCCGAGCGCTGCGGCGTAGGACACCACCACGGAGAGCACCAGCAGGACCGGGGCCACGATGGAGCGCAGCAGCAGCATCAGGATGAAGAGGATCACCACGAGGACCACCGGGATGATGACCACCAGGTCGTGCTGGGCCGTCGTATTGGTGTCCAGCGCCGTTGCGGTGACGCCGCCCACGAGGGCGCCCGGGTCCACGGCCTTCACCTCCGCGCGGAGCGCCTTGATGGTTTCCTCCGCCTCCAGCGAGTCCGCCGCGTCGTTCAGCGTGGCGTTGATGAGCACCTTCCCGTCGCGGACGTCGGGCGCGGTAGGCGCGCCGGGGGCTCCGGTGATGGGCACGCTGCCCTGCGCCAGGAGATAAGCCTCGCCAACGCCGTCGTCCGCTTTGACCCGGTCCAGCACCTGCGCCGCTCTGCTTTGGTCCGCAACCACGACGGCGGGGCTGCCGCTGCCGGCGTCGAAATGGCGGGCCAGCGCGTCCTGGCCGTCGACGGCGTTGGAGGCGGTGAGGATGACGTCGGTCTGGGGTACTCCGTTGGCCTTGAGCTGGAGCAGCCCGCCGGCGGCGGCCAGCAGGAGGAGGACCGATGCCACCCACACGGCCCGGGGACGCCGGGCAACCAGCGAGCCGGTGGCGCGCCACGGGCCCTTCTGGCCTTCGAGGCCGGTGACCAGCTCGGGCTCGCGCTGGTCCGCCGGGACCAGCTTGGGGCGGAACGGCCAGAACGCGGCGCGGCCCAGCAGCCCCATCAGGGCCGGCAGCAGGGTGAGCGCTGCGAAGAGGGCGCACAGGATGCCCGCCGCCGCGACAGGGCCCAGGGCCTTGTTGGAATTGAGGTCGGAGAACAGCAGGCACAGCAGCGCGATGATCACGGTGGCGCCCGAGGCCAGGATGGGTTCGAACGACGCCTTCCAGGCAGCCAGGACGGCGGCGGTGCGGTTGGTGGTGTGGGTGAGGGCCTCGCGGAAACGCGCCACGAACAGCAGTGCGTAGTCGGTTGCGGCACCGATCACCAGGATGGACAGGATGCCCTGGCTTTGGCCGTTCAGCTGGATCCAGCCGGCCCTGGCCATGCCGAACACCAGCAGGATCGCCGCGCAGAGGGCGAAGACCGAAGTCAGCAGCACCATGATGGGCAGCAGCAGGGAGCGGTAGACCACCAGCAGGATTACGAACACCGCGGACAGGGCCACGAGCAGGAGGATGCCGTCGATGCCGCTGAAGGCCGCGGTGAGGTCTGCGGCGAGGCCGGCGGGTCCCGTGACGAACGTTTTCGTTCCCTCCGGCGCCGCTTCCGCCACGGCTTCCCGCAGTTCCTTGACTGCATCCTTGATTTCGGCAGAGGAACTGATGGGGGCGACGAACTGCACCGCCTTGGCGTCCTTGGAGGGGATGGGGCCGATGACGGCGCTGCCCAGCTTGAGGTCCTCCAGGCTGGTCTTCAGCGAGGCCAGCGCGCCCAGCTGCGCCGGGGTGAACGCTTCGCTGTTTTCGATGACGATAATGCCGGGAACCTCGTCGGAGTCCCGGAATTTCGCCTGCCAGTCCTGCGCCTCGGTTGCCTCGGCGCTGGCGGGCAGGAAGGACGCCTGGTCATTGGAGGAGACCTCCTCCAGCCGGCCGAAGGTGGGGCCCCCGACGCCGGCCAGCCCAAGCCAGACGAACACCAGGACTACCGGGACCAGCCAGCGCAGCCAGAAAGGGGAACGCTCCTTGGCGGCTCTTGTGCGTTTCATGATGCCTTCCGTGAGGGGTGACGGCGAGTAGAATTTCTTCCAGCATAGAGTATCTCCATGATAGAGATAAGTGGCAGGCGAGGTTTTTTGGCGCGGCACGCCAGGCGGGGCGGCTGCAGTAATATCCCTGAGGACGCCCGGACCGAAACGAGGGCGCGGAAATCAGCAATCGCAGGGAGGAGGTGGGCATGGCAGGCGAAACGCCCCCGGGCTCGGCCCCGACCCGGCCGGCAGGGGCTCCGGGCGGTCCACAGCACCCGCTGCTCCGCCTCCTGCAGGAGTTCACCATGGAGGCGAACCGCTACGTGGATGCCGCCGGCGGCCGGAAGGACATGCACCGCACGGACATGAACGCCCTCGCCGTCATCATGCGGCACACCGCCGCTGGCAGCACGGTGACCCCCGGGGTTCTGCGCAGGGAGCTGAACCTGAGCTCTCCGGCCACCACTGCGCTGATCGACCGGCTGGACAGCTCCGGGCACATCGTGCGCGAGCGGACCGGCACGGACCGGCGCCAGGTCCAGCTGAAGATGACCCCCAAGGCGTTCCAGGAGGGCGGGGCCGTTTTCGCACCACTGGCCCGGCACATGGGAAGTGCGATGGCTGCCTTCTCAGAGGAGGAGCTGGAAACCGTCATAAGGTTCATGACCGCCATGGTCGAGGCAACGGTGGCGGCCCGCGGCGAATCCGACGACGGGTAGGTTCAGCCCCGGCCGCCCGGGTTGGGGGTAGCGTTTGGTTATGAGCGCCGAGCAGCCTGAAGATGATGTCTACACGCATGGCCACCACGAGTCCGTGGTCCGCGCCCACGCCGCCAGGACGGCCGAGAATTCCGCAGCGTTCGTCCTCCCCTACCTCACGCCGGGATCCAACCTGCTCGACGTCGGCTGCGGGCCGGGCAGCATCACGTGCGACTTCGCCGCCCTCGTCAGCCCCGGCAAGGTCACCGGGCTGGACCGCTCACCGGACATCATCGTCCAGGCCCAGGCGCTCGCCGTCGAGCGCGAGGTGGGCAACGTGGAATTCGTGGCCGGGAACATCTACGACCTCGACTTCGCGGACGAAACATTCGACGTCGTCCATGCCCACCAGGTGCTCCAGCACCTGACGGACCCCGTGGAGGCGCTGCGGGAGATGCGGCGCGTGGCCAAGCCGGGCGGCATCGTGGCGGTCCGCGACGCCGACTTCCACGGTATGAGCTGGTATCCCGCCATCCCGGAGCTGGACGAGTGGATGGACCTGTACCAGCGGATCGCGCGGCGCAACGGCGCAGAGCCCGACGCCGGGCGGCGGCTGGTCAGCTGGGCCCAGTCCGCGGGCTTCACCGATGTCGCCCCCACCAGCAGCAACTGGCTTTACGCCACGGCCCAGCAGCGACGCTGGCAGGCGCGGGTCTGGGGCGAACGCGTCCTGCATTCTGCCTTCGCCGAGCAGGCCCTGGAGTACGGGTTCGCCAACCCGGCCGACCTGGCCCGGATCTCCGCGGGCTGGCACCGCTGGGGGTCAACTGACGACGGCTGGTTCCTGATCCCGAACGGCGAAGTCATCGCCCGGGCCTGACAGTTGTCCACATAGCCGCACTTGGCCAGGCGACCCCTTTTCTGAGTTAGGTAGCCTCGGGTCATGACGTACTGCGGCGACAACGAATACTGGTGCGAGCCTTACGTGGCGGAAGTTGACCAACTAGACTTGGTCAACATGGGCCAGTACAACGTCCAGGAGGCCAAGACCCGCCTGTCCGAGCTGTTGAACCTCGTGGAACGCGGCGAGGACGTCGTCATCGCCAAGTCCGGCAGGCCAGTGGCCCGGCTCGTGAAAATAGAGCCCCCCTCCAAGCGGGAACTGGGCTTCCTCGGGCCCCTCCATGTCCCCGATGCCTTCTATGAGCCGTGGAGCGACGAGGAAATGGGCATTGTCGAGTGATGCGGCTGCTGCTGGATACCCATGTCTTCCTCTGGGCGATTGCCGAACCCAGAAGGCGCTCACCCAAAGCTAAGAATGCCGTTACGAAACTTGAGAACCAGGTTTTCGTTTCACCTGTCACTGCCTACGAGCTGTCCTACAAGCACCAGCAGGGAAAGCTTCCCTCCGGCGCGGCCATCGTTACCAGCTTCGGGCGTCAAATTGCCCACCTGTACGCCTCCGAACTAGCCATCAGCGCACCCCATGCCCTCGCGGCAGGGCAGCTGGACTGGGATCACAAAGACCCCTTTGACCGCCTGTTGGTGGCCCAAGCGATGGTGGAAGGGTTCACGCTCGTCACCGCCGACGAAGCACTCCAGGCCTTCGCCCCTGTCGCTACCCTCTGGTGAAGCCGGGCACCGGCCCCACCGTAAGATTGTTCAGTGCAATTTTCCCTGTGGCTGGCGCTGGCCGGCGCTGGCGCCCTGATCAGCTTCACCCCGGGGGCCGGGGCCATCAACACCATGAGCAACTCCCTCAACGAGGGGTTCCGCAGATCCATCTGGGGAATCCTGGGGCAGCAGGCAGCCTTGGTGGTCCACGTGCTCATCGTGGCCCTGGGAGTGGGCGTCCTCGTCGCGAGCTCCCCGGTGGCCTTCAACGTGATCCGCTACGCCGGCGCGGCCTATCTGGTGTACCTGGGCGTCCGGCAGTTCCTCAGCAAGCCCGCCATGGAGCAGGAGCAGGCCGCGGCCCTGCGCAACGAACCCGCCTGGTCCATTTTCCGTCGCGGTTTTTGGGTGAACCTGCTGAATCCCAAGGCGATTGTTTTCTTCCTCGCCTTCACTCCCCAGTTCATCCGGCCCGAGCAGTCGCTCTTCACGCAGTACGCGGTGCTGACCGCCACGATTGTGGCCATCGACATCCTGGTGATGTGGTTCTTCTTCGCCGCCGCAGCCAGGTCTTTCCACCGCTTCACCAGCACCGAACGGGGCCAGCTTGTCCTCAGCCGGGTCTTCGGCGCACTGTTCGTTGCAGTGGGGATCCTGCTGGCCCTGATTCACTAGGGACGGTCGAAACCTTCGCGGCGATGGTAGCACCTACATAGTGAGTACCCTTGTTATTCACAGTCATGCATCTTTACAAAGATGTAAAACTTTATGAACCTCCCGCTAGCCAAGGGGGATTCCAGCGCGCATGCTTAGTTCCATGAACTCAACGTCGAGCCCATACCGCGTCATCACCGTCTGCACGGGCAACATCTGCCGGTCCCCCATGGCAGAGCTTATGCTCACGGCAGCGCTCGAACGCGAAGGGCTGGACGCGCTGGTGGCTGTCGATTCGGCCGGCACCACCGGCTACGAAGCCGGCCGCCCCATCGACCCTCGGGCCGCCCGCCGGCTCGCGGCCACGCAGCTCGCCTCGAAGCATCACGTTGCCCGCGAATGGGAGCACGAATGGTTCCGCGAGCGCGACCTGATCCTGGCGCTGGACATCGACCATTTCGCGTGGCTGAGCGAAGCCGCTCCGGACCAGGAGTCGCTGGACAAGATCCATATGCTGCGGAGTTTCGACCCCGCCATGGCAGGCAAGGACCGGCTGGAACAGGGCATCGAAGACCCGTGGTACGGCGGCCACTCGGACTTCGACGCCGTGTGGCACCAGATCCACGCCGCCTTGCCGGGACTGGTCCGCTACATCAAGGCAGCAGTCGGACAGAAGGCCCAACTCCAGCCGCAGGCGCTCTAGCACAGGCGGAAGCAAAGGCTGGACAGGGCACCCACCTGGGCTGCAGCCGTCACGCTTCGCGGCAGCACGTCCCCGCGGGTGAAAGAGCCCAAGGGAAACCGGTACGCTCTACTCCATGAATCCAGCGCCCGTCATCATCGCCATCGACGGGCGCTCCGGGGCAGGTAAAACCACCCTCGCCGTCGAGCTCGCCGCCCGCCTGCGGGCGCACCACAAAGTCTCATTGTTCCATCTTGAGGACATCTACCCGGGCTGGAACGGCCTGGCGGCCGGCGTCGAACGCTACATCTCCACCGTCCTCACGCCCCTCAGCCGGGGCGAGGCCGCAAGCTGGACCAGCTGGGACTGGGAGCACCACTACGACGGCGATGCCCGGGTGACGCTGCCCGCCGAGATCGTCATCGTGGAGGGGGTGGGGGCGGCCGCAGAGGCCGCCCGCCCGCTGCTGAGCGCCGTTGTCTGGGCTGAATCGCCCGACGACGTCCGGCGCAGCAGGGCGCTGGCGCGCGACGGCGCAACCTATGAGCCACACTGGGACCAGTGGGCGGCGCAGGAGGAGGAGTGGCTGGGCCGCGACGACGTCCCCGGCCACGCCGACCTGCGGGTCCGGAACCTTGCGGACGGCTCCGCCCCGGCCGACCTGCTCCGGCTCCTCCCCTACCTTCCCGTGCTGGCGCCCGTCCTCGCGCCCGAACTGTCGGCCCGCCGCGGCCTCTGCCTCCGCGCCGAGCGCGTGGATGCCACGCCCGACGCCCCGGCACTGTTCCAGTCCCTGTACGGCAGCTCGGCCAACGCGGTCTGGCTGGATTCGTCCAACGCCGGCGCCGCCCAGGTGCAGGCCGCGTCAGAGACCGCCGCCACGGCAGCCGAGCGAAGCCGCTTCAGCATCATGGCGGACGACGGCGGCGTGTTCGGGCAGTGCGTGACGCACCGCGCGGGCGAAAGCCTGATCAGCGCAGGCTCCGCGACGGCGAAAATTACCGGGCCCTTCTTCCGCTGGCTGGACACGGTCTGGGGCCGCCGCGCCGTCCGGACCCCCGACGGCTACCCCGGACAGTTCACCCTGGGCTGGCTCGGCTGCCTGGGTTACGAGCTGAAACGCGAAAGCGGCGGCAGTGACGTCCCCGCCCCCACCCCCGATGCCGCGCTCATCTTCGCGGGCCGGGCCGTGGTGCTGGACCACACCGAGGGCACCACCTGGCTCCTGTCGCTGGAGGCGCCGGACACCGACCTGTGGCTCGCCGGGGCCAGGGCGGCGGTGGATGCCGCCGATGGTGCCGCCGCGGAAGGCGGCGGAAGCACCGGCGCCGTCCGCGGGGGGCCGGCGTTCCGCAGCCGGGACACCGGCAGCGCGTACCGGCGGAAAATTGCCGCGGCCCAGCACGAAATTTCCGAGGGCAACACCTACGAGGTCTGCCTGACCACAACGCTCGAAGCCCGGATTGCGGCGGAGTCGTTGGACCCGTGGGCCACGTACCTGGCCCTGCGGCACAAGAACCCGGCCCCGTTCGCCAGCTACCTGCGCCTGGGCAGCCTCACGGTGGCCAGCACGTCGCCGGAGCGGTTCCTGAAGATAGCGTCCGACGGCGGCATGCGCGCCGAACCGATCAAGGGCACCCGCCGCCGGGCGGCCGATCCGGTCGAGGACGGGCAGTTGCGCACGGACCTGGCAACGTCCCTGAAGGACCGGGCCGAGAACATCATGATCGTGGACCTGCTGCGCAACGACCTCAGCCACTTCGCCGTGCCAGGATCGGTGACGGTCAGCCGGCTCTGTGCCATCGAAAGCTATGCCACCGTGCACCAAATGGTCAGCACCATCGACGCCCGGCTGCTGCCCGGTTCGCCGCGCGCCGAGGCGGTGGCAGCCTGCTTCCCGGCCGGTTCCATGACCGGCGCCCCGAAAATCAGCACCATGGCCATCCTGGACCGGCTGGAAGCCGGTCCCCGCGGAATCTACTCCGGCGCCATCGGCTACTTTTCGCTCAACGCGGCGACCGACCTCGCCGTCGCCATCCGGACCCTGGTGATTCACGCCGGCGGTGACGGAACCGGGCAACTCTCGCTCGGCGTCGGCGGCGCCATCACCTCCGACTCCGTCCCGGACGATGAGTACGAGGAAATCCGCACCAAGGCCTTCGGCGTGCTCTCAACCCTCGGGACCACGTTCCCGGAGGACTGAGCAGAGATCCCGGAGGACTGGCTACTGCACCGTGGCCGTCAGCCGGGCCACGTTGTCCACGTAGCGGGCGGCCAGGGGACGCTTCCGCCAGTCGGCCAATTTCAGCTCATGCGAGATGCCCCGGTAGGTGTCCTCCACGGCCCGCATCTTGTTGACGATGTCCTCGCCCAGGAGCATGACGGATACTTCGAGGTTCAGCGAGAAGGAGCGCATGTCCATGTTGCTGGAGCCCAGGACGGCCACCTCGTCGTCAATGGTGAAGTGCTTGGCGTGCAGCACGAACGGGGCCTTGTACAGGTAGATCCGCACGCCGGCCTCCAGCAGGGCCTCGTAATAGGACTGCTGGGCGTGGTGGACCAGGAACTGGTCGCCCTTCTCCGAGACGAACAGCTCCACATCGACGCCACGCTGCGCTGCGGTGGTGATCGCGTAGAGCAGGGAATCATCCGGGACAAAGTAGGGGCTGCAGATGGAGACCCGGTGCTGCGCGGAATAGATCAGGGTGTTGAAGAGCCGCAGGTTGTTCTCGGTGCTGAACCCGGGCCCGCTGGGGACCACCTGGGCCGTGACGGCGCCGGGATGCGGGTCCGACGGCGGCTGCAGCTGGTGCTCCAGCGACTCGTCGGTTTCGCCGAGCCAGTCGGTGGCGAAGACGACGTTCAGGGTGGTGACGATGGGTCCGCGCAGGCACGCCATCAGCTCCACCCATTCGCGCCCGGCCTTGCGGTGGCGCGGGTTGTTGTAGGAGGGCTCGATCAGGTTCTGCGAGCCGGTGAAGGCGACCTCCCCGTCCACCACCATGATCTTGCGGTGGTTCCGCAGGTCCGGCCGGCGCCACTGGCCGTGGATGGGAAGGAGCGGAAGCATGCGCTTCCACTGGATCTTCCCGGACCGCAGCCGCCTGAGCAGGTTCCTGTAGCCCTTGATCCGGAGCGTGCCGATGTGGTCGAACAGGAGACGCACTTCCACGCCCCGTTCGGCCGCTTCCTCCATGGCGGTGATCAGGTCGTTGGTGACGTGGTCCGTGCTCATGATGTAGAACTCGGCGTTGACGTACTTCTTCGCCTTCCGCACGGCCTGGGTCATGGCCAGGATGGAGTCCGGGTACCCCGGGATCAGCTCCACGGAGTTGCCGTCCACCATGGGCAGCGAACCGAGGGTGCGGTTCAGCTCCGCGGCGGACTTCACCCATTCGGGGCCGGGGTAGTCGCTTTCGGCATCCGACAGCGCGGTGATTCCTGCCCGCACCCGGTTGTTGACCTGCTGCTGCTGCTCCCGCCGCCGGCTGGACAACTGGAAGTTGCCGAACAGCAGGAACAGGACAATCCCCACAAAGGGGATAAAGAAGATTCCCAGCAGCCAGGCCATGGCCGTAGTGGGCCGCCTGTTGCCCGGAATGATGCCCAATGCCAGGACCCGAATGGCGAGGTCGACGAAACCCAGAAGCACGACGACCCACGTCGGCGCTGTGCCGGCAAGCGAAAAAGGCCACAACACGGAAGTACCCCCGGGAAGATGAGGTTCCGGCGGACGGCTTCCGGCCGGGACACTCCGCCCAGCTTATCCGCGGGGCCGCACTAAGCTGGTGCCATGAGCTCTCCAGCGCCCGTGGCCCTCGTCTTCCTCGACCCCGCGTTTCCGGACGGACGGGTGGCTGACGCCTCAAAACCCCAGCTGCTGGTCACGGATCTGGGCGTCACGCGCGGCGACGGCGTCTTTGAGACCATGCTGGCCGTAGGCGGCGTGGTGCGGAAGATGCAGGCGCACCTGGACAGGCTCGCCGGGTCTGCCGAGGCGCTGGACCTGGTGATTCCCGGCCGGGACGAGTGGCAGCGTGCCATAGCCACCGCTGTTGCCGGCCACCGCTCGGAGCATCCGCCAGCTGATCCCGCCGCCGACGAAGTGGTGGTCAAACTGGTGGTGACCCGCGGCGCCGAAGGTGCCCCCGCCCCCACCTCCTGGGTGCAGGTTTCGCCCGCCGGAGCGGCCGGCCGCCGGCAGCGTGAGACGGGCATAGATGTCATCCTCCTTGACCGGGGCTACGACAGTGGCGTGGCCGAACGGGCGCCCTGGCTGCTCCTTGGCGCCAAGACGCTCTCCTACGCCGTCAACATGGCGGCGCTGCGCCACGCCCACAAGCAGGGCGCCGACGACGTCATCTTCCTGTCCTCCGATGGTCGCGTCCTTGAAGGTCCCACGTCCACGGTGCTGCTGGCCCATGTGGAAAAGTCCGACGACGGCACGACGGTCAAGCGCCTCATCACGCCGCAGCTGGACAGCGGCATCCTGCCCGGCACCTCCCAGGGCGCACTCTTCACCGCAGCCAAGGCGGCGGGCTGGGAGCTGGGGTACGGGCCCCTGGAGCCGCAGGACCTTTTCGACGCAGATGCTGTGTGGCTGATCTCCAGCGTGCGGCTGCTCGCCCCGGTCAACCGGATCGACAGCAAGGACATCGGCACCCCGGCTGTCCAGAAGGAGCTGACCGCCGAGCTGGGCGAACTGTTCGCCGGCATCAACTAGGCCCGCGCACATCCCGGGGCCGGGTCTTTTCCCTGTTCAGCATCACCCGTAAGGTGTGGACCATGGACTCGCAAAACCTGCCCATCGAAAAACTGTCCTTCGACGACTGCTGGGACCTCCTTGACGGCGATACCGTGGGCCGGCTGGCCATCGTGGTTGACGGCCACCCCGAAATCTTCCCGGTGAACTACGTTGTCCATCTGCGGAGCATCGTCTTCCGCACGGCCCCGGGCACCAAGTTCTGGGGCGCCAGGATGGAGCGGGCAGCAGCCCTGGAAATCGACGGCTACGATCCCGCCACCGAACTCGCATGGAGCGTGGTGGTACGCGGCGACACCGAAATCCTCGAGGACCAGGCGGACAGGGACGCGGTGGACAGCCTGGGGCTGGAGCCGTGGCAGCCCGGGGAGAAGGCCAACTACGTCCGGCTGAACGCCAGGGCCCTGACAGGCCGGCGGTTCAAGGTGAACCGTCCCGACGTCTGGAAGACCCGGCTGCAGGACCGGCGGAGGGCATCGTTCGAGTAGCCCTTCCTCAGGCGCCGGAACCGGCTGCCTGCCCTGAAAGCTGCGCCTCCAGCCCGGACAGCAGGATGGTGAGCCCCTGGTCCAGCTCAGCCTCGCCGTCGTATTCCGCTAGCGACGGCGCCAGCGCGCGGAGCCGGGGAAACTCCTTGGCGGGAAGCCGGTGGAGCCCCAGCCGCAGCAGCGCCTCGTTTTCTTCCGGGTCCACCACGAACTCCTGCAGTTCGTTGAGGATGTGGCCGTACAGGAAACCATAAAAGGCGCGGTAGACGTGCAGCGCGTCAGCGGGCCGGAATCCGGCCGCCACCAGCAGCGACAGGATGTGTTCCAGCGGCCTGAGCGTGCCCAGCGGACGAAGGCCCAGGGGGGTGGACAGCGGCCTGGTCACCAGCAGCGGCACCACATTGGGATGCTTCAGGGCCAGCAGGCGCAGGCCATGGGCGATGGTGCGCAGTCGGGCTTTCCAGTCGGCATCATCGGCGGTAACGCTGAGCTGTCCGAGGACCAGTTCCGCGACCCCGTCCAGCAGTGCGGCGCGGTTTTCCGCGTAGCGGTAAAGGCTCATCGGATCCCGGCCCAGTTCCTGGCCGAGGCGGCGCATGGTGAGGGCGTCCAGGCCCTCGGCATCCACGAGTTCCAGGGCCTTGGCGAGCACGATCCCCCTGCTGAGTGGCCTTTTGGCTCCGGCCGGAGCCAAGCCGGGATTTTTTGGGGCAACCATGCATTTTCCTGTACTCGATGGCGCGCGTACCGGGGAGTAGGTCGCTTGCCGGATCTGTAGTCTACGCGTAAAGTCTACAGTGTAGAAACAGTGGTGTGAGCACTGATGCATCACCCAATCTTCGGGGACGATGCCCCTACACCATCCTTTGCCCCCGTGCAGGGCATCGAGGTTCGCTGCTGTAGCCT
Organism: Arthrobacter sp. C152; assembly: GCF_054890965.1. Lineage (NCBI taxonomy): Bacteria > Bacillati > Actinomycetota > Actinomycetes > Micrococcales > Micrococcaceae > Arthrobacter > Arthrobacter sp. C152. The sequence continues at coordinate 146,528 of NZ_JBTZSU010000005.1, forward strand.
CACGGCGGCACCACGCACCTAGCGAAGGGAAGCCGTCATGGCGCATTCGCAGTTCGACCTGTTTCTCCAGGAAGCCATCTACTTCGACCAGGCATCTGAATCCACCCTTGACCGGGACCGGTTCTTCGGCCTCTACATGAGTTGGTGCTTCATCAACCAGCACGTTCCTGGGCCCGAATCCAGTTTCTGGGCGGCCATGAAGGACAAGATCCCGGACGGCCGCAAAGGCCTGCGGATGACCGGCCCGGCGGCTGCCGACTACATCGTCACCTCATATCCCGAGCTGGTCTAAGCCCGCGGTCCGCCCCGGCTCACGTGGGGATGATCCGGAACAGGAACCTGGTACGGACCATCACCCACAGCAACCCCAGGACCGCCACGTAGGCCGCGGTATTGAGGAGGATGCTGCCCTGCTGCAGGGCCGGGATGTTGGCGACGACGGCGATCAGCACCACGTGCATGATGAACACGTACAGGGTGGCCCGGCCCAGCGGAATCAGGAACCATCCCAGGGCCCGCTGCACCGGCGTCCAGTACGCGCTGAGGAAGGCGTAGGCGGCCACCACCAGGACAAAGACATTCAGCAGGCGGCCCGGAGCCAGGTACGTGCGGGCGAAGAGTGAATCGTACATGGACCGGTAGGCCGCGTCCGGCAACAGGGCCAGCCGGACATCGTAGCTGTTGGCCAGGTAGGGGTTGCCCCAGGACAGGAAGGCCAGCGCGAAGGCGGCCACGGTGCAGGCAGCCACCACCCAGGTGTGCGCCTGCAGCCAGGCCAGGATGCTGCGCCGGTGGTAGCCCGCCACGAGGCCGATGACGAACAGCACCTGCCACACCAGCAACGGGAAGGAGTCCTCGAACTGCGAGGGAAGGATCCGGAACCGGGTGGCGGCGCCCACGGCGTACACCAGGAGCGTGGCAGCCAGCACCCAGACCGCCTTGCCGCGGTTGAGCGCCGCGAGGATCAGGGGGCTTGCCAGCAGGAGCACCACATACAGGCCCATGACGTTGAACTGCCATGGCCCGAACTGCAGGAGCAGGATGGCCGGCAGCACCTGGGGCGGCACCGGGAACTGGAACAGCGATTCCATCCCCTGGTAAAGGTTGTAGGTGCGGCCGGCACCGGTGTGCCCCGCGCCGCCTGTCCCCTGGTCCACGAATGTGGTGAGAGCCGCGGCGTTGAAGACCGGCAGCAGCGAGAGCAGGAAGACGCCGACCAGCACAGCCAGCGCCGTCAGGTACAGCTTGCCGGCCCGGCGCGACGTCAGGTCCACCACCGTGCCGAAATCCTCCCGGGCCTTGGGCCCGTACACCATGCCCACCACCAGCCCGGAGAAAAGGACGAAAAGCTCGGCGCCGGAAACGAAGCCCACCGCCTCCTGCGTCAGCAACTGGAACAGTGAAGCCATGCCGAGGTGGTTGACCACCACGAACACGATCGCCATGCCCCGCAGCAGGTCCACCCGGGAGTCCCTCGCGGACGGGTCCCGGTAGCTCCACGCCGTCGCCGCGCCGATCCGGCGCGGAATCTGCCAGAGTGCTGCCAGGAGGATGGCCATGGCAGCGGCAACCGTCCAGACGGCGGCCCCGCCGAGGGTGTTGGCGCGGACATAGGCTTCCGCCGGAGCCACCGCGTTGACCGGCCCGGTCACCATGGGGGACGCCTTCAGCCTCGCCAGCGCGGCTTTGGCGATGTCCGGGCTCCCGGTGAGCAGCCAGTTGATGCTGGCCACACCCGTGTCCCGGGTGCTGGTCCGTTCGTCCCACACCACAGCCGCGGTTTTGGGAAAAGCAGATGACGTGGCGGTTCCCACGGCCTGGTCCCACCAGCCCACCTTGATGTCGGCCTCCGGCGCGCCGCCGGTGGAAGGGCTGTAGAAGGCCGCGGTCTGCAGCAGGAACGGCTTGTTCCGGCCGGCCGCGTACGTGCCGTAGAAGTTTTCGCCGCCGGACCCGGTCAGCATCTCCTGGAGCTCGCCGGCACGGGGAGCGGTGTTGACGGCGGCCCCGCCGGCGGTGTCGTCGTGGAATGCGGTCAGTCCCACCCAGTCCACGGCGTCGTCGCCTGGATAGTACGGAGCGTAGGCGGCGTCGGAGCCGTTCCAGGTGCCGTCGCCGTTGGTGTCCAGCAGCGCAAAGCCGTCGCTCCCCGGTTGCGGTGCGCTGCGGCTGCGGTCAAAGGGGTAGCCCGTGCCCAGGTAAGGCGCCCACACCATGGTGACCTTGCCGCCGTCGGACGCCCTGAACGCTCCGGCGACGGCCTGGAACGCCTGCCGGTACGCGGCCGGTTGCTGGCCCCAGGCAACCCAGCTGGTATTCATGTCCGGGGCGAACCGGACCAGCAAGTGGCCGTTGAAGCCCGCCGCCTGGTCCCGTACTTCGGCGGCGAAGGCGTCAGCTTCCGCAGCGCCGATCGTGTCCAGCGGAACGCTTGGCTTTACGGTCAACATGGCGTTGGCTCCCTTGCCGGCCGTCTGCCGCAGGAAGCCATCGATGTCGTTCCGCCCGGAGTCGCGGAACGGGATGGCGATGTCGTGCCCGAAGACGGCCGGCACCGCACCCAGCCGGTCCGCGAAGCCCGCGGCGGTGTCTTCGCCCCATTCCAGCGTGGCCCCAAGCCAGGGCTTGCCCTCCTCCGGCGCGGCCGGTCCAACGCCCTCCGCGGCGCGGGCCGTCCCCGCAGGTGCCAGCACAGCCAGGACGGCCATCAGCAGCACGGCAAGGAGTGCTCCTGCCGGACGAAGCCGGGCCACGGTGGTCCCGCGGTGGCGATAGGACGTGAATGCTCGCATGCTGGCAAGACCCCCCGGTACTCATGCTGTGGACGCGGGGCGTTGGTCCCCGGTACGAACTTTATCGGTCCGGGGCCCGGCGGCGGGCAGGGGCGCGGCCGGCGCTCAATTACGGAACATGACGACGGCGGCAATGCGGCTCCGCGCGTCAGATGTTACGTTTCTGGGGAGTAATGAGTACCGGCGCTAAGCCCTGACTGGCCGGTCGGCAACCCTCCCTTTCGCGGCGGGGTGCCTCAGGTGAATACTCGGCATATCGACCGATTCGAGCTGCAAGCGTGAGAGAAGGAGATCCGTCGTGTCTGACGCACCTGCCCCTGAGGACAAGCTGTCCTACCGCCTGATTACTGGCCCGGACGACCGATCGTTCTGTGAGCGGATCTCCGCGGCCCTGGATGAAGGCTACGTGCTGCACGGCAGCCCGGCCGCCACCTTCAACGGCAGCAGCGTCATTGTCGCCCAGGCAGTGGTCCTGCCGGCCGCCATCGCCTCCGCCGACGCCGCGGTTGCCACCGCAGTGGACCAGCTCGACGGCGACTTTGAGGGCGAGTTCGACGGCGAGGGCCACGCATGAGCTACGCAGGAGACCTCACACCGCAGGAAGCCTGGGCCAAGCTCGAGCAGGGCGCCATCCTGGTGGACGTCCGCACCGAAGGTGAATGGGCGCACATCGGCATCCCGGATACCAAGGCGACGGACAATGATCCGCTCTTCATCCAGTGGACCTTCCCCGGCGGCATCCCCAACCCCGACTTCGTCAAGGACCTCAAGGAGCAGGCACCCGAGGACCCCACCGCGGAACTGGTGTTCCTGTGCCGGTCCGGCCAGCGCTCCATCGCCGCCGCCGTTGCAGCGACCCAGGCCGGCTTCACGTCCTACAACGTGCTGGAGGGCTTCGAGGGGGAGCCTGACCGCTACGGCGAACGGACCGTCAACGGCTGGAAGAACCGCGGCCTGCCCACCAACCTCGGAAAGAACTAAGTGACCTTCAACCCAGACGCCTCCGGCTGGAGCGCAGACACCCAGGCCGTCCGCGGCGGACTCGACCGCACCAACTTCCAGGAAACGTCCGAGGCCATCTTCCTCAACTCCGGGTTCGTGTACGAGTCCGCGGCAGCCGCCGAACGCGCGTTCACCGGCGAGGATGAGCGGTTCGTCTACTCCCGTTACGGCAACCCGTCCGTCGCCACCTTCCAGGAACGGCTCCGCCTGCTCGAAGGCACCGAAGCATGCTTTGCGACGGCGTCGGGCATGTCCGCCGTCTTCACCGCCCTGGGTGCCCTGCTGGCTGCCGGCGACCGCGTCGTCGCCGCCCGGTCCCTGTTCGGTTCCTGCTTCGTGATCCTGAACGAAATCCTCCCCCGCTGGGGCGTGGAAACCGTCTTTGTGGACGGCCCGGACCTGGACCAGTGGCGCGAGGCCCTGTCCAAACCCACCGCCGCCGTCTTCTTCGAATCCCCGTCCAATCCTATGCAGGAAATCGTGGACATCGCGGCCGTCAGCGAGCTGGCGCACGCCGCCGGAGCCAAGGTTGTGGCCGACAACGTCTTCGCCACCCCCCTGCTGCAGCGCTGCGGCGACCTCGGCGCCGACGTCATTGTCTACTCCGGCACCAAGCACATCGACGGCCAGGGCCGGGTGATGGGCGGCGCCATCCTGGGCACCAAGGCGTTCATCGACGGCCCCGTGAAGCAGCTGATGCGCCACACCGGCCCCGCGTTGTCCGCGTTCAACGCCTGGGTGCTGACCAAGGGCCTGGAAACCATGAGCCTGCGCGTCAGCCACTCCTCCGCCACCGCGCTGCGGCTGGCCGAGTGGCTGGAGGAGCAGCCCGCGGTGAGCTGGGTGAAGTACCCGCTCCTGAAGTCCCACCCGCAGTACTCGCTGGCGGCGAAGCAGATGAGTGCCGGCGGCACGGTCCTCACCCTGGAACTGGCCCCTTCCGCGGGCCGTTCGGCGAAGGACGCCGCGTTCGCGCTGCTGGACGGGCTGCGGATCATCGACATCTCCAACAACCTTGGCGATTCCAAGTCTCTGATCACGCATCCGGCCACCACCACGCACCGGGCGATGGGTCCCGAGGGCCGCGCTGCCATCGGCCTGGGCGACGGCGTGGTCCGCCTCTCGGTGGGCCTCGAGGACGCGGACGACCTCATCCGCGACCTGGAGCAGGCGCTCAAGCAGGTCTAGTTTCCGCACACTTTCTTCGTTTTCGACGCGGAACGTCATTGTCGCCGCCAAAATAAGGGCTGCGACAAGGAATCTGCGCGGCGAAAATGTTTATGAAGGAGGCGGGCCATGTCCCAGTCAAAACCATATGCCAGGGCGGGAGCGGTCAGCATCGCGGCGGGCGCGTGCTGGCTGCTGGGAATCGCCATGGTCGGCAACGTCCACTCCACCAGGAGCGCAGAGCAGCGGCTGGCCATGCTCGAACGCCACCGCGGCCTGTGGACCCTGGGGCAGTTCCTCGCGGCGGCGGGAACGGCTGCCGCGCCCATGGGTTTCCTGCGGCTTGCCCGGCAACTGCGGCAGGAAAACCACGGCGCAGACCATGAAGCGGAGCGTGTACGGGCCCGGAATCTCGCGGCCGCCGCTGCCGCCGCCCTGCTGGCGGGCAGCCCCTTGTTCGTCTGGGCGCTGGCCAACCGTGCCGCGGACATCGAGAAGTTCGCCTACCGAAGGGGCGCAGCGTGGCCCTTCCTGACGTACTCAGGCCTCCAAACCTGCGGCGTCGGCCTGCTGGGCGCGGCGCTGCAGTCCTCACCCCTCAAAGGCAGGACCTCCCTGGGTGCGGCCGCCAGTGCGCCGCTCTTCGCCGGCATCCTCGTGCGCTACAAGGACATCCCCCCGTTCGTGTTCTACCTGGTGGAGATCGCCGTCGGCGTCAGGCTCCTGCGCTTCACCACAGCCGCCCGGGAAGCCTAGGACTGCCGCACCCTCAGCAGTTCCGGCGCGCCTTCCACCTCTGCGAGGTCCAGCGCGCCGCGCATGGTCACGTTGACGGCCTGCCGGACCACGGCGCCGAAGCCCATGTCCTCCGGCGGCGGCCCGGCCAGGGCCTTGTCGCGGGCCCGGCGCTGTTCGGCCGCCCCGGTTCCCCGGGCGATGATGTCCTCGATGCCCTGCCGGGCCAGGGCAAGCTCGCCCTGTTCGTCCAGGACGGGCGCAAGGTAGTCCACCAGGGACCGGACAACGTCAGTGGCGGGCGCCGGCTGGAAGTTGCCGAAATCCAGGAGTTCACCGCTGAGCCCTGCGCTGCTGGCCTGCCATGAGGCCATGCGCAGCAGCACGGTCGGAACAGGCGCCGGGTCCACTTCCTGGCGCCATTCCCTGCTGGCCGATTCCACCAGCGCCCGGACCAGGACAGCGATGAGCCCGGCGTCCTCGGCGCGGAGGCACACATCGGCCACACGCACTTCCACGGTGGGATGGTTGCGGGAGAGCCGTGCGTCGAAATACAGCATGCCCTCGTCGAGCATGACGCCGGTCTCCAGCAGGCGCGTCACCACCCGCCGGTAAGCCGGGTACGTCCCGTAAATGCCTGCGGGGCCGGCCGTGGGCCAACGGTTCCAGGCCTGCGTGCGGTAGCTTTCAAAACCCGTGGGGACGCCGTTCCAGAAGGGCGAGTTGGCGCTGAGCGCCGTCAGTACCGCGAGTTTGTCCCGGATGCGGTCCAGGACCGCTACGCCCTCTTCGGGGGATTCGATGTAGGTGTGGACGTGGAAGCCGCAGGTCAGCTGTTCCTGTGCGGTCAGGCCAAACCGCTCCAGCATCCTGGCATAGCGGGGGTCGGGGGTGGTGTGGCTGGTGGACGCCAACGGCGACGTGGCCAGCGCGGCCACCCGGGCATCGTGTTTTTGGGCCGCCTGGTCGGCGAGCGTCCGGCCTGCCCGGATTTGGACGAGCAGGCTGTCGTAATCGAGGCAGGGCCGGGTCTGTGTCTCAATCTGCTCCAGCTTGAGCTCGGCACTCAAGCCCATCTCGTCGTCGTGCTCCCCCTGCTTTCCGGTGTGGTGCAGCGCGGGGTCCGCGGGGAAATCGTCCGCCGCCACCCTCTTGCCGGCCAGGAGCGCGTCAGCCAGGGCAAGCGGTTCTCCGGACTCCGGATCAACAATCAGGAGTTCTTCCTCGACGCCGAATGTACGCATAGGTTCATTCTGCGACAGTGGCGGTGGATGTGAAGCCGCCCCGCCCTTCATGACGAACCGTGAATGGTCAGTCCTGGAAGTACTCCACCTTGGCCCCGATGGTGTTCAGCCGCTCGGCCAGATCCTCGTATCCGCGTTCAATCACGTAGATGTTCCGCAGTTCGGAGACGCCCCTGGCCGCGAGCATGGCCAGCAGCAGGCAGGCGGCCGGACGCAGGGCGGGCGGGCAGCCCACCTCAGCGGCACGCCACCGGGTGGGGCCGTTGACGTAGATACGGTGCGGATCCAGCAGCTGTACCTGGGCGCCCAGCCGGTTCAGCTCCGTCAGGTAGATGGCCCGGTTCTCGTACACCCAGTCGTGGATCATCGTCTGGCCCGTGGCGTTCGCGGCGATGACCGCGAAGAACGGCAGGTTGTCGATGTTCAACCCCGGGAACGGCATGGGGTGGATCTTGTCCTCCGGCGCCTTCAGCTCGGAGGGCTTGGTGGTCACGTCGACCAGCCGGGTGCGGCCGTTGCGCGCCATGTACTCCTCGGAGACCTCCAGCTGCTGGCCCATCTGGCCCAGCGTGGCGAGCTCGATCTCCATGAACTCGATGGGTACGCGGCGGACCGTCACCTCCGAGTTGGTGACGATGCCCGCGGTGATGAGGCTCATGGCCTCGATGGGGTCCTCGGAGGGGAAATACTCGATCTCGGCGTCGATCACCGGACGCCCCGTGATCTTCAGGGTGGTGGTGCCCACGCCCTCGATGGTGACGCCGAGCATCTGGAGGTAGAAGCACAGGTCCTGCACCATGTAGTTGGGGCTGGCGTTGCGGATCACGGTGGTTCCCGGACGGTGGGCGGCCGCCATGATCGCATTCTCGGTGACCGTGTCGCCGCGTTCGGTGAGGACGAAGGAGCGGTCGCGGGTATCGGCGGGCGGTGCCTGGACCGTGTAGAAACCCGCGCTGGCCTCCACCGAAAGCCCAAACTGGCGCAGCGCCTGCATGTGCGGCTCCACGGTCCGGGTACCCAAATCGCAGCCTCCGGCGTAGGGCAGCCGGTACTCCCTGGACTCGTCCAGCAGCGGCCCCAGCAGCATGATGACGCTGCGGGTGCGGCGTGCCGCGTCAACGTCCATGGCGTCCAGGTCAAGGACTGCAGGGCGGCGCAGGCGGAGGTCGGTGTCGTTAAGCCACGTGCATTCGACGCCGATGCTGGTCAGCACCTCGACGATGCGGTTGACCTCCTCGATGCGGGCGAGGCGGCGGAGTACGGTGGTGCCGCGGTTGATCAGGCTGGCGCACAGCAGCGCCACGCCGGCATTCTTGCTGCTGTTCACGTCCACGGCGCCGGACAGGGTGCGTCCGCCCTCCACGCGCAGGTGGGTCATCTGCGGCTTGCCCACATTGACGATGCTCCGCTCGAAGATGTTCTCCAGCCGCTGGATCATCTTCAGGCTCAGGTTCTGCTTGCCCTGCTCCATCCTGGCGACAGCACTTTGGCTGGTGCCGAGTTCGGCGGCGAGCTGGCCCTGGGTCCAGCCCTTCTCGCTCCGGGCGTCCCTGAGCATGGCGGCAACGTGTTCGGCGGTCTCCTGCGTCATGACACAAATATATCATTTATGAGTTATCCCGGCGCCCCGACGCGACCGGAGAGCAACAAGGAGTCAGGTACTACCCGGTAGATGCGATAGGCTGCCGGCGCTAGCTGCCGAGCCAGACCATGTTCCACGTCCCCGCGGATACGGCGGCCGCCAGGGCAAGCCCGGCCACCAGGACACCGCCGGCGAGCACCCACACGTCCAGTGCGCTGTAGGTGGATTCTCGGGCCCAGGTCCGCGGCCCGCCCCCGAATCCCCTGGCCTCCATGGTCATCGCCAGCCGGGACGCACGGCGGATCGCCTGCACCAGCAGGCCGAAGCTTTGCCCCAGCGTTGCCTTTACGCGCTGGGCCACGTTGCCGCGGGAGCCAACGCCACGGGCCCGGCGGGCCATGCCGATGGTCTGCCATTCCTCAGCCATCAGGCCCACCAGGCGCATCGCGGCCAGGGTTCCCAGGACGAAGCGGTGCGGCAGCCGCGCCTTTTGCGCCAGCGCGTCGGCGAGGTCCGTGGGATCGGTGCAGCTCATGAGCAGCACCGCGGGAAGCGCGATGGCGAACCCGCGGAGTAAAAACCCGATCCCCAGCTGCAGGGACCCCTCGCTCATGCTCCAGATGCCGACGTCGAGCAGGATCCTCCCGCTGTCCGGAGCCAGGATGGAGGTGCTCCAGCCCCCGATGGCGGCGGCGAGGATGAGCGGCCAGCCGCGCTGCCACAACAGGGACGGCGTCAGGCCGGCAAGCGGGAACAGGAGCACCTCGAACGCCAGGGCCACCGAGGCGGAGACCCAGTCGATGGACAGCGCCAGGACCGCCGTGATGAGCACGACGGCGGCGAACTTGCTCAGCGGGTTGGCCCGGGTCAGGAGCGCGTGGTTGCCGCGCAGGGTGAGTTGCTGCCTCATGGCGCCACCGCTTCCGCCGCGGCCATCCGCAGTTCGGCCCCGCCCAGGGCGGCGGTGAACTCGGCATCGTGCGTCACGGAGACCACCGCGGTGCCGGCGTCCAGTAGTTCGGACAGGAACGATGCCAGCTCCGCCCAGGTGTTGGCGTCCTGGCCGAAGGTGGGCTCGTCCAGCACCAGGACCTGCGGGCTGGCGGCCAGGACGGTGGCTACGGACAGCCGCCGCTTCTCGCCGCCGGACAGGGTGTACGGGTTGGCATCCACCAGGGCGGTCAGCCGGAGCCGCTCCAGCAGCTCGTCGACCCGTTCCCCGCCGTGGCCCAGGTGGCGTGGGCCGAAGCGCAGTTCATCGAGCACCTTGCCCGTCACGAATTGGTGCTCCGGCTCCTGGAACACGGTGCCAACCCGCGAAATCAGCTGTTCGGCCTTCCACTTGTACGGATCGATGCCCGCGCCGCGGCTCAGGTCCAGCGTGGCGGACACCGTCCCTGCCACCGGTTCCAGCAGGCCGGCGAGCGTCAGGGCGAAGGTCGATTTACCGGCACCGTTCGGCCCGGTGATGGCCAGCGCCTCCCCCGCCCGGACCTGGGCCGTGAGGCCTTCCTGGACCGGGACCGGCGGCACCTTCCGGAAGCCGCTGCGGCGCGGACGCTCGCGGGAAACGGCAAGCTGCTCGGCGGCCAGCAGGAGGTTGCCCGCCCCGGCGGCCGGAACTGCCGCACGGCTTCGGGTTGCCGGCACGTAACCGGGCACCCAGACTCCCGCGGCAGCGAGCATGGTCCGGGCCTCTGCAAGGACGCGGTCCGGCGGGCCGTCCAGGAGTACGGCATCCTCAGTGGCGGAGCCGGGCTGCAGGACCACGATCCGGTCCACGACGTCCTTCCACACGGATACCCGGTGTTCCACCACCACCAGCGTGGCCCCGGTCTTGTCGAGGCAGCGGGCGACGGCGTCGCGGACTTCCAGCACTCCGTCCGGGTCCAGGTTGGCGGTGGGTTCGTCCAGCAGGATCAGTCCGGGGCGCATGGCAAGGATGCCGGCCAGCGCGAGGCGCTGCTTCTGCCCGCCGGACAAGGCCGACGTCGGGTGGTCCAGCGGAAGGTGGGCAAGCCCGACGTCGTCCAGCGCCTCGTGTACGCGCGCCCAGATGGCGTCGCGGGGCACCGCGAGGTTCTCGGCGCCGAAGGCGGCGTCGTCACCCAGCCGCGACAGGACCACCTGGGTCTCCGGGTCCTGCTGCATCAGCCCGGCATGGCCGCGCCGGGCGCGCGGGGACTCCCCGTCGACCAGCAGCGAACCCGCCTCGTCGGCATCCCCCGCCTCGCCGTCGTCATTCACATCCCCCAGCACCCCGGCAAGGGCATGCAGGAGCGTGGACTTTCCGGCGCCGGAGGGACCCAGCAGGAGCACGCGCTCCCCCGGGCTGATGTCAAGGTTGAGGGCGTTGACGGCCGGCTTGGACCTGCCGGCATGCCGCCAGCCCCAGCCTCGGGCGGTGATGGCGGCAGGCCTGGCGGGAGCCCCGGCGTCCTGGGAAGCGGCGGGCATCAGGAGAAGACGGGCTCCGTTGCGGCCTTGCGCGAGGCGAAGGAGCTCAGGACCCCGGTGCGGGCCAAGCCGCGGGTCGCGATCCAGGACAGAGCGCCGGCGATGATGGCTCCGGAGACCATGCAGAAGACGATGTAGGCCAGCTTGTCCGCGCCGGAGTAGGCGATGTTCCAGCCCCAGGGCGCGAAGGAGTCGTTCAGGCCGCAGAACAGGCCGGATGCCGCACCGGCCAGCAGGGACACGGGCAGGTTGAACTTGCGGTAGACGAAGATCGCGAAGACGATCTCCGCGCCCAGGCCCTGGACGAAGCCGGAGAACAGGACGGACGTGCCATACTGCGAACCCATGAGGAGTTCACCGGTGGCTGCCACGGTTTCGCAGAACAGCGCGGCTCCGGGCTTGCGGATGATCAGCATCCCCAGGACACCCGGGATCATCCAGCCGCCGGCGATGAGGCCGGTCAGGGGCGGGTAGGCCGCGTTCATCGGCACGGATACCGCGGCCGCGCCCTGGGACCAGGCCCAGAAAATGACGCCGCCGGCGATGGCGACGAGGGCCGCCACCACAATGTCCACGACGCGCCAGGACTTGCTGGTGGTCTTCTTGATTGCTGCTGTGCTCATGTGATCCTCCTGGGTAACAGGAGGGGAAAGCGAGGCAATCCGGCATTGACTGCCGTTGCCAATCACTTCGAGAACTCGACTCCCTTGCGCCGGTACTAACCGGATCAGGTTCGAGGGTCTGCGGCGGTCCGCACTCTCAGCGCCCACCTGCGGTTTCCCGGCCTGGCCGGGATGCCGACGGCGGCGCTCCCCTGTCGTTGTAAATGGTGGTTTTGGTTCAATTCAGGCGTGTATTTCAGCCCTTGCGGGCGTGGTCAAGTTTACACCTGGCGAGGGGTAGATTGTGGGGCATGAGTGCCAATCCGCCGCATGTGACCGAGTTCGATCCGGATTCCCTCGACACGCAGCCCGAAGGGTCCCTGGAGGCGTTGATCGCCCGCGTCGAGGCGGAGGTCCGGGAGCTGCAGTTCCCCGGGTTTTCCCCGGATGACGCCCTGAACCTTGGCCTCCTCCTCGTGGAACTGGGCAAGGAGCGGGACCTTCCCATCGCCATCGACATCACCAAGGGCGAGCAAGTCCTCTTCCATGTCGCACTGCCGGGCGCCACGCCTGACAACGGCCACTGGATCCGGGCCAAGCAGCGCACCGCCGCACGGTACGAGGTGCCGTCGCTCCTGGTGGGCCTGCGGGGCCGGCTGGGCGGCGGCCGGATTGAAGACAACGCCTGGTTCGACCAGTCCCGCTACGCCGCGCACGGGGGTGCCTTCCCCATCTTCGTCACGGGAGTGGGAGCGGTGGCCACCGTCACCGTTTCCGGGCTGCCCCAGGTGCAGGACCACGACCTGGTGGTGGAAGCCCTCCGGGACGTCCTCGGCTCGGCTCTGGACGGATAGGGCGGGCGGGCCTGGCCGGGCCGCCCGGGGTCAGCGGTTAGGCTGGAGGCAGTCCGCTTTCCGCCGTCAAGGAGTACTGGGAATGAACCTTTTCATCAAGCTGCTCGGAACCGGGGTGAGCCTGCTCGCGGGCCTGGCCGGAACCAAGGTGGTCAACACCGTCTGGGAAAAGACCACCGGGCAGAAAGCGCCCACCGGCAAGAACGAGGATGTCCCCACCAGCCTGCGTTCGGCCCTGACCTTCGCGTTGATTTCGGCGTCGGTCAGCGCCATCATCCAGGTCCTGGCCAACCGCGGCACCCAGCGCGCCATCGCACGCTTCGCCAAGAGCCAGGACATCGTCTAGGACCTAGCGCGCACCGCCGTCGCCGGAGCCGTCCCCGCGGGCAGCCTCGGCGGCGGCTTTTTGCACGACGGCCTCGAGTTCGTCCGCGCTGAGCAGTTCCCGGTGCAGGTGCTTGGTGCGGTATCCCGCCCGGCCCACCATGTGCGCGGACACGGGGACCGTGAGGAGCTGGAAGATCCAGGCCACCAGCAGCACCGGCCACACCCACCACGTCCTCAGCTGCAGGCCTATGGCTGCCAGCAGCAGGAACAGGCCCAGGACCTGGGGCTTGGTGGCCGCGTGCATCCGGGTCAGCAGGTCCGGGAAGCGCAGCAGGCCGACGGCGGCCGCGAGGGACATCAGGGCGCCGACCACCATAAAGACGGCCGAGGCCACGTCGATCCAGGCATCGGGGCCGGAGAAGTCAGGATTCATTGGGGTCAACCCTCCGGTCGGCAACGAAGCGGGCCACTGTCACGGACCCGATGAAGCCGATGATGGAGATGGCCACCACCAGCATGAGGTTGTTCAGGTGGCGGTTCACTGCCATGTCGATGCACAGGGCGGCGCCCAGGATGGCGAGCAGCACGTCGGCCGCGAGTACCCGGTCCAGCAGCGAGGGGCCGCGCGCGATCCTGATGATCGCCCCCGCGGCGGCCAGGGAAAGGATGACGGCTGTCACGGCCAGGACTGCCTGCATCATGCGGCTGCCTCCGTTCGTACGGCTTCGAGTTCCTCGCGGGAGCCCATGATGCGGATCAGGCCGGCCTCGATGGACCGCACCTCGTTCCGCAGGCTTTCCACGTCGTCCCGGGAGGTGATGTTGATGGCATGCAGGTAGAGGGTGGACGTGGACCTGTCCACCTCCACCACCAAGGAACCCGGGATCAGGGAGATCACGTGCCCCGTCGCGGTGACGATCAGGTCCTGGTGGCTCCGCAGCGTGACAGCGACGACCGCGTTGGTGACCCTGGGGCCGCGGGCCACGGCAAGGTAGAGGACCTGGGCGCTGGCCACCGCCACCTTGCCCAGGAATGCCAGCGCGAAGGGCACGGCATAGAGGATGTTGAACCGGCCACTGAGCTCCACCGGCGGGAGGTAGAACAGCCTGGCGACTCCCACCGCCAGGAGCGCGCCGAACAGCAGGTTGCCGGGGCTGAAGTCCTGCCACAGCGCCCCCCAGACGATCACCAGCCACACCAGCAGCGGCAGCTCCTGGCGCAGGGAAATTCTTTGCCGGCTCATCGTCCTCCTCCCACGACGGGCGTGGCCGGGACGGGGGAACCGCCCAGGACCGACTGGATGTACGGGGTGCGGTCCAGCATGTCCCGTGCCGCGTGTCCGGACAGCTCGAACAGCGGCCCGGCGAAGACGGTCAGCGCAACGCCGATGGCCACCAGCCCCATGGTCGACCCCACCATGGTGCGCGGCAGCAGTGTCACGGCGTTGTTGAGCTTGGCTCCGGGCCCGGACACCCTGGACGGGGAGGCAAGGAGGACGGGGTCAGGATGCTCGGCGTCGGTGGGGCTCCGCCAGAAGGCACGGTTCCATACGCGGGCGATGGCCAGCAGGGTCAGGAGGCTGGTGACAACCCCGCCGACCACCAGGGCGTAAGCCAGCGGTGTTCCCAGTTCCACGCCGGCCTGCAGCAGCCCCACCTTGCCCAGGAACCCCGAGAACGGCGGGATCCCGGCGAGGTTCATGGCGGGGATGAAAAACAGCAGCGCCAGCAGGGGCGAGAGCTTGGCCAGGCCGCCCAGCCGGTCCACGGAGGAACTGCCGCCGCGGCGTTCGATCAGCCCGGTCACCAGGAACAGGCTGGTCTGGATGGTGATGTGGTGTGCAACGTAGAAGACTGCCGCCGCCAGCCCGGCGGCGGAGGACATGGCCAGGCCGAACACCATGTAGCCGATATGGCTGACCAGGGTGAACGAGAGCAGACGCTTGATGTCGCTTTGCGCCAGCGCGCCCAGGATGCCAACGACCATGGTGAGCAGCGCCGCCACCATCAGGGCCGTGTTCAAGGCGTCGCCGGGGAACAGGAGCGTCTCGGTCCGGACCATCGCGTAGACGCCCACCTTGGTGAGCAGGCCCGCGAACACGGCGGTGACCGGGGCGGGGGCCGTGGGGTAGGAGTCCGGAAGCCAGAAGGACAGCGGGAACACGGCGGCCTTGATGCCGAACGCCACCAGCAGCATGACGTGCAGCAGCGTCCTGGTGCCCTGGTCCAGGTCGCCCAGCTTCATGGCGAGGTCGGCCATGTTCACGGTTCCGGTGGCGCCGTAGACCATGGCGATGGCGATCAGGAACAGCACCGAAGACACCACCGACACCACGACGTAGGTAACGCCGGCCCGGATGCGCGGGCCGGTGCCGCCCAGGGTCATCAGCACGTAGCTCGCCGTGAGCAGGATTTCGAACCCGACGTACAGGTTGAACAGGTCGCCGGAGAGGAAGGCGTTGGACACCCCCGCCACCAGGATCAGGTAGGTGGGGTGGAAGATCGAAACGGGGGCGTCCTGGTCGCCGTCGGCCATGCCCTGCCCGGTGGCGTAGACCAGCACGGCGAGGCTCACCGCGGAGGAGACCACCAGCATCAGCGAGGAGAACTGGTCCACCACCATCACGATGCCCCAGGGCGGCAGCCAGCCGCCGATGGAAACCGCGGCGGTCCCGCTCTCCCATGCGGAGGCCAGCAGGAGGCATTCGAGCGCCAGGGTCAGGGACAGCAGCGCGATGCTGACCGCCCGCTGGGCTCGTGAGTGCCGGATCAGCAGGAAGGTCAGGGCGGCGCCCAGGATGGGAAGTACGACGGCGAGCGGAGCCAGGGTTGCGATGTTCACTGTCCGCCTCCTTCCGGGCTGCGTTTGATGGGCCGGGGATCGACGTTGAGTGAGCCGGGCTGTTCCTCCGACGCGGCATCCTCCGCGGGAATTTCCCGGCCCCCGACGATGGCCGCTGCCAGCGGGAACTCGGATGTCTCGGCGGGCACCTCGGCGTCGTCCTCGGCGTCGAAGCTGGGAGTTTCGGCCACCCGGAGGTCTTCCACGTCGTCCTGGATGTCGTCCTGGCGCGCCAGCACCCAGGTGCGGTAGATGATGCCGAGCATGAACGCCGTGACCGCGAAGGAGATCACGATCGAGGTCAGGATCAGGGCCTGCGGCAGTGGATCGTTGTAGTCCCGGGCCGGGATGTCCTTGGCGAACAGCGGGGCCAGGCCCGCGTAGCCGCCCGTAGCCAGGATCAGCAGGTTGGTGGCGTTCGCCAGCAGCATCAGGCCCAGCAGCACGCGGGTCAGGCTGCGTTCCAGGATCAGGTAGATCCCGCAGGCGTACAGGGCACCCATGACGATCAGCAGGGTCAGGTTGATGCTCATGCTTTGCCCTTTGCGGTGGTCTCGGCAGGCATCGCGCCCGGCGCCTCTTCCGGTGGCAGTTCGGGGGCGTGTTGCCGGCCCCGTTCGCGCCCTGACGCGGCTGAGCGCTGCTCGAAGTTCTCGTCGATTTCCGCGCCCAGGCTCCGGAGCACATCCAGCACCAGGCCAACCACCACGATGTACACGCCGATATCGAAGATGGTGGAGGTGACGAACTTGATGTCCCCGAATACCGGGAGCCAGATTTCGATGATGGCGGACTGGAACACCTGGCCGCCCAGCAGCAGGGGCATCACGCCGGAGACGGCGGCGAGCGCCAGGCCGGTACCCAGCAGCGCGCCGGCGCTCAGGGGCGCTGCCTCCCGGAGTTCGAACCTCCCGCCCGCCAGGTACCGGATGGTCAGGGCGAGGCCGGCGGTGAGGCCGCCCGCGAAGCCCCCGCCGGGCAGGTTGTGGCCGGCCAGCAGCAGGTACAGGGAGAAGATGATCATGGAGTGGAAGATCAGGCGGGTGACCACCTCGAAGATGATGGACCGCCGTTCCGGAGCGAGCGTCCGCCCGGCAACGATCCAGGGGTCGCGCGCGGCGGCGGCAAACTTCCGGCTCACGGCCAGCGCGGCGCCGTCGCGGGACCCGGGGTCCACGCCGTGGAAGCGACCGACCGTGCCCTCCGCCACGGACGCGGAGGACTGCAGGCGCTCGCCCCGGCCGCGCACGAAGATCAGGCTCGCTACAC
Source organism: Arthrobacter sp. C152 (assembly GCF_054890965.1). NCBI lineage: Bacteria > Bacillati > Actinomycetota > Actinomycetes > Micrococcales > Micrococcaceae > Arthrobacter > Arthrobacter sp. C152. Next base: position 163,400 of record NZ_JBTZSU010000005.1, read on the forward strand.
CGGTGGCGGCGAGCGCCAGGACGCTGATTTCGCCGAACGTGTCCCACGCCCGGATGTCGACGAGGGTCACGTTGACCACGTTCAGGCCGCCGCCGCCCTCATAGGCGAGCTCGGGGAATTGGTGGGAGACCGGGATGGCGGTCCTGGCACCCATGGCGAAGATGGCCGCGAACACCATGGTCACGCCGAACCCCAGCCCGATGATGACGCGCACCACCCGGTATTTGCCGCCGGTGCGGTCGCGGAGCTCGGCGGGAAGGCTGCGCATGGCCAGCACGAACGCCACCAGGATGATCGTCTCCACCAGCATCTGGGTCAGGGCCAGGTCCGGGGCGCCCTGGAGGGCGAACAGCAGCGCGATGCCGTAGCCGGTCACGGACACCATCAGCACGGCCAGGAAGCGCTTGTTGGCCCGGACGGCGGCCAGCGCGCCGATGACGATTCCCAGGCCAGCCACCAGCTGCAGCGGGGAGTTGGGGTCCACCAGGTAGATGTTCGCCGGCAGGTCCTTGCCGGCCAGCAGGATCGCGGCGAGCGGCAGTACGAACGCCACGCTGAGGATCACGGCCAGGTAGTAGTACAGCGAACCGCGCTGGGTCCGGCCGGTGATCCACACGGCGGCATCATCCAGCGCGCCGATGGTGAGCTGGTAGGCGCGGTCGCCGTCCACCCAGGCCGGGACCAGGGACTGCAGCCGCGCCACGGTCCGGCGCCCGGCATACATGGCCACGCCCAGCACGAAGGTGACGGCCGTCAAGCCCAGCGCCGGGGTTAACCCGTGCCACAGCGCGAGGTGCCCTGCCTGCTCTCCGGGGGTGCCGGCGTCGGGCGCTGTGGCAGCGAACAGCGCAGCGTACGGCTGGATCCATGCGTCCACCGGCACCGGCCACACGCCGTACACGATGGTGAGGAGGCTGAGGACCGCGGGGGCGGCGAGGAAGGAGGGCCTGATGGGCTTGAACGGCGTGGGCTCCACCCCCGGTTTGGCCGCGAACGCGCCCCACATGAAGCGTGCGCTGTAGGCGAAGGTCAGGATGGACCCCACCACCAGGCCGGCCAGGACCACCATCCCCCACGGCCCGGAGTGCGGGTCCGCGGCATGGTGGACAAACGCTTCAAGCACCGATTCCTTGGCCACGAACCCGGCCAGCAGCGGAACCCCCGCCATCGACGCGGCACCGATGCCCGCCACGATGCCCAGCGCCCGCGACGAGGTGAAGACGCCGGACAGCTTGCGCACGTCGCGGGTCCCCGACTGGTGGTCGATGATGCCCACCACCAGGAAGAGCGTGGCCTTGAACAGGCCGTGGGCCAGCAGCATGGCCAGGCCCGCCAGGGCGGCATCGGGCGTGCCGAGGCCCACCACCATGGTGAGGAAGCCCAGCTGGCTGACGGTGCCGTAGGCGAGGATGAGTTTGATGTCGGTCTGCCGCAGCGCCCGGTAGCCGCCCACCAGCATGGTGGCCAGGCCCAGCCCGAGGACCACGGGCTGCCAGTAGGCGGTGTCCGAAAAGCCCGGCGCCAGCCGCGCCACGAGGTAGATGCCGGCCTTGACCATCGCGGCGGCGTGCAGGTAGGCACTGACCGGGGTGGGCGCGGCCATGGCGCCGGGCAGCCAGAAATGGAAAGGCACCAGCGCCGACTTGGTGATGGCGCCCACCAGGATGAGTACGACGGCGGTGCCCACCATGGCGGCGTACGGGCCGGACACGAGCGTGGGCGCCTGCGACAGGATGCTGGAGACGCGGTAGGTTCCGGCGGCATAGCCGAGCATGACCAGGCCCACCAGCATCGCCAGGCCGCCAGCGGTGGTGACCATCAAGGCCTGCAGCGCGGACCGGCGGGCCGCCAGCCGCGTGCGGGCGAAGCCGATCAGCAGGTAGGACAGGATGGTGGTCAGTTCCCAGAAGATGAACAGCAGCAGCAGGTCATCGGCCACCACCAGGCCGAACATCGCCCCGGCGAAGGCCAGCAGCTGGGCGCCGAAGGCGCCGAGGTCCTGGTCCTTCTTCTTGAAGTACCGGGCGCAGTACACCAGGACCAGCGAACCGACGCCGAGGACCAGCAGGGACATGACCCAGGCCAGCGCATCCATCCGGAAGGCAAGCTCAAGGTGCAGCCCGGGGATCCACTCGAAGACCTCTGCCACCGCACCGGATCCGGAGTAGACGGGGCCGTGCTGGAGGAGAAGCCAGCCGAACGAGGCAGCGGGGACAGCGGCCAGTGCATAGAAAGCGTTGCGCCCCCACACCCGGAAGAGGAAGGGCGCCAGGACAGCCACCGAAAAGTGCACGGCAAGGACTGTTATCACTGGTTTCTCCGCAACGTCAGGGATTCGATTGTCAAAAGTTGGAGCAGGCGGCAAAAAGTTGGATCCGGGAGTGGCCAGTTTATCAAGGCTCTTGCGCCAACCCCCTGGCCCCGCCCGGTGCTGGCGCGGAATTCCCCGCTGTCAGGGGCCCGGCGTCCGCCAGGTGTTCGCCACGGGCGGATACGATGCACCGTATGAACAGCGCCAGCGCTCCCGGGGCGATGCAGCCCGCCTCGGAACTCGAAGCCGGAACCTCTTCCGCCAGCAAGGGACGGGTCCTGGCATGGGCCGCGTGGGACTGGGGTTCGGCGGCCTTCAATGCCGTGATGACCACGTTCGTCTTCACCGTGTACCTGACCTCGAACGCCTTCGGCGGCGAGGACAGCGCCTCCGCCGTCCTGGGGGCGGCCCTGGCGGTCGCCGGTTTTGCCATCGCGCTGCTGGCGCCGGTCACCGGCCAGCGCTCTGATGCCGGGGGCCGGCGCAAGCTGTGGCTCGGAGTCAACTCCGCCGCCGTCGCCATCCTTACGGGCCTGTGCTTCTTCGTCTTCCCGCGGCCGGAATTTTTGCTCCTGGGCGTCTGCCTGATCGCGCTGGGCAACGTCTTCTTCGAGTTTGCCGGGGTTAACTACAACGCCATGCTCGCCCAGGTCTCCACGCCGCGGAACATCGGAAAGGTCAGCGGTTTAGGCTGGGGCGCCGGCTATCTGGGCGGCATCGTGGCGCTCCTGGCCGTGCTGCAGCTTTTCGTCCAGCCGGCGTTCCAGTGGTTCGGATCATCCACCCAGGACAGCCTCAACATCCGGCTGGTTGCCGTCTTCTCCGCCCTGTGGTTCTTCGTCTTCGCCCTCCCCGTCCTCTTCGCGGTACCCGAGCTGCCGCGCACACCGCAGGCCGCGCGCCTGGGGTTCCTGGCCAGTTACGGCCTGCTGTTCCGGCGGATCAGGGCGATCTACGCCACCAGCCCGCACACCATCTATTTCCTGCTCGCCAGCGCCGTGTTCCGGGACGGACTCGCGGCGGTCTTCACCTTTGGCGGCATCATCGCCGCCGGCACGTTCGGCTTTACGCTGTCCCAGGTGATCTTCTTCGCCATCTTCGGGAACGTCGTGGCGGCCGTCGGGGCGGTGATCGGCGGCTTCCTGGACGACAGGGTGGGCCCCAAGACCGTCATCACCGGCTCGCTGGCCGGGCTTTTGGTCGCGGGTACGGCGATCCTGCTCCTGGGGAACGGCACGTACACCGTCTTCGGCCTGGACTGGGCCGGCAGCACCACATTCTGGGTGTTCGGGCTGTTCCTCTGCCTGTTCGTCGGCCCTGCCCAGTCCTCCTCCCGCGCCTACCTCGCACGGCTCGCCCCGCATGGCGAGTCGGGGGAACTGTTCGGGCTCTACGCCACCACGGGCAGGGCGGTCAGCTTCCTGGCCCCGGCCCTGTTCACCCTCTGCATCACGGTGGCCACTCCGCTGGTGCCGGCAGGACAGGCCCAGCGCTGGGGCATCCTGGGGATCATGGTGGTGCTCCTGGCCGGACTTCTTGTCCTGCTGCCGGTGAAGTCCCCGGACAAGGCCCCCATCGCGGTGGTTCCGCTTACCTGACGGCAGCGTCCCCGGCGGCGCCGGCACCGGCGTTCGCCCTTGGTGCACAGCCCGGCCAGGTGTTGCCTGGCAGACTAGGCTGGAACCATGAACGTGGAAGAAACCAACCTCCCGGGCCTTGGCATGCGGAAGGACTTCATGACAGCCTCCGGCCGCCGCATCGGCGTCGTGGAACGCTGGGAAGGCCAGACGGAGCTCATCATTTCCACCTGGGACGACCCCGACACCTGCCAGGCGTCCGTCCCGCTGACCAGCGATGAAGCCGCCACCCTCGGCAACCTCCTGGGCGGCCAGCACCTGGCCATGAAGCTGGCCGAAGAGCACAAGGACGTCCCGGGCATCGTCACCCGCCAGTTCTCCATCGCCGCGGATTCCCCGTTCCAGAACCAGCCCATGGGCAAGGCCTGCATCCGCACCCGGTGCGGCGTCTCGATCGTGGCGATCATGCGCGAAGGTGAGGTGCTGCCGTCGCCGGGGCCCGACGTCGTACTCCACCCGGGTGACCTGCTGGTGGCGGTGGGTACCCAGGAAGGCCTGGATTCGGCGGCCAATATCCTGCGCCACGGCTAAGTCCAATGGACCCGTTGGCCCTGACCCTCATCGAACTGGGGGCCGTTGTGTTCTGCCTCGGCCTCCTGGCCAGGCTGGCCGGGCGGATCGGGATGTCGCCCATCCCGCTCTACCTGCTGGGCGGCCTCGCGTTTGGTGCCGGCGGCATCGTCAAGCTCGAAGGTATGCACGAGTTCGCACACCTTTCGGGCGAGATCGGGGTCATCCTCCTCCTGCTTATGCTCGGCCTGGAATATACGGCCGCGGAGCTCTTCACGGGGCTCCGCGGTTCCTGGCAGGCGGGCGTCCTTGACCTGGTCCTCAACTTCGTCCCGGGCGCCGCGCTTGCCCTGTTCCTGCACTGGGGCTTCGTCGGCGCCATGGTGATGGGCGGGGTCACGTACATATCCTCCTCCGGCATCGCCGCGAAGGTCATCACGGACCTTGGCCGGCTGGGCAACCGCGAGACGCCCGTGGTGCTGTCCATCCTCGTCTTCGAGGACCTGGCCATGGCCATCTACCTGCCCATCCTCACGGCCACCCTGGCCGGGGTGAGTTTCCTCGGCGGCCTGACCACCGTCGGGATCGCGCTGGCCGTGGTGAGCGCGGTCCTCATGGTGGCGCTGCGGCACGGGCACCACGTCTCCAAGGCCGTCCACAGCGAGAACTCAGAGGTCTTCCTGCTCAACGTCCTGGGCGCCGCCCTGCTCGTGGCGGGCGCGGCGTCCGCCATGCAGGTGTCCGCCGCGGTGGGTGCCTTCATGCTGGGCATCGCCATTTCCGGGTCCACGGCGCACAGCGCCACCCGGGTCCTCGAACCGCTGCGGGACCTGTTCGCGGCCATCTTCTTCGTGGCATTCGGGCTCAACACCGATCCCGCCACCATCCCGCCGGTGCTCGGCTGGGCGCTGGTCCTGGCCGTGGCCACCGCCGCCACCAAGATGGCCACGGGCATCTGGGCGGCCAAGCGCGCCGGCATCGCCAGGCCGGGCCGTTTCCGCGCCGGCGCCGCGCTCGTGGCCCGCGGCGAATTTTCGATCGTCATCGCGGGCCTGGCCGTGGCCTCCGGCGTGGTCCCGCGCGAACTCGCGGCACTGGCCACCACCTATGTGCTGATCATGGCCGTGATGGGACCGCTGGCCGCGCGCTACGTGGAGCCGCTGACCAAGGCGTTTGCCCGGAAGCCGGCGGTCGCGGCCCAGGCGTAGGTCCCTGCCGGCTGGCGGCGGTGCGGCGCTAGATGCTGGTGCGGTGGAAGTTCAGGTGGCTGCGGCTGGCAGTAGGTCCGCGCTGGCCCTGGTAGCGGTTGCCGTATTCGCCCTTGCCGTACGGGAACTCCGCGGCGGAGCTCAGCCTGAAGAAGCACAGCTGGCCGATCTTCATGCCCGGCCACAGCTTGATGGGCAGGGTGGCCATATTGGAGAGTTCAAGGGTCACGTGGCCGGAGAAACCAGGGTCGATGAACCCGGCGGTGGAGTGGGTCAGCAGGCCAAGGCGGCCCAGGGACGACTTGCCCTCCAGGCGGGCGGCGATGTCATCGGGCAGCGTGACAGTTTCGTAGGTGGAGCCCAGCACGAATTCGCCGGGATGCAGGATGAACGCCTCGTCCTGCTCCACCTCCACCAGGCGCGTGAGCTCGGGCTGCTCCTGCGCGGGATCGATGTGGGCGTACTTGTGGTTGTCGAACAACCGGAAGAATTTATCGATCCGGACATCCACCGACGACGGCTGCACCATCGCCGGTTCGAAGGGTTCCAGCACGATCCGCTGGGAGTCAATTTCGGCACGAATGTCGCGGTCAGAGATCAGCACCGTCCCAAATTACCGTATCGGTTATCCCCAGCCCGATTTTTTCGTTGTTGCTGTAGCCCTCTGGGGCTAATGTTGCCAGTGATAGCCGCCGGATGGTCTCCCGGATGGCGTAACAGAGCTGGGGATGTTGTGAATAGATTGGTTGCACCCTCTTTCATTGGCGTGCTCTGTGCGTTGGCGCTGGTCTCCACGTCCGCCTCCGCACCGCTGGCGCCGCCCGTTGGCCAGGCGGCGGGAACGCAGGGCATCTCCCTGGCTGCGCCCATAGTCAACGACGCCGGCGCGGTCCCGGGCAGCGCGGGTTCGGCCCTGGGGCCCCTCACCCCGGCCGTGGACCCGGACATCCGCGCCGCATCACCGGCCAGCCCCGCAACCGCTGGTCCCGCAACCACCGATCCTGCTGCCGGCACGGCGACTGCTGAGGCCACCACGCAGGAGCCCGCGCCGACCGCGGCAGCACCCACCGGACCAGCACCCACGGCCCCGGCTCCCGAAACAGTGTCCATTCCACCGCTGTGGGCACCGGACGGGGAACTGGCTGCGCCCTCCACCACACAGCTTGCCGCCCCGGAATCCGGGCAGGACGTTGCCAGGACCGAAGCCCTGGTGCCGGACAGCAACGCGGCTGCCATCCTCACCGTATTCAACAGGATCAACGAGTACCGGGTGGCCAACGGGCTGAACAAGGTGAAGTACCACCCCACCGTGGCCGGGATGTCGCAGGAGTGGTCGGACAGTATTGCCACCCGTGAAGTGATCGAGCACCGGGCGAATTTCTGGCTCGACCCGCGCGCGCTGAACCCGGACAAGGGTGCCGGCGAGGTGATCGCCATCCGCACCGACCGTGATGCCGCCCAGCTGGTGGAATGGTGGAAGGGCTCCCCGGGCCACAACGCCATGCTGCTGGACCCCCGGTTCAACGTGATGGGCGCCGGCATTTCCTACACCAATTCCACGTACCAGATCTGGGGCGTGGTGAACTTCTTCGGCTACACCACGCTGCCGGCCGGCACGCTCGACTCCCCCGGGGCGGGCACCGGCAACGCCTTCCCGCCGCCGGTCCCCAGCGTGTGCGATGCGCCCGTCAAGCACATGCCGCCAACCCTGAACCTCGCCGCTGCCGCCATCACGGGCCCGGCAGACCTCGTCTCGGTCAACTCATCCGGGCAACTGCTGGACAGGGCGTCCACCGGAGTCCGCTCCTACGCCGCGGCCAAGGTAATCGGGTCGGGCTTCACCGGCGCCAAGGAAGTCTTCGTCACCGACTGGGACCGGGACGGCACCTACGACGTCCTGACCCAGTGGACCAACGGCAACCTGACCCTGCACCGGGGCGTCGCCACCGGGGGGTTCCAGGCACCCGTCACCCTCGGCACCGGAGGATGGGACACGCTGACGCTGGCCGTGGGCGGCTGGTGCGCGAACAACAGGATGCCCCAGATCCTGGCGCTGGACGGCTACGGAAACCTGTTCCTCTACCCGAACAAGGGCACCGGCGACCTCGCGGAGCGGGCCACCGTGGCCACTGGCATTTCGGCCTCGCGGCTGTCCATGGTCGACTACGACGCCGACGGGTTCCAGGACCTCCTGGCGCTGAAGACGGACGGCAGCGTGCAACTGTACCGCGGCTGGGGCACCACGGCGCTCCGGGCCGAGACACGCCCCACCGTGGCAACCGGCTGGACGGACGTCACCGGGATCCGGGCGCTGCGCAATGTCACGGGACTGAACTCCACGGGCGTGGCCCTGCGCCGGGCAAACGATGTTGTGCAGTACTGGGACCTCACCGGCGGAAGCCTCGCGTCGCCGTCGAACATTGCCGGCCCGTGGACCGGGCAGCGGCTGGCGCAGTAGGAGGAGTCAGAGGGCCGGTTCGAGTTCCAGCACGTCCTTGAGCCGCTCCAGCTGGGCAACATCCGAGCTGACACGGCGCTGCAGCATCCCGCTCACCAAACTGAACCGGTCGAAGAAGCCGAACCGCCCCTCGCGCTTGGCCTCCAGCGCGAACCGGACGCGGGTGCCGGCGTTCTCGGTGCTGAGGTAGTAGCCACCCCAGCGGGTGGCGGGCCCGGAAACGATGTGGAACCGGATTTCGGCGCCCGGGCGGGCATGGGTGATCTCCAGTTCCGCGGGGATGCTCAGCCCGGAGCGTCCCGCCACCATCTTCCGGTAGACGGCACCCGCGGCACCGGCCGGCCCCTGGGCGAGCTTCACGCTGCGGACATCGTCGCGCCACAGCGGAAGGTTGGTGGCGTCAAGGAGGAACTGGTAGACGGCCATGGCGTCGCGCTCTATGAGGACCTCGTGCTCTGCGATTGCCATGAAGATAATTCCTGTTGTTGACGTCGGCGGCCGCAATAGCCGTCTCCCCCAATGCGGCGGCTACCCGGGGATCAGGTTAGCCAGCGCCCATCGCCCCCACCTAGCCGGCACCGCCGACGTTATTGAAGAGTTACTGGATGACGCCGCGGATGACAGGACACGCAGCGGCCGGCCGTGGCGTGGGCGGGCAGCCGGCGGATCTGCGCTAAGCTAAGTTCTGCCCCGCACGAGCGGCGGCAGCGCGGCTGTAGCTCAATGGTAGAGCGCTAGCTTCCCAAGCTTGATACGCGGGTTCGATTCCCGTCAGCCGCTCCACCCTGGCCTTGCCGCACAGCGGCGCACCGCCTCAGGCAGCGGCCCGCCGGGCAATCCGCAGCGGATGCCGCCAGTCCCGCCAATCCACCCGCAGCTGCAGCGAGCCCTTCCGTGCCAGTATCGCGGCCACCGTCACGGCAGCCAGCGCGGGCACTCCGCCGGAGACCAGCAGCGCTACATGCGGATCGGCATGCTCGGCGATCCAGCCCAGCATGGGGCCTCCGAGTGCCTGGCCGCCGATCAGCACCATGATGTACAGGCTCATCACGCGCCCGCGGACCGCCATGTTGGAGCTGACCTGCACCAGCTGGTTGGATCCGGTCAGGAACATCAGGCACCAGAAGCCGGACAGCACCATCACCGCCCCAAACGACGCCATCGACGGCGCCAGCACCGCCAGGCACAGCATGAGCCCGTACATTCCGGCGCAGAACACCACGGACCGCAGCCGGAGCTGGCGGCGGCGGGTGGATGCCACCGCGCCGGACAGCGCCCCGAGGGCCACCAGGGCGTTGAGCAGGCCGTACCCGCCCGCGCCGGCGTCGAAGACGTGGTCCGCGAAGGCGGCAAGCAGCACGGGCAGGCTCATCGCGAACACCGAAATAAACCCGGCCATCAGCCAGGGCCAGTAGATGGTGGGCTTGCTGAGCGCGTAGCGCAGCCCCTCGCGGAGCATTCCCTTGCTTTTGGGCGCCGGGGCGCTGACGTGGAGCTGGTCCTTGCGCAGGATCAGCAGCATCGTCACGGTGGAGCAGCAGGCCACGGCATTGGCGCCAAAGGCCCACCCCGCCCCCACCGCCGTCAGGAGCAGGCCGGCAAGCGCCGGACCGATCAGGCCGCCCAGCTGGAAGGTGGTGGAGTTGACGCTGATGGCGTTGCGCAGGAAGGCCGGCCCAACAAGTTCGTTGACGAAGACCTGCCGGGCCGGCTGGTCAAGGACCGTGACCAGCCCCAGCACCAGGGCAATCGCGTAGACATGCCACACCTCGATGGCACCCGTGAGGGCGAGCGTGGCCAGGGCAGCGGCGAGGATGGCCGCCACGGACTGGCAGAGGATGAGGATCTTCCGCTTCGCGAACCGGTCGGCGATCATGCCGCCCCAGGGGCCGAGCAGCAGGGACGGCAGGAACTGCAGCGCCACGGTGAAGCCGACGGCCGTCACGGACCCCGAGAGCTGCAGCACCAGCCAGTCCTGGGCAATGCGCTGCATCCAGAGGGCAACGACGGCGATGAAGTGGCCGACGACGAAGATCCGGAAGTTGGGCACCCTCAGGGAGATGAACGTGTGCCGCCATGGAAGGCGCTCCGCCACGACCGGCAGCGGCTGGGTCTGGTGGTCCGGCGGCGCTGAACCCGCCGCGTCGATGACTGGTTGGGAGACGGAGGCCGACGAAGGCGGTGGGGGTGCCACAGGGATGTCCTCAAAATTGCGGGCGGTCTGGGATGTCCTTAACGCTATGGTGGCGGCAGCGGATTATGGAGAGGTATGGTCCCTATAACTCGTATTGCAAAACGCAATGCAGCCGCCAGGTGCTGCAGACAACGGAGACCACGTGTTCGAACCCGCCCAGCTGCGTTCCTTCCTTGCCGTCGCCGATACCCTGAGCTTCACCAAGGCCGCGGAGCGGCTGGGGCTCGCCCAGCCCACCATCAGCCAGCACATCCGCAAGCTCGAAGCCGCGGCCAAGCGCACCCTCATCAGCAGGGACACCCGCGATGTGCGGCTCACGGACAACGGCGACGCGATGGCGGGGTTTGCGCGGACCATCCTGTCGGCCCATGATGCCGCCGCCCGCTACTTCTCCGGGTCGGCGATGCGCGGGCGCCTGCGGTTCGGCACGGCCGACGACCTTGCCATCACCGGGCTGCCGCGGATCCTGCGGGAATTCCGGCAGATCTATCCCCAGATCAACCTCGAACTCACGGTGGGGCAAAGCGACCAGCTCTACCGGAAGCTCAACGCCGGCCAGCTGGACCTGGTCTTCGTCAAGTGGGTGGCCGGGGCCAAGGACGGCACGGTGGTCCAGCACGATTCGTTCTCCTGGGTGGGCCTGGAACAAACTACCCTTGACCCCGGAACCCCGGTGCCGCTGATCGCCTACCCCTCCCCCAGCCTCAGCCGGAAGCTGGCCATCGACGCGCTCGAAGCCCATGGCCGGACGTGGCGGATCACCTGCACCACGCGACAGATCAGCGGGGTGCTGGCCGCCGTCCGCGCGGGCATCGGTGTTGCCGTCATGCCGACGTCGCTGGTGCCGGAGGACCTGAAGATCATCACCCGCCGGTTCGACCTTCCCGCCGTGGGGGACGTGGACTTCACGCTCATCCGCAACCCCCTGGCAAACACCGAGGTCATCGACGCGCTGACGCAGTCGATCGTGGGAAGGACAATTAACCGCCAAACTTAACCCCGCACCCAGGGAATATCCAGCATTTGGGCGGATTAGGGGGTTCGTGTCCATTGATAGGGGGTGCGGCTTCCCCTATGCTGGGTTTCCAAGGGTCAAGCAGCTGGCCGGTTCTACAAACGGGCGCGTCCTCAGTTGGGGGTTTCCGCGCCTGGGACAGGCAGCCAATGACGACAGCCAGGAACACCCATCTCAGCTCTGCACACGCACGCCCGCTTCCCGCAGCCAGGCCGGCAACCCGCCAGGCCAATCTCGGCACCGGACGGGCCTCCACGGACTCCGGGTACGTGGGAAAACCAACCTGCGACAAGTGCCGCACCGACGAATTCGTCTACCTCGAGACCTACATTCCGCCGACCTACCGCCGCGACGGGTCGGTAGCCACCCTGGGCGAAGTCGCCTACACCTGCACCCACTGTGAGGAATTCTCGGCCCACAGCGTCCCCGTCACGTGGTCGCCGCCGGGCTGGTACCTCGGATAGGGGACAAACACAACCGGTGGCTGGGCTTGTCGAAACCCAGGTTTCGACAAGCCCAGCCGCCGGTCTTTCTGTGCCTGCCTAGATCAGCGCATCCGAGAGGTGGTTCGGTGTGCCGAACCGGTGGGCGGTGATGCTGACGGCCTGCTCGTGAAGGAATGGCAGCAGTTCCACGCGGCCCGACTCGGTGACGGCATGGGCGTAAACCGCGAGGTCGGGCCGTCCGCCGGTGGCCTCGGCGAGCGCGGACGCGTCGCCGCCGATGAGCCGGATGCGGGCCCCGGACAGCTTGTCCGCCGCGGCGAGCCGTCCCGCCGAAGCCAGCCAGCCGCCGTCGGACTCCACCGTCACGTCGATGTCCTGCGCGGTGAGCACGGAGCGCAGCTGGGCAGGAAGTTCGACGGCGGAGGAGACGGTCAGTGCCGAGCCGGCCAGCACGCCGGCGGCCACGGTCCGCACCAGGTGCGCCAGCGGCGCACCTTCCGAGAGGCGGATGGTGACGGGGAGGCTGCGGTACCTGAAGATGTTGCGTTCCGCGCTCAGGCCGGAGACGTCCTTGGCGGTGCCAAACTCCTCCGCCCAGGCCTCGGCGTCGGATGCCAGTGCCCGCTGGACGGACTCGAGTTCGGCGGGCTGCAGGGCGGAGCCGGCAGCGTTGAGGATGCGGCGGACGCCCGGATCGCTCACGGAGGCCGTAGCGGTGCTGGTGGCGGGAACCCAGTCCCCCAGCCCGGCGAGGTAGTTGGGGCCGCCGGCCTTGGTGCCGGCACCGACGGCCGACTTCTTCCAGCCGCCGAACGGCTGGCGCTGCACGATGGCGCCGGTGATGCCTCGGTTGACGTAGAGGTTGCCGGCCTGGATGGAATCGAGCCAGATGCCCAGTTCCTCGGAGTTGAGGGAGTGCAGTCCGGCGGTGAGGCCGTATTCGATCTGGTTCTGGATGGCGATGGCCTCTTCCAGGGTTTCCGCGGTCATCACGCCCAGGACGGGGCCGAAGAACTCGGTCAGGTGGAAGTAGGAACCGCGCTTGACGCCGTAGCGGACGCCCGGGCTCCAGAGCCGGCCGCTGTCATCGAGCTGCTTCGGTTCGACGGCCCAGTTTTCGCCGTGGCCCAGGGTGGTCAGGGCGTTGAGGAGCTTGCCGTTGGCGGGCTCGATGATGGGGCCCATCTGGCTGGTGGGATCCTGGGGGTAGCCCACCTTCAGGGAGGTGACGGCGTCGATCAGCTGGTTGTGGAACCGCTTGGATTTGGCCACGGAGCCCACCAGGATCACCAAGGACGCGGCGGAGCACTTCTGGCCGGCGTGGCCGAACGCGGAGTAGGCCACGTCCTTTGCCGCGAGGTCCAGGTCGGCGCTGGGGGTGACGATGATGGCGTTCTTGCCGCTGGTTTCGGCCAGCAGCGGCAGGTCCTTGCGGAAGGAACGGAACAGCTCGGCGGTTTCGTAGCCGCCGGTGAGGATGACGCGGCCCACGGCCGGGTGGCTGATCAGCTGCTGGCCCAGCTCCCGCTCACCCAGCTGCACCATGGTGAGGACATCCTTGGGCACACCGGCTTCCCACAGGGCTTCGACCATCACGGCGCCGCTGCGGGCGGCCTGCTTGGCGGGCTTGATGACGACGGCGGAGCCGGCGGCGAGTGCCGCGAGGGTGGACCCTGCCGGGATGGCGACCGGGAAGTTCCACGGCGGCGTGACAACGGTGAGCTTGGCTGGGACGAACGTGGCGCCGTCGACCGTGTCCAGCCTGCGGGCGGACTCTGCGTAGTAGTGGGCGAAGTCCACGGCCTCGCTGACCTCGGGGTCGCCCTGGTCGATGGTCTTGCCGGTCTCGCTGGCCATCACCTCGAGGAGGTCCGCGCGGCGGGCCTCGAGGATGTCGCCCGCACGGTGCAGGATCTCTGCCCGCTCGTTGCCGGAGAGTTCACCCCATGCCTTGCCCTTCTCGACGGCGGTCTCGATGGCCTTGTTAAGGGTGGCCTCGTCGTTGATGAAGGCAGCCTCGACGGAGTCGTTGCCCAGCGTGGAACCGGGGACGCGGTCCAAGATGGCGCGGCCCCAGTCGCGGTTGGCAGGCAGGGACGGATCGGTGTCCGGGGTGTTGTCGAAGCCCGGGTGGGGCATCGGGGCCGGGGGCAGGCTCCGGTTCTGGCGCCGGTTGGGCAGCGGGACGGTGTTGTCCAGGGCCTCCAGCGAGGCGAGGAAACGCTGCTTTTCCCGCTCGAACAGGCCCTCGTTCTCGCTGAGCTCAAAGACGGCGGACATGAAGTTGTCCTGGCTGGCACCCTCTTCGAGCCGGCGGATCAGGTAGGCGATGGCGACGTCGAACTCGGACGGGTGCACCACCGGGGTGTAGAGCAGGAGGGAGCCGACGTCCTTCTTCACGGCTTCGGCCTGGCCCTGTGCCATGCCCAGCAGCATCTCGAATTCAATACCGGATTCAACGCCGCGCTGCTTGGCCAGCAGCCAGGCGAAGGCGATGTCGAACAGGTTGTGGCCGGCCACGCCGATCCGGATGTTCTTGATCCGCTCGGGGTGCAGCGAGTAATTGATAACGCTCTTGTAGCTGGTGTCGGAGTCCTGCTTGGAGCCCCAGGTTGCCAGCGGCCAGTCGTGCAGCGAGGCTTCCACGTGCTCCATGGGCAGGTTGGCGCCCTTGACCACGCGGACCTTGATCCCGGCGCCTCCGTTGGCGCGGCGCTCCGCAGCCCAGTCCTGCAGGCGGATCATGGCGGACAGCGCGTCCGGCAGGTAGGCCTGGAGCACGATGCCGGCCTCGAGGTTCTTGAACTCAGGCATGTCCAGGATCCGGGTGAAAACCGCGATGGTCATGTCCAGGTCCTTGTATTCCTCCATGTCCAGGTTGATGAACTTGGGCTTGGAGAAGGAGGCAGCACGCCGGAACAGCGGGGTGAGTTTTTCGACGACGTGCTCCACGGCTTCATCGAAGGCCCAGGCGGAGTGCGGGGCCACGGTGGAGGAGACCTTGATGGAAACATAGTCGACGTCGGGACGGGCGAGGAGGGTGTGCGTGCCCTCAAGGCGGCGGGAGGCTTCGTGCTCTCCCAGGACTGCTTCGCCCAGGAGGTTGACGTTGAGCTTGATGCCGTCTTTTTTGATCTTGGCGATGGCGGGGCCCAGCTTGGCGTCGGTGGCGTCGACGATCAGGTGGCCCACCATTTCGCGCAGCACCTTGCGGGCCACGGGAATGACCACCTGGGGCAGGACCGGCGCCATGGTGCCGCCGAGGGCCACGGCGCTGCGCATGTACCAGGGCAGGAAGGCCGGGACCTTGGGGGCGAGCTTGGCGAGGTTGCGGGCGGCGACGTTCAGGTCCTCGGGGCGGACCACGCCGTCCACGAAGCCGACGGTGAAGTCCAGGCCGTTGGGGTCCTTCAACACTCCGGCCAGCTGCTGGGCCGAGGCGTCCACCGGGACCTTGGCGGCCTCGGTCAGCCAGCGGCGGACCAGGGCGACGGCCTCGCTTGCCAGGGCCTTCGTCTGGGGGACGTCGACGTCGACAGTCTGCGGTAGGGACACGGCGCCCAGGGCCGGTTCCATTGCAACGTGGGTCATGGTTTTCCCGCTTCTTTCCTTGCGTTGGGAGGAGGTCTTTCCACCAGTATGGGCTTCCAGTCACATAAGATAAAGCGATCTTTTCCAACCAATACAGGTTAGGAAACCCAATGCTTTCGTCACTCCAACGCGTGCTCACCTTTGGCAGCAAAAACCCCAACCCCCGCTCACCTTTGGCAGCAAAAACCCCAACCCCCGCTCACCTTTGGCAGCAGAACAGGAACCCTCCTGCACGTGATGCGCAGGAGGGTTCCTGTCCTGACCGGAGGTGAGCCGGCGTTTCGGGAAAAGCCACCGGACATGAGCGGGCGTTTCAGGAAAATCCGCCGGATGTGAGCGGGCGTTTCAGGAAAGGCCGTCAAATGTGAGCGGGCGTCGGGGCAGGGGTCAGGAGAGCGGGCGGTGCAGCTCGGCGAGTTCCTGGTGGCGCGGGCTGTCGGGGTTCATCAGGGAGTGCCTGCGGCCGTAGCCGAAGTAGATGACCAGGCCGATGATCAGCCACACCACGAACCGCAGCCAGGTCTCCCAGTGCAGCTGCAGCATCAGGAAGGCGGAGGCCAGGACGCCGAATGCAGGGATCACCGGCATCAGGGGCAGGCGGAAGGTGCGGGGCGCGTCAGGCCGCTTGTAGCGGAAGATGATCACGGACAGGCAGACGACGACGAACGCGGCAAGGATGCCGATGTTGGTCAGGTCCGCAACGGCCTTGATGGGGAAGACGCCGGCGAGGAAGGCGGAGGCGATGCCGCCGATCCAGGTGACGCGCTGCGGGGTGCCGTGCCGGTCGGTCTTGGCAAACCAGCCCGGGAGCAGGCCGTCGCGGCTCATGGAGAACCAGACGCGGGTGACGCCGAGCAGGAAGGTGAGCATCACGGTCAGGATGGACAGGACCGCGAACACGGAGATGATGGTGGCGATGACGGGCAGGCCCACGGACGTGAAGGCGGAAGCGAAGCCGGCTTTGGGGTCGATGTCCTTGTAGTTCTGCATGCCGGTCAGGACCAGGGTGGCGGCCACGTAGAGGAGCATGGCGATGATGAGCGAGAGCACGATGGCCTTGGGCATGTGCTTCTTGCCGTCCTTGGCTTCCTCGGCCGCGGTGCTCATGGCGTCATAGCCGAACACGGCGAAGAACACGGTGGCGGAACCGGCCACGACGGGGCCGAAGCCGCTGGGCATGAACGGGTTGTAGTTGTTGGTGTCGATATAGAAGACACCCAGTCCGATGATGAAGAGGATCAGGACCACTTTGATGGCGACGGCCACGAGCTCGAACCGGCCAAACGCCTTGGTGCCGCGGGAAAGGATCCAGGTCACCAGGAGGCAGACCAGGATGGCGGGGATGTTGATGATGCCGCCCTTGCCCTCGTCCACGGTGGAGGTCATCCAGGCCGGCATGTGGATGCCGATCCCGGACAGGAAAGCGTCAAGGTACCCGGAGATGCCGATGGCCACCACGGCGACGATGGCGATGTATTCGAGCAGCAGGTCCCAGCCGATGAACCAGCCGATCACCTCGCCGAGGGCCACATAGCCATAGGTGTAGGCCGAGCCCGCCCGGGGGATCATGCCCGCGAATTCCGCATAGGACAGGGCGGCCGCCGCGGAGGCGAGGCCTGCGATCAGGAAGGAAATCAGTACCGCGGGCCCCACTCCCGGGTTGCCTTCGCTGCCGGCCGCCACCAGCCCCGCAAGGGAGAAGATGCCGACGCCGATGATGCCGCCGACGCCGATGGCGGTGAGCTGCCACAGCCCGAGGGACTTGAATAGACCGCTGTGCTTGTTCTCTTCCTCGATGTCATCAATGGGCTTGCGCCGCATGATCGATTGGCTTAGATCTTTACTGCTCATCAGGAACTCCTGCTTTGGGGTGCGACCCCGCCGCGGCACGCCAACGAATGGCTGTGACGGGGGTAACTCGGTCCCAACAGTATGCGCGGGCCCTTGCGTTAGATAAAGTGACTACTTCTAACCTATATTCGTTAGTTTCAGTTAGGAATCTGCCATGCTCGACGTGCGCCGGCTGCGTTTGCTCCGCGAACTCAGCATCCGCGGAACCCTCGCTGAAGTAGCGGAGGCCCTGCAGTACAGCCCGTCCTCGGTCTCCCAGCAGCTCGCCCTGCTGGAGAAGGAAGTGGGCGTGGAGCTGCTCCGGAAGACAGGCCGCCGCGTGCAGCTGACACCCCAGGCCGAGGTGCTGGTGGCGCACACGGCCCAGCTGCTGGAAACCATGGAGCAGGCGGAAGCGGACCTGGCGGCGTCGCTGACCACCGTGACCGGGACAGTGAGGATCGCCGTCTTCCAGTCCGCGGCGCTGGCGCTGATGCCGGACACCCTGACCCGCATGGCCACCACCTACCCGGAGGTCCGGATCGAAATGATCCAGCGCGAACCGGAAACCGCGCTGCACGAGACGTGGGCCCGGGACTTCGACCTGGTGATCGCGGAGCAGTACCCGGGGCACGCGGCTCCCCGCTACCCCGAGCTGGACAAGGTGAAGCTGACCACCGATGCCATCCGGCTGGCAGTTCCCCCGGCGTCCGACGGCGGGGCCGCCATCCGTTCGCTGGAGGACACAGCAGAGCTCGCCTGGGTCATGGAACCGAGGGGTGCCGCATCGAGGCACTGGGCGGAGCAGGCCTGCCGCAGCGCCGGCTTCGAACCGGATGTCCGCTTCGAAACGGCTGACCTGCAGGCCCAGGCCCGCCTCATCGAGTCCGGCAACGCGGTGGCGCTGATGCCGGACCTGGTGTGGACCGGCCGGGGCACCACGGCGCAGCTGCTGGAGCTTCCCGGCAAGCCGCACCGCACCATCTTCACGTCGGTGCGCCGCTCCAGCGCGCAGCGCCCGGCCATCCTGGCAGCGCGGGAAACCCTCGCCGCCGCCGCCGCGGCAGTGGCGGGGAACGACGCCGGGTGACCTCCCGCCGTCGTACGCCCGGTCCTCCCTGCGCAACGGCAGCGCCCTTCACTGCGCAGGGGCGGTCCCTGCGCAGTGACGCCGCCCCTCGCCGCGCAGCTGGGCCCGCGCACCGTGTGTTTCCTGCGTCACTGCGGCCCAGGAGTCCCGGCGCTAGACTAAAGGCGTTATGAATCGAACAATGTTCAAGTCCAAAATCCACCGGGCCACCGTCACGCACGCTGACCTGCACTATGTAGGTTCGGTCACCGTTGACCTGGACCTGCTGGAAGCTGCTGACATCCTGCCCGGCGAGCTGGTTTCCATTGTCGACATCACCAACGGCGCACGGCTGGAAACGTACACCATCGCCGGTGAGCGCGGCTCCGGCGTCATCGGCATCAACGGCGCTGCCGCCCACCTGATGCACGAGAACGACCTCGTCATCCTCATCACCTACGCGCAGATGACCACCGAGGA
Source organism: Arthrobacter sp. C152 (assembly GCF_054890965.1). Taxonomy (NCBI): domain Bacteria; kingdom Bacillati; phylum Actinomycetota; class Actinomycetes; order Micrococcales; family Micrococcaceae; genus Arthrobacter; species Arthrobacter sp. C152. The sequence continues at coordinate 182,149 of NZ_JBTZSU010000005.1, forward strand.
AGCCAAGGCCTACGAGCCCAGGGTGGTCCACGTGGACGAGAACAACCGGGTCATCCAGCTGGGCAACGACCCCGCTGAAGGCTTCACACCCGGCATGATGCGTCCCCCTTTCGCGCTGAACAACGCCGCACTCTGAACCCGGAGCGTGAACTCCGGTAGACACTTCCGCCATGCCCGGGGAGGAATCCCTTGCTAGGAGTGCTGGCCGGCTTCTTCGTGGTGTGGACCATCATCCTGGTGGGGTGGTTCGTCGGCCGGCGGAAAATCCTCGGCGAACATGCCCGGCCGGTGCTCAGCGGCCTCACCTTCTTCGTGGCCAGTCCCGCCCTGCTGTTCGAAACCCTCAGCAAGGCCCGGCTGCAGGAAGTGTTTGCCGAACCGCTGCTGGTGACGGCGGTGGCCGCCATCGCCACGGCCTCAATCTTTTTCGTCCTGGCCAAATTCCGGCTGAAGCGGGACCTGCCCGAATCCCTGATGTCCGCCATGTCCGCGTCGCTGGCAAACTCCGCCAATCTGGGTATTCCCATCGCGGTATATGTCCTGGGCGACGCGAGTTACGTGGCACCGCTGCTGATCTTCCAGCTGGCCTTCTTTACGCCGACGTTCCTGATGATCCTGGACTCCAGCACCAGCTCGCACCGCACCACTGCCCTTGGCTTTGTCCTGATGATCCTGCGGAACCCCATGATCGTGGGATCGGGGCTCGGCCTGCTGGTGGCCGGCACCGGATTCCAGGTCCCGGCGCTGGTCATGGAACCCATCCACCTGATCGGCGGAGCCGCGATCCCCGCGATGCTGATCGCCTTCGGCATGAGCCTGAACGGCACCCGGCCGCTGCAGGCCTCGGCGGGCCGCCGGGTGGACACGCTGCTGGCGAGCGGATTCAAGCTGGTGGTCCAGCCCGCCCTGGCCTACGTGTTCGCCCGGTTCGCCGTGGGCATGGACGGACACGCACTGTTCGCGGTGGTGGTTACCTCGGCGCTGCCCACGGCCCAGAACGTTTTCGTGGCGGCCAGCCGGTACCAGACCGGCCTGACCGTCGCCAAGGACACCGTGCTGATCACCACCGTGGTGGCAGTGCCGGCGATGATCGGCGTCGCGCTTCTGCTGGCATGACGCCCGGCGCAACTGCAGCTTGGAGGGCTGATGACTACTGTTCTTGACACCGTGGTGATCGGCGGAGGAGCCATGGGCTCCGCCGCCGCGTGGGCGCTGTCCCGCCGTGGCCGCGACGTGACGCTCGTGGAGCAGTTCGGCCCCGGGCACACGATCGGCGCGTCCCACGGCGCCACCCGGAACTTCAATCCCGGGTACCACCAGCCCGAGTACGTGGCCATGCTGGCCGAAGGTTTGGCGCTGTGGGAGGAGCTGGAGCAGGAGAGCGGCGAGCAGCTGCTGGCGCGGACGGGCATCGTCAACCACGGCGCCAGCCCGCACTTCGCCGACGTTGCCGCCGCGCTGGCCGCGGCCGGCATCCGCGCGGAATTCCTGGACCCGGCCGAAGCCGGCGAGCGCTGGCGGGGCATCCGCTTCGACCGGCAGGTCCTGCACATGCCCGACGGCGGCCAGCTCAACCCCGAAGCAGCATTGCCCGCCTTCCAGCGCCTGGCCGCTGCCCGGGGCGCCGACATCAGGCACCACACCAGGGTGGCGGGCTTCGAAGTGTTCGACGACGGCGTGCGGCTCACGCTGGAGTCCGCAGCGGGCACCGAGGTGGTCACCGCGGCGCAGGCCGTGGTGACAGCCGGCGGCTGGACGGAGAAGCTGCTGGGCAGCAGTGGCTCCGCCAAGGGGGCAGGTGCCCTCCGTATCCCGAAGCTGACGGTGACGCAGGAACAGCCGGCCCATTTCCGCGTCAAGGACGCCGGCGCAGTGTGGCCCGGGTTCAACCACTACCCCGGGCCGGACTACCAGGGCTGGTACTCCCCCGTTTACGGCATGCAGACCCCCGGGGAAGGCATCAAGGCCGGCTGGCACGGCGTGGGGCCCGTGGTGGACCCGGACCACCGTGACTTCCTGCCGGAGCCAACGCAGCTCGCCGCCCTGCAGGAGTACGCGCGGCAGTGGCTGCCGGGCGTGGATTCGGAGTCGTTCGAGGCGGTCAGCTGCACCTACACCACCACCCCGGACGAGGACTTCATCCTGGACCGGGTGGGTCCCGTTGTCATCGGAGCGGGGTTCTCCGGGCACGGCTTCAAGTTCACGCCGGTGATCGGCCGGATCCTGGCGGACCTGGCTACCGGGACCAGGCCGGCGCCCGGGATTTTCCGGGCCTCCCGCTAGCGGGAGCTGCCCGGTTTCGGGACCCCGGCCGCCGGGTCCGCGGCCGGGTCCTCCGCAGCGGGTTGCTCCGCGGCGGGTTCCTCCCTGGCCGGGTTCCCTGCCGGTTCGGTGGTCCCGGCCTTCACCGCGGGCATGGCCACCACGGCCACGACGGTGAGCAGGCCGGCCACCAGCGCGGCCAGGAACACGGCGCTCGACGCGGCGACAACCGCCGACGGGTTCCCGTTGCCGCCCGCGCCGCCGTAGATCGAGTTGGCGACTGCGCCGAACACGGCAACGCCCAGGGCGCTGCCGATGCTGCGGGCGAACATGTTGGTGCTGGTGACCACGCCGCGCTCGTGCCAGGGCACGCTGGACTGGGCGGAAATCAGGGTGGGGGTGGCCAGCAGGCCCAGGCCGAGCCCGACGACGAAGCAGCTGAGCGCGATCAGCACCACGTTGGGTGCACCCGCTGTCAGCGACAGGATCAGCAGCCCCGCAACCGCGATGGTGACGCCGATCAGGGCGGTGGCCTTGAATCCGATCCGCAGGTAGAACTTGCCTGCCTGCGACGCGCTGAGCGGCCAGCCCAGGGTCAGGGCGGCGAGCGCCAGACCGGCGACCAGGGGCGAGGAGGACAGGGCGCCCTCAAGGAACGTGGGCACATAGGACGTCAGCCCGATCATGACCGACCCGACGCCGAAGGACACGAGCGCCGTGGTGGCGAGCAGGCGCCGGGAGACCACCCAGGAGGGCAGGATGGGCTCTGCGGCACGCCGCTCGACGAGCAGGAACGCGGCCAGCAGCACGGCGCCGACGATGAAGATGCCATAGCTGACGGGGGAATCCCACGCCCAGGCCTGGCCGCCCTGCAGTGCGCCGAGGATCAGCAGGCCCAACGACCCGGCCAGCAGGGCCGCGCCCGCGTAGTCCACCGTGTGCCGTGCCCGTTCCACGTTCTCGTGCAGCGTGCGGACCAGCATCCATCCGGCCAGCAGGCAGAGCGGAACGTTGACCAGGAAGATGCCGCGCCAGATGCCCAGGGCCGCGAAGGCACCGCCCAGGCTGGGGCCCACCACGGAGGAAACGGCCCACACACTGGCCAGGTAGCCCTGGACCTTGGCGCGCTCCTCCAGGGAGTAGATGTCCCCGGCGATGGTGATGGAAACCGGCAGGACCGCCCCGGCGCCGAGTCCCTGCAAAGCCCGGAAGGCGATCAGGGAGGGCATGCTCCAGGCCACGCCGCAGAGCACGGAGCCCAGCAGGAACAGGCCGATCCCCACCAGGATGATGGGTTTGCGGCCGGCCATGTCGGAGAGTTTCCCGTAGATGGGCACGGACACGGCCTGGGCCAGCAGGTAGGCGGAGAAGAGCCAGGGGAAGTTCGAGAAGCCGCCGATGTCATGGACGATCGAGGGTACGGCCGTGGCCACGATGGTGGAATCGATGGCCACCAGTCCGGTGGAGAGCATGAGGGCAATGAGGATGGGCCCGCGCTCGGAGCGGAACCCTACGCCTTGGGCGCGGGCGGTCATCAGCGGTCTCGTTTCGGTGTTTGGTCCCTGGTACCTCCACTCTAGCTACCCGCCCGCGGCCGGCACCGGCTATCTTTTGCCCTGGTGTGCGTCCAGCAGCCGAGCACAGCGGATGAACCCCAGGTGCGAGTAGGCCTGCGGATGGTTCCCGAGGTGGGTCTCGGTGCCGGGGTCGTATTCCTCCGGGAGCAGGCCGGTGGGACCGAAAAGGTTCACCAGCTGGTCGAACAGGTCCCAGGCCTCATCGATGCGGCCCACGGCGACGTAGGCCTCAATCAGCCACGTGGTGCAGATGTGGAACCCGCCCTCCAGGCCCGGCAGGCCGTCGTCGTACCTGTACCTGAACACGGTGGGACCCACCCGCAGTTCCCGTTCCACGGCGGTGACAGTGTCCAGGAAGCGCTGGTCCGTGACATCCAGCAGACCAGACAGCCCGATGTGCAGGACCGCGGCATCAAGGTCTGGGCTGTCATAGGCCACGGTGTAGGAGGCCGCCGATTCGTCCCAGCCCTCGCGCAGCACCTCGTCGCGGATGGTTTCCGCCGTCGCGGCCCAGGCAGGGTCCGGTTCGCGTCCGTGCCGGGCCGCCGTCCGCAGCGCCCGGTCGAGGGTGACCCAGCACATCACCTTCGAATAGACGTGGTGGCGGGCCGCGCGCCGTGCCTCCCAGATGCCGTGGTCGGGTTCATGCCAGCGGGCCAGGACGGCCGATGCCATCTGCACCATCAGCTCCCAACGGGCTTCCCCGAGCGATCCCTCCCGTTCACTCAGGGCATGGATCAGTTCGGCGACGGGCCCGAAGACGTCCAGCTGGACCTGGTGGTCGGCGGCGTTGCCGATCCTTACCGGGCGGGAACCGGCGTACCCGGGCAGGCTGTCGACGACGGCCTCCGTGGACAGCGGCGCGCCGGTCACCGAGTACAGGGGGTGCAGCCATTCGGGGCCCGGTGCATGTTCGAGGATGCGGCCCAGCCAGTCCAGGAAACCCGCCGCCTCGGCGGTGGAGCCCAGGTCCACCAGCGCGTTGACCGTCATGGACCCGTCGCGCAGCCAGCAGTACCGGTAGTCCCAGTTCCTTGTCCCGCCGATCCCCTCAGGCAGGGATGTGGTGGGGGCTGCGAGGACCGCGCCCGTGGGCTCATGCACCAGCGCGCGAAGCACCAGGGCCGAGCGCCGCACCAGGGAGGGCTTGACCGACGGCAGGGTGAGGCCCTGGACCCATTGGCGCGAATGCAGGGCCACCCCGGCCCGCCGCTCCGTCTCCCCACCGGGATCCGCGGGCTGCGGTTCGGTATCGCCACAGCGCAGGTTCAGCACCACGGGGCCGTCCTGGAGGTTCACGGAGGCCGTGGCCGTGGCATGGATGCCGTCCGAGGTGACGCTGAAGGTCACGCCCGGCGCGAACAGGATGATGGGCTCCGACGTTCCCACCACATGCAGTTCATCGCCGCGGGCTTCCATGCTGAACGGCGCATTGGCGTAGTCCGGCCGGGGAGCGAACGTGATCCTCGCAGCGCCGTGGCCGGACACCACCCGCACCAGGCTGGTGATGCCGTCGGCCGCGGGCTCAAGATAATCGGTGACCGTCACGTCCGCCCACCGGGTTTCGACGATCATGGTGCTGTCCACGTAACGCTGCCCCAGCACCTGTGAGGCCTTGACCGGTTCCACGGAGAAGTGGCCGGCGGCGTCTCCGCCCAGGATATGGGCAAACAGGGACCCGGAATCGGGCAGCGGGTGGCTCATCCAGCAGATCTTCGCGTCCGGGGTCAGCAGCGCGGTGGAGGACCCGTTGCCGATCATCGTGTGCCGTTCAAGGCCCACGGCGTCCTCCCCGAACAGCCACGCCCGGCGCAGTTCGAAGAGGAGCGCGAGGACGCGGGCGAAGGCTTCGGGGTCGCGGACCCGGTGTGCGGCGGAGGTCTCCCCCGGCCCTACCCGCAGCCCCAGGTCCGGGCCGCGCAGGGTGGCGATGGCCAGTTCGTCGCTGTATGCGTCCCCGGCGAACATGGCGGCGCTGGCGCCGAGCCGGGACCGGAGGTTTTCCAGCGCCTCCGCCTTCGACGGTTCCACCACGGAGAGGTCCAGCACGGAGCCGTCAACGATGAAGAAGAGCCCATGCAGGCGGGCGATTTCCCGGGCGGTTTCCGTCACCGACGCCACCACCTCCGGCGGTGCGGGCCGGGTGTGGACGGAAACAGCCACCGGTTTGCGTTCGATCCAGATGCCCTCCTGGAAGCCGACGGCCTCGTTCAGGGCGGCGTTGACCTTTTGCAGGACGGATTCGGTGGCCAGGCTCTGGGCGTGAGCGAAGCCCATGTCCAGCTCCGCACCGTGCGAGCCGATGAGGTGGACCTCCACGGGCAGCCGGGACACCGCCGCCAGGTCGCGCAGCGAGCGCCCCGAAATGATCGCGGCATGGGTGTTGGGGAGCGCCGCGAGGGCGCGCAGGGCGATGGCCGCATTGCCCAGGGGCAGGATCTCGGTGGAGATGCCCTCGGCCTCGCACAGGGTCCCGCCGTAGTTGCAGGCCACCAGCAAGGACGGAACGCGGGCCAGCACTTTGAGTTCGGCGAGCAGTGCCGGCGTGAGCCCGTTGCCAGCGGCATCGGACTGGATGAACGCGCGGAGCATGTCCAGCGGGAGGGAGCGGGTGAGCAGCGCGGATTCCGCCACGCTTTGGTTCAACGGCGTAGGCATCCAGGTACCCCTTCGAGGCAGGACCAGGCCGGGAATTCAGCCGCTGGATCGCCTGCGGACTACCGGTTGGTGCCCGGCCAGGAATCCCAGCAATCCCTGACCGGCAGTACCCATCTTCAGCCGCGGGGGTTTCCCCCGAACGTCGCCTTGATTGCGTCCGTGTAAAAGCCGCGGGGCGCTGCGGCGGCGCAGCCTCAGGCCCGGGCCTGCACCAGGCCGGCAGCCTCGGCCAGCAGTTCCACGGACCTCAGGCGTCCCTCGGTGCCGGTGCTCTGGTGCGCCACGATGAGTTCGTCGGCGTCGGCGTGCTTGCCGAACTCCGCCAGGTATTCCATGACGACGCCGGGCGTCCCCACGGCGGAGTAGCGCATCATCTGCGAGACGTGCTGTCCCTGCGGCGAGTCGAGGACCATGTCCGCCTCGTCGTCGGTGAATTCGCGGCCGCCGCCGAAGAACAGGGAGACGCGGGCACGCTTGGTGGCCTGCATCATCTGTTGGGCTTCCGACGCGGAATCGGCGGCAATGACATTGACGCCGGCGATGACGTACGGGGCGTCCAGCTGGGCGGACGGCTTGAACTCCCGGCGGTAGATGGCCACGGCGTCCTGCAGCGCCGCCGGGGCAAAGTGCGAGGCGAACGCGTAGGGCAGGCCCAGCTGGGCGGCCAGCCGGGCACCGAAGAGTGACGAGCCCAGGATGTAGAGCGGAACGTTGGCGCCCTTGCCGGGGGTGGCTTCGACGCCCTGGATGCGGGTGGGCCCGGTGAGGTAGCCCTGCAGCTCCAGGACGTCCTGCGGGAAGCTGTCCGCGGACATCGGGTCGCGGCGGAGCGCACGCATGGTGTTCTGGTCGCTGCCGGGGGCGCGCCCCAGGCCCAAATCGATCCGGCCGGGGTGGAGGGTTTCCAGGGTGCCGAACTGCTCGGCGATGGTCAGCGGCGAGTGGTTGGGCAGCATGACGCCGCCGGCACCCAGCCGGATGGTTTCGGTTTGCGCCGCCACATGGGCGATCAGCACGCTGGTGGCCGAGGACGCGATGGAGGACATGTTGTGGTGCTCGGCGTACCAGACCCGCCGGTAGCCCAGCTTTTCCGCCTTCTGCGCCATGGCGACGCTGCCCGCGAAGCTCTCCGCCGCCGTCTGGCCTTTGCCGATGGTTGCCAGGTCAAGGATGGAGAGGGGAAGAGTCACGTCAGGTGCCGGCCTTTCAGGAACGTTGCGTCGAGGGGTGCCGGCCGCACAGGGGGGCGGGCACGTGGTGCATAACGACGGCGGCGCCCGGCTTATTTCTGTGATCTGCGGAATACTCAGCGTACTGAGGATGTTGCCGCCCCTATGAGCCCAGAGACAACGAAGCAGCTGGAACTGTCCGCAACTATCGACCTGAAGGACCTCGGAACCGTGCACCGGCTCGGTTTTGGTGCCATGCGCATCGTCGGCGACGGCGTGTGGGGTGAGCCCGCCGACCGCGAGGCTGCGCGCAAGGTGTTGCGCCGCGCCGTCGAACTCGGCGTCGACTTCATTGATACCGCCGACTCCTACGGCCCCAACATCAGCGAGGAAATCATCGCCGAGGCCCTGCACCCGTACAAGGACGGCCTGAAGATTGCCACGAAGGTGGGCTTCACCCGGACCGGGCCGAACAGGTGGGTTCCCGTAGGCCGGCCGGAATACCTGCGCCAGCAGACCGAACTGAGCCTGCGCAAGCTGAAGGTGGACACCCTGGACCTGCTGCAGCTGCACCGGATCGACCCCAAGGTGGACCGCGAGGAGCAGTTCGGCGTGCTGCGCGAACTCCAGGATGAGGGCAAGGTCAGGGCGCTGGGCCTGTCGCAGGTGAGCGTCGAGGAACTCGAGGCGGCCGGCAGGCATTTCACCGTGTCCACGGTCCAGAACCGCTACAACCTGACGGACCGGAGCTCCGAGGACGTGCTGCGCTACTCCGAGGAGAACGGCATCGGCTTCATTCCATGGGCACCGATCTCCGCGGGCGAGCTCGCCCAGCCCGGCGGCCCGCTGGATGAGGCGGCCAAGCGCCTGGGTGCCACGACGTCACAGGTGGCGCTGGCCTGGCTGCTGCGCCGCTCCCCGGTGATGATGCCCATTCCGGGCACCGGGTCCGTGCAGCACCTCGAAGAGAACATGGCCGCCGCGGGCATCACGCTCGACGACGACACGTACGCCGGGCTGGAAGCGGCCGGCAAGTAGCAAGTGGCTTCAAGCCACTCACGTCAGCAACGACAGGAGACAACAGCATGGCAAACATTTGATGGTCGTTTCGGCCGCCGATTCCCTCACCATGAAGGACGGCAGCCAACACCCCACCGGCTACTGGGCGGAGGAACTGGTGGTGTCCCACCAGACCCTGACCGGCGCCGGCAACACCGTGCACATCGCAACACCCGGCGGCCGGAAACCCACGGTTGACCAGGTCAGCCTGGCGGCCGAGTCGGCAGGTGGCGAGGAACGGGCGCAGGGCTTCAAGGACTACCTGGCGCGGATCGATGACGAGCTGGCGCGCCCGCTGGTCCTGGCCGACGTCGATATCGCCGGCTACGACGCCGTGGTGATGCCCGGCGGCCACGGGCCCATGGCCGACCTTTACCAGGATGCCGACCTTGGCCGCATCCTGGTGGCAGCCAACCAGGACGGCAAGATCATTGCGCCGTTCTGCCACGGCCCCGCCGGGCTGCTGAGCGCAACGGACGACGACGGCGGGTTCAGTTTCAAGGGCCGCCGCCTTACGGTCTTCAGCAACGAAGAGGAGCTGGGCGGCGGGACCGGCGAGAACACGCCCTGGATGGTGGAGGACGCACTGAAGGAGAAGGGCGCCGTCGTCGGGAACGCCGCCGCCTGGTCCTCCAACGTGGTGCGCGACGGCAACCTCATCAGCGGCCAGAACCCCCAGTCCAGCGAGGACGTGGCCAAGGAAGTCCTCAAGGCCCTGGGCTGACTTCCAGCCCGCTGCAGCAGCGAGGGGACCAGCCCGCTTTGGGCTGGTCCCCTTGCTGTGTCGGGCCACGTGTGGACCCGTGTGCCTACTTCAGTTTGAAGTTGGCGCTGATGGCGGATCCGTCGTTCGCCGTCATGGTCAGCGTGTAGCAGGTGCCGGCCGCGGTGGGCGTCTTCCAGTTGTAGATGAACTGGCCCGAAGTGGCGTCGTACCGCAGCGAGGTGTTGCCCGTGGCGGTGGTCTCGATGGCATCCTGCAGGGCCGCGAGCGAACAGGTGATCGGCTTCATGGTGAACTTGGCCAGGGCCGGATCGGTCAGCTCCGTGTCGCCGGCGAAGATCTCGAATTTCGCCGGGACCGTGCTGCCGTTCTTGACCGTGTTCAGGACACCGTTCATGTCGACCGGCTGGTAGAAGCCCTTCAGGGTCCAGGCCTTCACCTCATAGGACTGGGCCACCGTGGTGATGTTGCCGGCAAGGTCGGTGGCCTTGGCCGTCAGGGTGTGCCGGCCGACGCCCGTGCCGTAGCCCGTGACCACGCAGCTGCCTGCGAGGCCCGAACCGCCGCTGTCCGATGCGGTGCACGTGGGCTGTGCGGCGGTGGCGCCGAAGTAGCCGTCCGCGACGACCGAATCGAAGGAAACGGTGGGGGCCGTCTTGTCGACCTTGAAGGTCCGGGTCACCGCTCCCGCGGCAGTGGTGTTGCCGGCGTTGTCGCTGAAGGCGGGGCTCGCAACCTCGACAGCTGCACCCTCACCGGACGACGTTACCTGCTGCGTTGGCGTGGCCGGGCCGGACGTGAGGTCGGTCGCGGCGAAGTTTGCCGTGACGTCCGTGTTGTACCAGCCGTTGGCGTTCGGCTCGGTGGAAACTCCGCTGTAGCTCACTTCGGGCGCGGTCTTGTCGATCTTGAAGGTGTGCGAGGCGGCGCCCGCATCCGTGGTGTTGCCGGCAATATCGGTAAAGGCCGGGCTGTCCACCTTCACGGTGGCACCCTCGCCGGAGGAGGCCGCCGTCTGGGTTGCGGCGAGCAGCCCGGAGGTGGCGTCGGCGCCGATGAAGGTGGCCTCGACGTCGGAGGTGTACCAGCCGTTGCTGCCAACGTCGCCCGAGGCCGTGGTGTACGCGACGGTGGGGGCCGTGGCGTCCTTACCCAGGTTCACGGTGGTTCCGCTGGTTCCTCCGGAGCTGGTGGCCGCGCAGCTGAAGTCAGTTGCTGTGAGGTCCTCCGTGATGTTCTGGTCCTCGCAGCCGGTCAGTGCCACAGTGCTGGGTGAATCCTCTTCGGTGACGATCCAGTGCAGGGACACGGCGCTCTTGTACCAGTCGTTCAGACCGTCCGGCGTGGCGGGCGAGAGCGTGTAGGAGATTTCCGGCGCCGAACCGTCGGTAATGCCGTAGGTGACCGAGCCGGAGGCGGTCAGTCCGCCCTTGTCCGTGTAGCTGCAGGAAGCGGTCTGCGAACCGACGCCGCCCGCCGCGTCGGTTCCGGATATGGCGCCCAGCTTCGCGGCGAAGGTGCTGGGGCCGTCCTCGGTGTCAGTGACGCTGCAGAGAGCCGCGGGGACTGACCCCTTCGTGTACGAGGCTCCAGCCGTCACGCCTGTGACGTTCAGTACGGGCGCAGTGTTCGAGGGTGCGGGGGCTGCAACGTTCACGGTGAAGGTGGCAGGCGCAAGGTCGAAGGTACCGATGGTCGTGTTGCTGACTTGGGTCGCGGTAACCGTGGCGGATCCCGCCGCCACCGGGCTGATAGTCAGCGTCTTCGGATCGTTGCAGGACGTAAAAACGACTATCGACGGCGACACGGTCGCTACGGCCGGGTTGCTGGAGCTGAGATTCAGCGTAAGTGTGGTTGATCCGGTCAGGTTGCAGCCGTTCTTGCCGTCACTGTTTCGTTCCCGAACGGCCAGCGTAGTGCTGCCGTTGGCACCCCCGGCGTTCAGCGGCATCAGCTCCGCTATCGAATCGATGCTGGTGTCCAAGTTGTTGTAGATGTCGTCCGCCCACGCCACCCCGCCGCCTGTCAGCAGCAGGCTTCCGGCAGCCACCGCTGCCGCTGTTTTGGTGCTGGTTCGCCTGAGCAGGCCCGTCCCCCCAGCAGTCGTTGTCCCACCTGGCGAATGATTCATGTTTGCCTCCCTCATGGCTTGCAGCCCACCCGGGCCGCAACGTACTTCACCGTAAGTTGGGGCATGGGCGGAGAACACGCGTAATGACCACCTGTCTTTCGCCGGCGAGTACTCGTTTTCTACTGCGTCCGTGAAAGGCGGCCACCTAAGACGCCACGTGCCGCCAGGAGGCTTGGGCACAGCCGGAATGTGACCGCCGCGGTCCTCCGGTTAACCGCCGTTACTCCCCGTCTCCCCCGGTTTCGCGGCCTTTGGTCCGCCTTCCGCGGCTGTCGGATAGTTGCTGCAACGCGCACATTCCGTTGCATCCCTACCTGCCTCCGAGGAGGAACCATGGCCTTCGCACTCAAGCCGGCTGCCGCCGTCGCTCTTACCGCAACCGCCCTGTTTGGGCTAGCGGCCTGCGCCGATCCCGGCGCAACGGCGGCGACAGCACCGCCGTCGTCCGCCGCCACGAACGCCGCCGGCAAAACCTTCAACCTGTCCCCGCAGCAGGATCGCGTCAAGGTTGCCGAAGACGCCGCCGCGGTGGCACTGGTGCCTGAGGCCATCAAGGCCGACGGCAAGCTCACCGTAGTGACTACGGGCGGCACCGCGCCGCTCAGCACGTTTGCCACGGACAACAAGACGCTGATCGGCAGTGAGGTGGACATCGCGTACGCCGTGGGTGAGTCGCTGGGGCTGGACGTCGAAGTCCTGCCCGTGGCGTGGGCGGACTGGCCGCTGGGCATCGAGTCGGCCAAGTATGAGGCCGTGCTGTCCAACGTGACCGTCACGGAGGCGCGGAAGGAGAAGTTCGATTTCGCCACCTACCGCAACGACCTGCTGGGCTTCTACGCCAAGAGCGATTCGGGCATCGGGGAGATCAAGGAACCCAAGGATGTGGCGGGCAAGCGGATCATCGTGGGCTCCGGCACCAACCAGGAAGCCATCCTTGTCCGGTGGGACGAGGAGAACGAGAAGAACGGGTTGGCGCCGGTGGAGTTCCAGTATTACGACGACGATTCCGCCTCGAGCCTGGCCCTTCAGTCGGGCCGTGCGGACCTGACGTTCGGGCCCAACGCCGCTGCGGCCTACAAGGCAGCGCAGGACGGGAAGACGAAGCAGGTGGGCACGCTGGAGGGTGGCTGGCCCCTGAAGGCCGAGATCGCGTTCACCACCAGGAAGGGCAACGGCCTGGCCGTCGCCGCGCAGGCCGCCCTGAACCACCTGATCGAGGACGGCACCTACGGCAGGATCCTGGACCGCTGGGGCCTCTCGTCAGAGGCGGTCCAGAAGTCCGAACTGAACCCGCCGGGGCTGCCCAAGAAATAGCGGCCCTGCCGTTTTCGAGGCGCATAGCCGCCCGCGACGCGCATGTTCCCTGGCGCGGGCCATATACCCGCCGCGCCAGGGAATGTGCGCGTCATTTTTCGAAAGCGTCAGCGCGGGTCCGGCTCAACAGCCCATGCCAGCCGGTGCAGCAGGGTCGCCGTCCGGCTCCGGACCGCAGCCCAGGCAGCTGCCCTGCGTCCGCGCTTCGCGATGATTTGGGGAGCGTTGGGCTCTGCACTGCGGGCGGAGCCGTTGCCCTTGACAAGCAGAAGGGCAATAAGGCTTGCGCTTTCCATCTTTCTCCAAGCTTCACAAATGGGGTGGCGTGCGCAGGGGGATGCGCCGCGTCAATGGGGTGGCCCGCGACGAGGTCCGGGAGCGTGATGCCCGCGGGGACCGTGCCGGGGAAAATCCGGGGAGGGAAGCCCAACAGTTGCTCGAGGCCACTACAAGGTTAGCATTGGTCAACCAGTTGCTGTCCGCTGTGTGAGCAAGCCAACACCAGCCGGCGGACTCCCCGCCTCCCAAGGACCGAAAATTCGCTCCGGCCGGATTTGGCAATAGTCTGGCCAGATGGGGACCAATACCGTGAACTCCGGCGAACAGCTCGACAGGCAATCGCGCATCCTCGAAGCGGCCCTGGACCTGCTGTCCCGCCACGGTATTGCAGGGGTGAGCATGCGCGCCGTGGCACGCGAAGCCGGCGTCGCCCTTGGCCTCGTCAACTACTACTACGACGACAAGACCAGCCTGATCCGCGCCGCCCTGCGGCGCGTGGACGAACACGACCTTTTGCTCGTGGCGCCGGACCCCTCCCTGACGCCGGACGAGCAGCTGCGCCGCGCCCTCCGGCGGGTGGCCGGCGAGGACCTGCTGACCACGCGCTACCTCTCGCTGCGCCTGCACCTATGGGCCCTGGCCCAGGCCGACGAAGGATACGCCGAGATCAACGCAGCCGCCTTTGACCGTTACATCGATGGGCTGGCGGCGCTGGTCTCCGCAGCCCGGCCCGGCCTGCAGTGGGAGCAATGCAGGGCGCGCGCCTCCGACATCGTGGTGATTCAGAACGGCATGTGGTTGACCTCGCTTCTTGGGGTGGATAAGAAGGCGATCGAGCGAAGCATCGCCCGCACGGAGGACATCGCCTTCGCGCCCGGGCCGGGGCAATAACAGGAATCCACAAGGCCGGCAGCACCCGGTAGAAGGCAAAGATAGCGCCATAAAACCGATTGAACAAGTGTTCAAGAAAAGTATTGAACACTCGTTCAAAGTGCATTACTGTCCTCGGTATGACTTATGCCACACCAGCGCAGGACGTCACCCGAAGCGCTGAAACCGAAGCAGCAACCACCTTGTTCATCAACGGCTCGTGGGAGGCCGCCACGTCGGGCGCCGTCCGCGAAATCAGGAACCCTGCCGACGGCGAACTGGTCGCCACGGTCTCGGAGGCCGGCCGCGAGGACGCCGAACGCGCCATCGCCGCAGCCCGCGCCGCCTTCGACTCCGGCGTCTGGTCGGACGTCCCGGCACCCGAGCGTGGAGCCTTCCTCCTGAAGGTCGCGGCCGGACTGCGCGAACGCCGGGAGAAGTTTGCCCGGGCAGAATCGCTGGACACCGGCAAGCGGATGGTCGAGAGCCGCATCGACATGGACGACATCGCCGCCTGCTTCGAGTACTTCGGCAGGCTCGCCGGGCAACAGGCGGGCCGGATTGTCGACGCCGGGAACGCCGGCGTCGTGAGCAGGATCGTCTACGAACCCGTCGGCGTCTGCGGCCTCATCACACCCTGGAACTATCCGCTCCTGCAGGCCGCCTGGAAGATTGCGCCGGCCCTGGCCGCCGGCTGCACCTTCGTCCTGAAGCCCTCCGAGCTCACCCCGTCCACCAGCATCCTGGCCATGCAGCTGCTCCAGGACCTCGGCCTGCCGGACGGCGTGGCCAACCTCGTCACCGGGCCCGGGGCCCAGGCGGGCGCGCCGCTTTCGGAACACCCCGCCGTCGACCTCGTCTCCTTTACCGGCGGCCTGGAAACCGGCAAGCGCATCGCCGCTGCCGCCGCCGGCACCGTCAAGAAGGTGGCGCTGGAACTCGGCGGCAAGAACCCCAACGTGGTGTTCGCGGACGCGGACTTTGACGCCGCCGTCGACAACGCCCTCAACGGCGCGTTCGTGCACTCCGGCCAGGTCTGTTCCGCCGGGGCGCGGCTCGTGGTGGAGGAATCGATCGCCGAACGCTTCGTGGACGAGCTGGTCCGGCGCGCGAAGGACATCCGCCTGGGCGGCCCCTTTGACGAGGACGCCGAAACGGGTCCGCTGATCTCCGCCGCGCACCGGGACAAGGTCCACGCGTACGTCCAGCGCGGCATCCAGGAGGGTGCGCGGCTGCGGACCGGCGGCGCCGCACCGCAGGGAGAAAAGTACGACGCCGGCTTCTACTACCAGCCCACCGTCCTGGACCAGGTCACACGGGGAATGTCCGTGGTCACCGATGAGGCGTTCGGCCCCGTGGTCACCGTTGAGACGTTCCGCACCGAGGACGAGGCCGTGGCCACCGCGAACGACACCATCTACGGCCTGGCCGGCGCGGTCTGGACCCAGGACGCCGGCAAGGCGCAGCGCGTGGCAGGCCGGCTCCGCCACGGCACCGTCTGGATCAACGACTACCACCCCTATCTTCCCCAGGCCGAGTGGGGCGGCTTCGGCCAGTCCGGCGTCGGCCGCGAGCTCGGGCCCACGGGCCTGGCCGAGTACCAGGAAGCCAAGCACATCTACCAGAACACCAGCCCGCAGGTAACCGGCTGGTTCGCTGACCACGGCAAGGAGAGCTAGATGCACTACGACACCATCGAGGACGTGACCGACCGCGGGTTCGACTACGTCGTCATCGGCGGCGGGTCCGCCGGCGCCGCAGTGGCCGCACGGCTGAGCGAGGACCCGGACGTCACCGTGGCCCTCGTCGAGGCGGGCCCGGACGACCGCAACCTCCCCGAAATCCTGCAGCTGGACCGCTGGATGGAACTGCTGGAATCCGGCTACGACTGGGACTACCCGGTGGAACCGCAGGAGAACGGCAACTCCTTCATGCGGCACGCCCGCGCCAAGGTCATGGGCGGCTGCTCCAGCCACAACTCCTGCATCGCCTTCTGGGCACCGCGCGAGGACCTGGACGAGTGGGAGTCCAAGTACGGCGCCACCGGCTGGAACGCCGAGGCTGCCTGGCCGCTGTACAAGCGGCTGGAAACCAACGAGGACGCCGGCCCGGACGCACCGCACCACGGGGACTCGGGCCCCGTGCACCTGATGAACGTGCCCCCGGCGGATCCTGCCGGCGTCGCACTCCTGGACGCCTGTGAGCAGGCAGGGATCCCGCGCGCGAAGTTCAACACCGGCACCACCGTGGTCAACGGTGCCAACTTCTTCCAGATCAACCGGCGCGCGGACGGCACCCGCTCCTCCAGTTCCGTGTCCTACATCCACCCGATCGTCGACCGCCCCAACTTCACCCTGCTGACCGGCCTGCGCGCCCGCCAGCTGGTGTTCGACGCGGACAAGCGCTGCACCGGCGTCGACGTGGTGGACGGCGCGTTCGGCCGCACCCACCGCCTCACCGCGCACCAGGAAGTCATCGTGTCCACCGGCGCCATCGACACCCCCAAGCTGCTCATGCTCTCCGGCATCGGACCGGCCGAACACCTCGCAGCGCACGGCATCGACGTGCTCGTGGACTCCCCCGGTGTGGGCGAAAACCTGCAGGACCACCCGGAAGGCGTGGTGCAGTTCGAGGCGAAGCAGCCCATGGTGCAGACCTCCACGCAGTGGTGGGAAATCGGCATCTTCACCCCTACCGAGGAGGGCCTGGACCGGCCGGACCTGATGATGCACTACGGCTCCGTCCCGTTCGACATGAATACGCTGCGGCACGGCTACCCCACCACGGAGAACGGCTTCAGCCTGACCCCGAACGTGACGCACGCCCGCTCGCGGGGCACCGTGCGGCTGCGCAGCCGCGACTTCCGCGACAAGCCCATGGTGGATCCGCGGTACTTCACCGACCCCGAAGGCCACGACATGCGCGTCATGGTGGCCGGCATCCGCAAGGCCCGCGAAATCGCCGCGCAGCCCGCCATGGCCGAGTGGGCCGGGCGGGAACTCTCGCCCGGCGTCGGGGCGCAGACGGACGAGGAACTGCAGGACTACATCCGCAAGACCCACAACACCGTCTACCACCCCGTGGGCACCGTGCGCATGGGAGCGGACGACGACGGCATGTCGCCGCTTGACCCCGAGCTGCGGGTCAAGGGCGTCACCGGCCTTCGGGTCGCCGACGCGTCCGTCATGCCCGAACACGTCACCGTCAACCCCAACATCACCGTCATGATGATCGGCGAGCGCTGCGCCGATCTGATCCGCGCCGGCCGTGCCGGCGTTGACGCCCTGGAAGAGAAGGAGCTCACCGCATCCCTTGCCTGAGCGGCAGGACCACGGGGGCCGCATTCCCCAACAGCGGCGGCCCCCACACGTTAATCCGCCGCACCCCAGGGCGGCCGGTCCCATCGTGCTTTTCTGACTTAGGAGTCCATATTGGAACCGAGCAAGAGTATTGATTCAAGCGGCATGGACGAATTTGGCTACACCCAGACACTGGACCGAAGCATCGGCAAATTTGCCAGCTTCGCCGCGGGTGTCAGCTACATCTCCATCCTCACCGGTGTTTTCCAACTGTTCTACTTCGGTTTTTCCATGGCCGGCCCGGCGTACGCCTGGTCCTGGCCCATCGTGTTCGTCGGCCAGCTGATGGTGGCCCTGTGCTTCGCCGAACTGGCCGGCCGCTACCCCGTTGCCGGGTCGGTCTACAACTGGGCCAAGCGGCTCGCGTCCGGGACGTCGTCCTGGCTGGCAGGGTGGCTGCTGCTGCTCTCCTCGATCATGGCGCTGGGCTCCGTGGCGCTGGCCCTGCAGATCACCCTCCCCCAGCTCTGGGAGGGCTTCCAGTTCGTCGGTGACGGCACCGGCCCGTACGACTTCGCCATGAACGGCGTGGTGCTGGCCACGATCATGATCACCATCTCGACCCTGATCAACGCCTTCGGCGTGAAGCTGATGACCCGGATCAACAGCATCGGCGTCTTCGTGGAGCTGATCGCCGCCGTCCTGCTGATCCTCGCGCTGGGCTGGCACGTGGTCCGCGGCCCCGAGGTCTTCTTCGAAACCAACGGCTTCGGCGAGGGCAATGACCTGGGCTTCTTCGGCGTCTTCCTGATCGGCGCCATGGCCTCCGGCTATGTCATGTACGGATTCGACACCGCCAGCTCCCTCGGCGAGGAGACCAAGGACCCCAAGCGCACGGCGCCCAAGGCCATCCTCCGCGCCGTCACGGCCTCGTTCGTGCTGGGCGGGCTGATCCTGCTCTTCGGCATCCTGGCCGCACCGGACCTGGCAGACCCGGCAGTTGGGTCTGCCGACGGCGGGCTGCAGCACATCGTGCTCTCCGTCCTGGGCGGTCCTTTCGGGAAGGCCTTCCTGGCCTGCATCGTGGTGGCCGTGGTGGTCTGCACGCTGGCCGTCCACGCCGCAGCCATCCGGATGATGTTCGCCATGGCCCGGGACAACAACCTGCCGTTCAGCCGGCAGCTGGGAAAGGTGGACCCGGTCCGCCGGACCCCCACGGTCGCGGCGATCGTCATCGGCGTCATGGCGGTCATCCCGCTGCTGGTCAACGTGATGCAGCCGGCGATCTTCACCATCCTGTCCAGCATCAGCATCGTCCTGATCTACCTGTCCTACCTCCTGGTCACGGTTCCGCTGCTGCGCAAGCGGCTCGCCAGGAAGTGGCCGATCATCGGCGATGGATCCGAGCCCGGGTTCTGCATGGGCAAATGGGGGCTGCCGGTGAACATCCTCGCCGTCCTGTGGGGTGCCGCCATGACCATCAACCTGGTCTGGCCCCGGCCGGAGATCTACAACTCGGTGCCCCCGTTCGAGTGGTACCTGCAGTGGGGCGGGGTGATGTTCGTGGGTGCGGTGGTGATCGGCGGTGCACTGCTCTACCGGCTGAAGATCCGCCACCAGACCGGCGTGCTGGCCGAGCATGCCGCGGCCGTGGCGGCCCATCCGGCATCCCGGGCTGCCACAGCAAACGACGCACCTGAGGATCGCGACCTGGTGGACGTGAAGGTGCCATAGGGCTGCTGCTGCAGCAGGGTCCGCTGCAGCAGCACTTTTCAAGACAGGCCGACGTCGGCACCCAACCGGGTGCCGGCGTCGGCCTTCCTTTGCGTTAGGCAAACCTGCGCGTCATACAAGGCGGCGGCGGCAGGTTCCTGAACAGCGACGGCCTACCCTTGACAGGTGACATTGACTACGATTCGAACCGCCGCCGCGAGCACCTTCGCCGCCGCAGGTCTCCTGTTGGCCCTCGCCGCCTGCTCCACGCCGGCCGCCAGCCAGCAAACTTCCTCCGCCCCCGCCTCCACCGCTGCGGCTTCGTCCAGCGCTGCCGCGACCAGCACCTCGACCGGGCCTTGCGCCGGCGTTAAGGTCATCGTCGATTCGGCCTCGTTGAAGCAGCCGGCAGCCGACACCTCCGCTTGCGTGGACGCGAACGGACCCACCCTGGCATCGGCCGTGCTGAGGGACGCTAACGTGAAGATCGAGGGCACCGCCAAGTACCCCACGAGCTTCGCGTGCCGTGTCAACGGTGTGCCGGCTGCGGACTTCGACATCAAGCACAAGGGCGGCACTGTCCGCGAAGCGTGCGATGACAAAAACACTGTCTCGTATTGGGCCCTCTGGGTGAAGCCCGCCGGCGGCACATGGGGTTACGCGCAAGAAGGTTTGGACAGCCTCAAGCTGAACCCGGGCGAGAGCCTTGAACTGCTGTATACGGTGGACAACGAACCGGCAGCGCCCGCGGCATGACCTTTCGACCCGCGCCGTTACGGGCTGGGGCGGCCCTCGCCGCCATCTTCGTCGCGGCGCGGGTCGTCTACCGCATCCTCTTTAACGGTGCAGGCATCGGCGCGCCCGTCCTGCTCGCCATGCCCCCGGTACGGCTGCCGGCCCCCTACGCCCATGTCGTCCTGCTCGGCCCGGTCACCGGGCCCGGCCTGTGGGCAGCGGTCCTGTCCGCGCTGCCGATCGCGGCGACCATCCTCGCTTTCGGCCTGCTCAACGCCTGGGTGGACGTGGCCCGCGGCTTCACCTACCTGGCCCGCAGCGGACCCCTGCAGGGAATCGCCCGGATGCTGGTGGTGGCGTGGGCGGCGCTCCCGGCGCTCTCCGACGCCGTGGCCTCCGTCCGGCTGTGCTTCCGGTTGCGGGGCGAACGCTTCGGCGCCCGCGCCCTGGTTCCGGTCCTTGAGCGGACGCTGGAGCACGCCGCGAGGGTTGCCGCCGCGCTTGAGCTGCGCGGCTTCGGCAGCCGGGGCATGCAGGGGACGGACGACGGCGGCGCTGGCCAGGCACAGGCACCGCTCCTGATGCGCGGCGCCCGGTTCAGGATCGGCGGCACTGAGCTCCGCGTGGCTGACTTCCAGCCGCGGCCCGGGACCGTGTCCGTGATGACCGGCCCCACCGGCTCCGGGAAGTCCACCATCCTCCGGGGCATCGCGGGGCTTCTCTCCCATGT
Organism: Arthrobacter sp. C152; assembly: GCF_054890965.1. Lineage (NCBI taxonomy): Bacteria > Bacillati > Actinomycetota > Actinomycetes > Micrococcales > Micrococcaceae > Arthrobacter > Arthrobacter sp. C152. The sequence goes on from NZ_JBTZSU010000005.1 coordinate 202,669, forward strand.
GGACGGCGGCAACGTCGCCGGGACGGTCCGCGTTGCCGGGCTGGACCGGGCCGCCACACCGCCCCGCGACACCGCCCGCAGCGTCGGCGTGGTCCTACAGAATCCGCGGGCCGCCTTTGCCACCACCAAAGTCCGGGACGAGATCGGCCTCGCGCTGGAGCTGCGCGGCGTGGCATCCGTTGACTCCAAGGCCCGGGTGCTGGAAGTCGCTGAGAGCATCGGGGTGTCCGCGCTGCTGGACCGGAACGTCAGCACCCTCTCGGCAGGCGAGGCAACACTCGTGGCCATCGCGGCCGCCGTCGTGGACCAGCCGGCGCTGCTCCTGGCGGACGAACCCCTGGCCGACCTCGACACCGCAGCCCGCGGCCGCGTCATCGCGGTGCTGGGCGCCGTTGCCCACGAGGCAGGCGTCTGCGTCATCGTGGCCGAGCACCGGGCCGAGGCCCTGGTCCCCATCGCCGACTCCTGGTGGGCCATCGACGACGGCGCCCTGGTCCCGGGTGCCGCGCCCGCCCCTTCTGCATCCGCCCCTTCCGCACCCGCCGCCACGGGCCGCCCCGCTTCAACGCCCCAGCCGGCCCAGGCACCCGTGCTCACGGCAGCAAATCTTTCGGTGCACCGCGATGGCAAACCCCTGGTGCGGGACGCGTCACTGTCCCTGGATCCCGGCGAAGTGACAGCCCTGGTGGGACCGAACGGGGCCGGCAAATCGTCCGTGCTGGTGGCCCTGGCCCTGGGCGGCGGCAAGGGCGTCGAGGGCACGGTTGCCATGGCAGCCCCGGGCCCCAAGGCGTCCGACGGCGGAAGGGTCGCCCTGGTGCCGGACGCCTCCGACGATCTGTTCACCCGGGACACCGTGGCGGCGGAACTGCACGCCGCCGAACGCCGCCTGGCCCGCCGCAAGGATGCGGCACCCGTGGCCCACGGTTTCGCCGCGGCGCACCTGGCCCGGCTGCGCGGGGACGCCGGAATGCCGATCGGGCACGAGCACCCCCGCGACCTTTCCGCCGGGGAGCGCCGGATCCTCGCGATTGCGCTGCAGACCCTGGACCGCCCCCAGGTCCTCCTCATCGACGAACCCACCCGTGGGCTCGATCCCGCCGCCCGCGCGGCGGTGGCCGGTGCGCTGCGGGCCGCGGCTGGCGACGGCACGGCAGTCATGATCGCCACGCACGACCTCCCCTTCGCCCACGGCATCGGCGCCCGGATCCTGCCGGTGCGGAACGGCGTGGCACCCGTGGCTGAGCCGGAGGAAACTCCAGCAGGCACCCCGTCCCACGAAGCCACGCAGCCGCTGGCCATGCCCCGGTTCCTGGACCGGCTGCCCGACGTTCCCTCCGGAAAACCGGGCCGCCGGATCCGGCTGCCCCGGCCAGTCGAACTGGCCGTCCTCGCGGTTGCCAACCTGGCGGCGCTCGGCGCCTTCTGCTGGCCCCTGCTGGCCGCGGCCCTCCCCTCGGATGCCGCCGCAGCGCTGCCGTATGCGGCGCTGGCCATCGCACCCGTGGCGGCTGTCGCCGTCGTGGTTTCGCTGGACGGCTCGGTGCGTTCCGCACACACGGTGGCACTGCTGGGCGTGCTGGCAGCGGTGGGTTCGGCGGTACGGGTGGCGAGCACCGGCGTCGGCGGCGTGGAGGCCGTGTTCATCCTGCTGGTCCTGGCCGGCCGCGCGTTCGGCCCGCGGTTCGGGCTGCTGCTGGGCGCCGCCACGATTGCGTTGTCCAGTGCGCTGTGGGGCGGCATCGGGCCGTGGACGCCGTTCCAAATTTTCGCGTGCGCTTGGGTGGGCGCGGGGGCGGGCCTGCTCCCCCGGCGCGTGCGCGGCAAGGCCGAGGTGGTGATGCTGTGCGGGTACGGGATTGTGGCGTCGTATGTGTTCGGGTTGCTGCTCAACCTGTGGTTCTGGCCGTTCGCGGTGGGTGCGGGCACCGGGATTTCGTACGTGCCGGGCGCGCCGCCGGGCACCAACCTTGGCAGCTTCCTGCTGTATTCGCTGCTGACCTCGACGGCGGGGTGGGACACGCTGCGGGCGGTCACCACGGTCGTCGGGGTCACCGTGGTGGGCCGGGCGATCCTGGCAGCATTGCGGCGGGTCAAGCCTGTTTCGGGCGGGGTTCCCGGTTCGGGCAGCCCCACTGTGCAGGCCCAAAAGCCCTCCGGCACCGGGGCCCGGCACCAGCTCACGCCCTAGGGTTTGCCGGGCGGCATGGGGGTCTTGACCTGGCACTTGCATTTTGCAAGTATGAGTCGCATGAGCCTGTTCATCACCTGCCCGGTCGAAAACGTCGAGCGCTCCACTGCCTTCTACACGGCCCTGGGCTGGCCCCTCAACCCGGGGATGTCCGATCACAACGTGTCATGCTTCGCGATCGCACCTGGGCAATACGTGATGCTCGGCAGCCGGGAGATGTATGCGGGCGTTGGCGGCGCCGAGGAGCTGGTCGGCGGACCCGGCACACCCTCAAAAGTCACCGTCTCGTTTGACCTCAACAGCCGCGAAGCGGTCGATGAACTCGTCGAACGCGCCGCGGCCGCCGGCGGTCGCATTGGTGATACCGATGACTACCCCTTCATGTACCAGCGCCAGTTCGACGACCCTGACGGCTACCACTACTCGCCGTTTTGGATGAAGCCGGACGCCGATCCCAGCGAGTGAGCGGCCTCGCCGCCGCCCTCGACATCGTTGGCGCACGATGGTCCCTGCTCATCGTGGAGCGCCTGCTTGACGGGCCGCAGCGTTACGGCGACCTGCAGCGCGACCTCGGCGTGCCAACGAATATCCTCGCGACCCGCCTGCGCGAGCTCGAAGCGGCCGGGGTACTGTCCCGGCTGCCGCTCCGGCACAACACCCGGGCCTACGCCCTGACCGATCGCGGGCTTGCCCTACGTGGGGCGATTGTCGCGCTGGCACGCTGGGGCGGAGGGGAAGCCTGAGCCGGGGCCGGCACCGGCTCACACCTTGAAGTACTTGGCCTCCGGGTGGTGGAACACGAACGCGTCCGTGGACTGCTCCGGATGCAGCATCAGCTCATCGCTGAGCACCACGCCCATGCGCTCGGGCTTCAGCAGCTCCACGACCTTCCGGCGGTCCTCCATGTCGGGGCACGCCGGGTAGCCCAGCGAGAAGCGGGCGCCGCGGTAGTCGAGCTTGAACAGCCCGGCTTTGTCCTTGGGCTCCTCGGCGGCGAAGCCCAGCTCCGAGCGGACCCGGGCGTGCCAGAACTCGGCGAGGGCCTCGGTGAGCTGCATGACCAGGCCGTTGAGCTCGTAGTAGTCGCGGTACTGGTTGGCCTCGAACATCTTGGCCGTGAACTGGTCGATCTTGGACCCGGCGGTGACCAGCTGCACGGGCAGCACGTCGATCTGGCCGGATTCGCGGGACTTTACGAAGTCGGCGAGGCACAGGTGCCGGTCGCGGCGCTGGCGGGGGAAGTCGAAGCGCAGGCGGTCGGTGCCGATCGGGCCGCCTGAGCCGCCGTCCGGGGCGAGCAGGCCCGGGACGCCGAGGACGCCGTCGGTATCCTCGCCGTGGTGCAGCACCACCACCTGTTCGCCCTCGGAGACCACCGGGAAGTAGCCGTAGGCCACGGACGCATCTAGCATGCCCTCGCCCAGGATGCGGTCCAGCCAGTAGCGCAGGCGCGGCCGGCCCTCGCGTTCCACGAGCTCCTCGTAGGAGGCGCCGTCCTCGCCGCGGCCGGGCTTGAGGCCCCACTGGCCCATGAAGGTGGCGCGCTCGTCGAGGAACGCGGAGTAGTCGTGGAGCGAGACGCCGCGGACGATGCGGGTGCCCCAGAACGGCGGCACAGGGACGGGGTTGTCGGCGGCAACGTCGGACCGGCCGGGCATGGCTTCCGGCTCGGTCACGGTGAACTTCGCGCCGCCGCGGTGAATGCGCTTCTTCAAAGGCGGCAGGCCGACGTCGTCCGGGGACTCGCCGCGGGCCACGCGCACCAGCGGTTCCATGAGGGAGAGGCCTTCGAAGGCGTCCTTGGCGTACCTGACGGTTCCGTCAAACTGTTCCGCCAGGTCCTGCTCGACGTAGGCGCGGGTCAGGGCCGCGCCGCCGAGGATCACCGGCCACTTCTTCGCGAGGCCGCGGGACTGCAGTTCTGCGAGGTTCTCCTTCATCACCACCGTGGACTTCACCAGGAGCCCGGACATGCCGATCACGTCCGCGTTGTGCTCCTCGGCCGCGGCGATGATCTCCGCGATTCCCTGCTTGATGCCGATGTTGATGACCTTGTAGCCGTTGTTGGTGAGGATGATGTCCACCAGGTTCTTGCCGATGTCGTGCACGTCGCCGCGGACGGTGGCGATCACCATGGTGCCCTTGCCCGAGGAATCGGACTTTTCCATGTGCGGTTCGAGCAGGGCGACGGCGTTCTTCATGACCTCGGCGGACTGGAGCACGAACGGCAGCTGCATTTCGCCGGCGCCGAAGCGTTCGCCGACGACCTTCATTCCTTCGAGCAGGTGGTCGTTGATGATGCCGAGCGGCGTCATGCCCTCGCTGCGGGCCAGGTCCAGGTCCTCTTCCAGGCCCTTGCCCTCGCCGTCGATGATGCGCCGTTCCAGGCGCGCTCCCGTGGGCAGCGCGGCGAGTTCGGCGGCGCGCTGGTCCTTGAGGGCCGCGGTGTCCACGCCGGCGAACATGTCCAGCATGGCGGCCAGGGGGTCGTAGGTGGTGTTGCCGTCAGCGTCGTATTCGCGGCGGTCCCAGACGAGGTCCAGGGCGACTTTGCGCTGTTCCTCCGGGAGGGAGGCGAGCGGGACGATCTTGGCGGCGTCGATGATGCCGCTGGTCAGGCCGGCTTCCGAGGCCTCGTGCAGGAACACGGAGTTCAGGACGATGCGCGCGGCCGGGTTCAGGCCGAAGGAGACGTTGGAGACGCCCAGCGTGGTGTTGATGCCGGGGTATCTCGCGGTGATCTGGCGGATGGCCTCGATGGTTTCGATGCCGTCGCGGCGGGTCTCCTCCTGGCCGGTGGCGATGGGGAAGGTCAGGGCGTCGACGATGATGTCCTCGACCTTCATGCCCCATTCGCCCACCAGGGCGTCGACGAGGCGGGAGGCGATGGCCACCTTGCCCTCGGTGGTGCGGGCCTGGCCCTGCTCATCGATGGTGAGGGCGATGACGGCGGTGCCGTGTTCCTTCACCAACGGCATGATGCGGGCGAAGCGGCTGTCCGGGCCGTCGCCGTCCTCGTAGTTGACGGAGTTGACCACGGGGCGGCCGCCGATGAGTTCCAGGCCGGCCTGCAGCACGGGAGGCTCGGTGGAGTCGATGACGAGCGGGAGGGTGGAGGCGGACGCGAACCGGGAGACGATCTCCTTGATGTCCGCCACGCCGTCGCGGCCCACGTAGTCGATGCAGACGTCCAGGAGGTGGGCGCCGACCCGGATCTGCTCGCGGGCGATGTCCACGCAGTCGTCCCAGCGCTCTTCGAGCATCGCCTGCCGGAACGCCTTGGAGCCGTTGGCGTTGGTGCGCTCACCGATGGCGAGGTAGGAGGCGTCCTGGTCGAAGGAGACGTGCTGGTAGAGGGATGCGATGCCCGGGTCGTGCTCGGTGGGGACGCGGGCGGGTGCTGTCTTGCCGTTACCTGCCGTGGCGGGCACGGCTTTGTTGCGGAAGGGGGCAAGACGTTCGACGACGGCGGCCATGTGCTCCGGCGTCGTACCGCAACACCCGCCCACCAGGCCCAGGCCGAATTCGCGGACGAACTGTTCGTGGGCGGTGGCCAGTTCGGCGGGCGTGAGCGGGTAGTGCGCGCCGTTGGCTCCGAGGATGGGAAGGCCTGCGTTGGGCATGCAGGCGATGGCGACGGAGGACTGCTTGGAGAGGTGGCGGAGGTGTTCGCTCATCTCGTCCGGGCCGGTTGCGCAGTTCAGGCCGATGGCGTCGACGCCGAGCGGTTCCAGGGCGGTGAGCGCGGCACCGATTTCGGAGCCCATGAGCATGGTGCCGGTGGTCTCCACCGTCACCTCGACGAAGATCGGAAGGCGGACGCCCTTGGAGACGATGGCCTGCTTGCAGCCGTTGACGGCGGCCTTGGTCTGCAGGAGGTCCTGGCTGGTTTCGATGAGGAAGGCGTCCGCACCGCCGTCGATCAGGCCCTCGGCCTGCAGCGCGAAGGTCTGCTTGAGGTAGTCGTAGCTGGTGTGGCCGAGGCTGGGGAGCTTGGTGCCGGGGCCCATGGAGCCGAGGACCCAGCGCATGCGGCCGTCCTCTTGTTCTGCTGCTTCGGCGCGTTCGCGGGCGATCCTCGCGCCCTTCAGCGCGAGTTCCGCGATGCGGTCATCGATGCCGTAGTCCGAGAGGTTGGACCAGTTGGCGCCGAAGGTGTTGGTTTCGACGGCGTCTATGCCGGTGGCGAAGTAGGCGTCGTGGATGTCCGCGATGACGTCCGGGCGCGTGTCGTTGAGGATCTCGTTGCAGCCTTCCAGGTTCTGGAAGTCGGTTTCGAGCGACAGTTCCCGGCCCTGCAGCATGGTGCCCATCGCGCCGTCGGCAATGACCACGCGGTGGTTCACTGCGTCCAGGAGTTCCTGGGAGCGGGCGGGACGCGGGACGGACTCGATGTCCAATGCGAAACGAGGCATCTATCAAGATTACGGGGCCGGGCCTACTACATTGCTTAGTGTTTCTATGTGCTACGGAGGGGATGGTGGTCCCAACTCGGCTCCGAAATGTTCGGTAACGACTGTTGCGTCACTCTTCGAGAACGGCGCGGGCGGCTGCCGTGTCGTGGGGATCAGGCGAGTACTTTTCCTGTTCTTCGATCTTGCGGCGGTAAAAATCGTGGGCTGCTTGTCTCGTGATCCCCAGAACCTCACCGATCTGCGCCCACGTGGCGCCGCCCTCCCGGGCAGATTTCATGACGTACCAGCGCCTCGCTGTGAGCAGCTCGACCGCTTTGGCATTTGCCCGCAGCGCCTCAAGCGCGGCGACTTCCGATACCTCTGACAGAAAATGCGCTGCAGCTTCCCGCGCCTGGTCGCCGTCGGTGGAGGAAATGCCGGGCGATGCCTCGCCACGGTTGAAGTCTTCCCACACTTTGAGCAGCTCGTGTACATCACCGCTGTTGAGAGCCTGCTCCACTGACTCCGCATCCATGGCGTCAAGGTAGTTTGACGTCCTTCGAAGGTCAAGGGGAGGCACCGTCTCTCTGAAGCGCGTCAGCTGGCGCCGTCACTTACGTTCGCCCATTCGGCGGCGGTGCCTATCGCTTGCGGGAACGCCGTGGCAGGCGGGAATATGGCCTGCTTTTCTCAGCACCAAGGCCGATGATCGCGATTCCTTTAAGGTCGCTTAGCGCCTCGACGATCCTTCGCCCCTGCCCGACAGCGCGGACTCACTCCGCGGCGGCGATCCCAAGGTCCGCGGCGTGGCCGCTGATGATGCGGGCCAGGTCTATGTCGCGGCTGGTGATCCCCCCGACATCGTGGCTCGACAGCGTGACGCCTACCTCGGGGTAGGTGAGCGTGAGGTCGGGGTGGTGGTTGGCCTCCTCGGCGGAGGCACCGATGCGGTTCACGAGTTCCAGCCCGGTGGAGAAGTTCCGGGTCCTGAAGGTGGCGGTGATGGCCTCGCCGGTCAGATGCCAGCCGGCGAGCCCGGCTTCGGCGAGCTCTGCGGCGGACAGCTTCCGCTGGGGATCAGTCATAGTGTCATCATGGCTCCGGAGGGCCTCCATTTCCGCTGCCAGGCTTAACTGACCGCAGTCACGGTGTACCGCCGTCACTCCTACTTTCCTGGGGAGCTCGAAGCAGCGCCCCCTCCCCCAGCGTTACGGTACGTCTATTATGGCGTTCTGGCTTTTGTGATTTCGGGTGTGATCCTTGTTGTGTTTTAGCCATTGAAACAATGTGTCATCCGTGGCAGCATGGGGTTATGACCGCAGTTGCAGGGGCCCGCGGAGGGCTGAAAGCGCATCAGGATTCGATCAGGTTGCCCGAGGCCGAGTTGGTCCGCGATCTCCGGGACATCCTGGGCGCGAAACTTGTCGCCTACATCGGCTCGGTGAAAGAAACCCGGGCCGTGCGTCAGTGGGCAGACGGTGAACGGAAGCCGTCGGCCGAGGTGATGACGCGGCTCCGGCATGCCTACCACGTGGCCGCGCTGCTGGCCGAGCGCGACTCCCGGTCCGTGGTCCAGGCCTGGTTCCAGGGCATGAACCCGCAGCTGGATGATGTCCCGCCGGCCAGGCTGCTTCGCGAAGGTCATGTCGACGAGGCCGCACAAGCCGTCCTTGCCGCTGCCCGGGCCTTCGCGGCCGCCGGCTGACGGATGGAGCAGAACGAACTGGCCATCATCCCGGCGGCCGGCACTGTATGGCGCATCGGGTTCCGCCCCGAACCGTGGGCATGGAGCGGCTGGGAATGGGCCTCGGATGGCAGGTTCCCCGGCCGCTGGGATGACCTGCACGGAAACTTCCGGACCGTGTACGCCGGCTCAAGCCTCAGGGCGTGCCTGCTCGAGGTGCTCGCCGGCTTCCGACGCGATGCCCGGCTGGCCATAGAACTGGACGAGATTGTCGAGGACGACGAAGATGCGGTGCTGCACCCGACCCTGGCATCCGGGCAGGTGCCCCGGGCATGGCTTGACGCCCGCGCAGCGACGTCAGCCGAGCTTACCGGCGCTTACTGCGCCGTGACGGACTCCCGGTCCATCGCTGTCCTGCATCCGCACTTCATCGGCGTGGCTCTCAGCCTCGGACTCTTGGACCTGGACGCCGCAGCCTTGAAAGACGCCCGGCCACGCCGACTGACCCAGGCCATCGCCGCCTGGATCTACGAGAGAACAGACCTCGACGGGGTGACCTTCGCGTCCCGCCATGGCGACGACCTACGTCTCTGGGCAATCTTCGAACGACCAGGCGACCCCCACGTCAGCCCGAAGCTAACGCACGCCAGGCCCGAGGAGCTTCATCACGACAGCGATGCCATCAAGGACGCCTTCCAGATGCTCGGCCTGACGTGGACGAGCGAATGACGCTCCCCCGAACCTCGTCGTCCTAGGTTGACGAAATCTCCATTATCGGCGCTTCAGTCGACTCGTTGAAAGCTGGTTAAGGCTTTTAGGTGTCCGTTGTCAGTTGAGTTGGCAGTTTTGTCAGTAGACACGGCAGCCTACGGGT